>CADCWE010000273.1 GCA_902806325.1 uncultured Thermomicrobiales bacterium | reverse complement strand
TGCTCGGGTTCTCGGTCAACCAAACCCTCCCCAACGGCTACGCGCTCGGGCACTTTTGGAAGGCAGACCATGCCGTTCCGGGGGTCTATCCTTACCTGTTGCACCAGACATGCCGGTATCTGTCGACCGTCGGCTGCCGCTTCTTCAACATCGAGCAGGACCTCGGCAAGAGCGGGTTGACCTACGCGAAGCGGCTCTACCGCCCGGCCCATTACCTGAAGAAGTACGTCATCTCCGCGCCGACCGGCCCCGGCCGCGTCGAAACGGCGCCGGCCGGCGCCGCCGCGCGATGGTCGCGGCCGGGGCCGCACGTCGCGGTCGCCGACTGACCCCCGAGCGAGCGACACCGCACGCCATTCGTCGACCGCCGCGCGGCCCGGGACCACGCCGCCGGACGCCCCACCGGGCCGCCGGCTAGGTAACTCCCCGTTACCTACGCGGCGCCGGGGCGACCGCCGCCGCCAACCACGTATCCCCAACACGTAATCCGCACGGTGCGCCTCCGGGGCCGCTCGGGCACCATCGGAGCACGCCCGGTTTCGCCGGGACGGGCCGGTGGACCAAGGGTCCACGCGCGCGGGAGGGATCGCCATGAATGCGCGGTTCGCCGTCGTCTCCGCCGCCGTCGTTTACCTGATCGTCCAAGTGGCGGTGCTGGTGGTGATGGCGAACTCTGTTCCCGGCGGCTTCCTGCTGGCCCGGTGAATCGCCGCCCGATGGCGGCGGCTCCCCTTCGAGGTGCCGTACGACCCCAGAAAGGACCACCACCGTGTCCGTGTTCCGACGCACCACCGCCGGCAAATCCCCGCGATCCGGCGCCGCCGCGCAACCCCACCCCGACGCGATCATCTGGGCCGAGGGGATCGTCAAGACCTACGACACCGGGACCGACAAGGTCCAGGCCCTGCGCGGCGTCGACTTCGCCGTCGCCCGCGGCGAGATGGTCGCCGTGATGGGGCCGTCCGGCTGCGGCAAGACCACCCTGCTCAACTCCTTGTCCGGCCTCGACACGGTCGACGGCGGCACGATCTGGCTCGGGGGCCAGGACTTGGCCCGGCTCTCCGACCGCAAGCGGACCGATTACCGCGCCCGCCGGATGGGCTTCGTGTTCCAGGTCTACAACCTGTTGCCCGTCCTCTCGGCGGTCGAGAACGTCGAGCTGCCGCTCCTGGTCTCCGGCGTCAAGCCGAAGGAGGCCCGCGCCAAGGCGCTGGCGGCGCTGGCGACCGTCGACCTGGCCAAGTGGGCCGCGCACCGCCCCGCCGAACTCTCCGGCGGCCAGCGCCAGCGGGTCACCATCGCCCGAAGCCTGGTCAACGACCCGGCGATCGTCTGGGCCGACGAGCCGACCGGGGCGCTCGATTCCAAGACCGCGACCGAGATCATGGACCTGATGCGCAATTTGAACCAGCGCGCCGGCCTGACCTTCGTCCTCGTCACCCACGACCCCGGCATCGGCGCCCGCTGCGACCGGATCGTCCGGATGCAGGACGGAGTGATCGTCGGCCAGGAGATCCCGCGCGCCGAACCGGAGGTCGTTCGGGTTCCGGCCCCGGCGCCGGCCCTCGCGATGACGGGGGCGGACTGACGTCGACGGCTAACCGTCGCGCACGGGCGCAAGCCCGTCCCCCCCATCCTCGAAAGGAACGCCTCACCGTGAACGAGGTCTTCGGCCTGCCCATGTCCGGGATCATGGCGACCTTGATCGCCTTGCTTTCCCTCTGCCTGCTGTCGGTCGCCTGGGTCGCCTGGCGGCGACCGGTGATCTTCAAGCTCGGCGTGCGCAACATCCCGCGCCGGCGCGCCCAAACCGCCCTGATCGTCGTCGGGCTGATGCTCTCGACCCTGATCATCTCGACCGCGCTCGGCGTCGGCGACACGCTCGACTACTCGGCGACGTCCGACACCTACCGCCAGCTCGGCCGGGTCGACGCCGTGGTCGTGCAGAGCCGGTCCCCCGAGGCCGACCTGTACGCCGCCTTGGACGACACGTTCGGCGCCGATGCCTTGGCGGTGGTCGAGCGGGCCACGGCCGGCATCCCCGAGGTCGACGGCCTGCTGCCGATCCTCGATGCCCGGGTCCCTGTTCGCCACGACAGCGCCGGGCAGGGCGAACCGACCGCCATCCTGACCGGCATCGACCCCGCCCGCTTGGACGCCTTCGGCGGCCTGCGGGGGACCGACGGCAACGCGGTCGATCTGGCCGCGTTCGCGGTCAACGAGGTCGCGATCAGCGAGGAGGCGGCCAAGGAGTTGGACGCCGCCGCCGGCGACACCGTCACCGCGTTCTTTGCCAACAAGCCATTGCCGCTGACGGTCGCCGCCGTGGTTGAGGACTCCACCCTGGCCGGCCACCGCGAAACGGCGGTCGGCCTGGTGATGCCCCTCGCCCAGATGCAAGCGCTGACCGGCCAGCCGGACACCGTGTCCATGATCGCGGTCTCCGGCGCCGGCGGCGTCCGCGACGCGGCTGATGGCAGCGAGTCCGCCGTCGCCGCGCTGCGCTCCGCGCTGGCCGGGCAGAACCTGGGCGTCGATCCGATCAAGGCCGATATGGTCGAGCAGGCGGAGGGGATCGCGGCGCTGTTCACCGGGTTGTTCCTGGTCCTCGGCCTGTTCTCGATCGCGGCCGGCGTGTTGCTGATCGTGCTGATCTTCACGATGCTGGCGGCGGAGCGGCGGTCCGAGATGGGGATGGCCCGCGCCGTCGGTACCCAGCGTAAGCAACTGATCCAGCAGTTCGTCGCCGAGGGCAGCGGCTATGCGTTGCTCTCCGGCCTCGTCGGCGCCGCGCTCGGCGTCGGCGCCGCGTTCGGGATCGCCGCCGGGCTGCGGGCGCTGTTCGGCGATTTCCTGGCGATCGAGCCGCACGTCGAACCGCGCAGCCTGGTCGTCGCCTACTGCCTCGGGGTGGTGATCACCTTTCTGGCCGTGGTCGGCTCTTCCTGGAAGATCAGCCGCCTGAACGTGGTCGCGGCGGTCCGCGACATCCCCGACGTCGCCACCGGGCACCGCCGCAAGCGGACCCTGGTCTGGGGGGCGCTGCTGCTCGGCCTGGGTGGGTTGCTGGCCATCCAAGGCGCCGGCGCCGGGGTCGCCTTCCCGTTCTACGCCGGGATGAGCCTGCTCCCGTTCGGGATCGCGCTGCCGCTGCGCTTCTTCGGGGTGGCGAGCCGCCCGGTCTTCTCCGCCGCCGGGTTGTACCTGCTGGCGCTCTGGATGCTGCCCCAAAACGCGATGAACGCCCTGGTCGGCGAACTCGACGGCGAGATCGAGATGTTCTTCCTCTCCGGGATCTTCATGGTCGTCGGCGCGACCATGGTCATCCTGCAGAACACCGACCTCCTGCTGGCCGGGGTCAGCCGCCTCGGCGGGCTGTTCAAAGGGAGCCTGCCGGCGGTGCGGACGGCGGTCGCCTACCCCGGCGCGGCGCGCGGCCGGACCGGGCTGACGATCGCGATGTTCTCCTTGATCGTCTTCTCGCTGGTCATGGTCGCGACCATGAACCACAACTACACCGCCCTCTACCTCGGCGACGAGGCGACCGCCGGCTGGGATGTCCGCGCCGATGCCTCCAACGCCAACCCGCTGGCCGATTTTCGAGGCGATCTGGCGGCCCAGGGCGTCGCCGCCGGCGAGATCGCCGCCGTCGGCGTGGTCGCCAGCCCGGGCCTGTTCGGCTCCGAGGTCCGCCTCGCCGGCGCGCCGGACTGGAAGAACGTCGACCTGCGCGGCATGGATCCGGCGTTCCTGGACGGGAGCGAGTTCGCCTTCCTCTCCCGCGCCGTGGGCTACGCCGACGACGCGGCGGTCGTCGCCGCCCTCCGCGCCGACCCGACCCTGGCCGTGATCGACGCCTCGGCCCTCGACGGCGGCGGTGGCTTTGAGGAAGGGTCGGACGACCGCTTCGTCCTCTCCGGCGTCGGCTGGGACGACGAAACCTTCGCCCCGCGCCGGGTCGAACTGGCCCGCGCCGACGGCGGGATCTCCGCGGTGACGATCGTCGGCGTGATCGACGAGAAGGTCGGCGCGTTGGCCGGGCTGTTCACCGCCCGCGACACGGTCGCCGCCGTCGCCCCAGACCCGGCCCTGATTTCCTACTACGTGCGGCTCGCCGACCCCGATCGGGCCGACGCCGTCGCCCAGGAGATCGAGGCCGCCCTGCTCCAGAACGGCGTCGAAGGCGTCTCGTTGCGCGGCGAGGTCGAGGACCAGCAGCGCCAGTCCTCCGGCTTCCTCTACCTGGTCCAGGGGTTCATGGGGCTGGGGTTGCTGGTCGGCGTGGCGGCGGTCGGGGTGATCGCCTTCCGCTCGGTCGTCGAGCGGCGGCAGCAGATCGGCGTCCTGCGCGCCATCGGCTACCGGCGGGGCCTGGTCTCGCTCTCGTTCCTGATCGAGACCGCCTTCATCGTTGGCATGGGCGTCCTCTCCGGCACGATCCTGGGCGTCGTGCTGGCCCGCAACCTGTTCACCGCCGACGACGCGGCGGACGGCGCCGGCTTCTCGGTCCCGTGGCCGGTGATCGCGACCATCCTGGTCGCCACCGTCGCGATCGCCCTGGTGATGACCTGGGTGCCGTCGCGCCAGGCGGCGCGGATCGCCCCGGCGGAGGCGCTGCGGTACGAGTAGGCGGGTGACCGTCGGCGGTCGGCGGTCGGCAATCGAGCGAGACGGCGGTTCCTCGACGGGCCGCGGCACAGGAGCACCACGACGAGCGAACCGAGCAAGGGCGGCAAGGGGACCGGCGAGGTCCTGGGGGTGCCCTACGACGTGCGGCCGATCACGCGGGCGCGACTGCTGGATCGGTGGTGGAACCCGGAGGACCGGCGCGCGATCGTCCCCAAGGCGTTCGGCTGGGGGTGGGATCTCAACCTGTACGAGGTCGGGCGACGGTTGCGGCTGGTGGGGAGGGGGCGGTAGGCGGGAAGCAACGAGATGGGCCGGGGTGCTTCGATCTCCGGCGTGTCCGCTCGGTCCGTGATCTGCCAGTGCCGACGTCCGGCGGGTACGGGAGCAATCCATCGCTCGCGCCGGAGATCGGCGTTCTAGATCCGCCGGTACATCACGTGCAACCCGACCAGGCCGTGCCGCGGATGCGAGAAGGCTTCCGGAATCGTCGTCATGATCGCGAAGCCCAACGATTGCCAGAGCCGGACCGCCGCGGCGTTGGTCTCGACGACCGCGTTGAACTGCATCCCGCGATAGCCTTGGTCGCGCGCCCACCGGACCGCTTCCTCGCCCAGTGCGCGACCGATCCCTCGGCCCTGGGCCGCCGGGTCGACCATGAAACTGGCCGTCGCGATGTGCGACCCGCGCCCCGGCCGGTTGGGACCCATCTTGGCGCTCCCGACCACGATCCCCTGGTCGTTCGCGGCGACCACGGTCCGCCCCGGCGGTCGCTCCAGCCACAGGTCGGCGATGGCCTGGTCGTCCAGGTCCTCGGGGTAGGCGTAGGTCTCACCGGCGGCGACGATGTCCCGGAAGAAGCGCGCGATCTGGGCGAGGTCGCCCTCAACGGCATCGCGAATGATCATGGTCCTCCCGGCCGTATCGGAAGGCGGTAGGCGGTTCGACGACCGCGATCGTTCTCCGTCCCAGTCCTCAGGCCCCGGTCCTCGGTCCTCTCTCGTCCTCCTCGAACCCGAACACCACCGCCGTCCGCGCCGGCACCTCGATTCGCCACCCGTCCCCCTTGTCGGTCACGAAGGCCCGGTCCCCGCCGCCACCGAAGCGGCGCTCGGCGGTCGAGAGGAGGGGTTCGGCGTTGGCCAGGGGCAGGGCCGCCAGGAGCGGCTGGTCCTTGACCAGGATCCCGACCGACGGCCCGGCGTTGGCGATCAGGAGGCGGTGCCGGTGCTCGTGCCAGCGGTGGACGGCGATCGCCTGGGCGCCGACGGCGGCGGCGCGGGTGCGGGCGCGGTCCTGGGTCGCCAGCACCGGGTCGTCCCGGCGCAGGGCCAGCAGCGCTTGGTAGAGGGCGTAGATCCCGGCGTTGATCTGGCGTTCGGCGAGGTTGAGCTTGGAGCGGTGGAACGTTTCTGCGGCCTGGGGATCGGGGATTTCGTGCCGCAGGGTCGGGTCCTGGAAGGCCCGGAACGCCTTAAACTCCTCGCGGCGGCCTTCGGTGACGAGGCGCCCCAACTCCGGTTCGTGGTCGGTGAAGTACAGGAAGGAGGCCGACGCGGCGAACTCCTGGCCCATGAACAGGAGCGGCGTTTCCGGGGCGAACAGCAGCAGCGCCGAAGCAACGGCGTAGCGGCCGGCGGCGACGTCGTGATGCAGCCGCTCGCCGTAGGGGCGGTTGCCGACCTGGTCGTGGTTCTGGAGGCAGAAGACGAAGGCGGTCGCCGGTTCGCCGGTGACCGGGGTGCCGCGCGGTTTCTTGGCCCGCGGCGCCGGTTGCCCCTGATAGAAGAATCCCCCCGCGATGGTGGCTGCGATGTCGGCGGCGGTGCCCTCGTAGTCGGCGTAGTAGGCCTCGCGCTCGCCGGTCAAGAAGACGCGGACCTGGTGGTGAAAGTCGTCCGCCCAGACGCCGGTCAGGCCGTAGCCGCCGTCCTCGGCCGGGCGGGCGATCTTGACGTCGTTGCGGGCGTCCTCGGCGACGATCACCACGGAGCGGGAGGTGGCCGCCCGGACGCGGGCGGTCAGTTCTTGGAGGAGGTGGACGGGGCCGGTATCGATGATCTGGTCGGTGGCGTCGAGGCGCAACCCATCCAGGTGGTACTCGGTCAGCCAGTGGCCGGCGTTGAGGATCGCGTAGTCGCGGACCTTGGCGCTGTTCGGGCCGTCGTAGTTGAGGGCGTCGCCCCAGGGCGTCTTGTGGCGGTCGGTGAAGTAATCCCCGGCGTAGACCCGCAGATAGTTGCCGTCCGGCCCCAGGTGGTTGTAGACCACGTCGAGGATCACGCCGAGACCGATTCCGTGCGCCGCATCGACCAGCCGGCGCAGGTCGTCCGGCCGCCCGTAGTTGGCGCTCGGGGCGTAGAGGGCGACGCCGTCGTAGCCCCAGTTCCAGCGCCCCGGGCAAGCCGCGACCGGCATCAACTCGATCGCGGACACGCCGAGCCGCTTCAACACGTCGAGTTGGCCGATCAGGGCGTCGAAGGTCCCCTCGGGCGTCATCGTCCCGACGTGGCACTCGTAGATGACCAACCCTTCGGCGGCCAGCCCCGGCCAATCGCGGTCGTGCCACGCAAAGGCGCCGGGGTCGATGACCTCGGACGGGCCGTGGACCCCGTCCGGTTGGAACCGGGAGTACGGATCGGGAAACCCCTGGCCACCGTCCAGGCGGTACTTGTAGTGCGCCCCGGCGCCGATCCCCGGCACGGTCCCTTCGTGGACGCCATCGGCGCCGGGCGAGAGCGGATGGGTGGACGGCCCGCCGTCGCCGTGGAGTTCGACCTCGACCAGGCGCGCGTTCGGCGCCCAAACGGCGAAGCGGACGCCGCCAGGGACGACGTTGGCGCCGTAGGGGAGGTGCCAGTCGGCGGTGGTCATGGAGGTCATGCTGCTCCTCATGGTTGGTGGTGCGGAACGGCGCTTGCCCTGGGCTGCCCTCACCCCGGCGCCACGCGTCGCCCCTCGCCCGATCTACCGCGCGGGCCGGGAACCCGGGCGCTCTCTGGGCGGTGCTGGCGGTGGCCGTTAGGCCGGGGTGAGGGCTTGTCCGCCGCCTCCATCGCCGGATGAACGCACCAGCACCGCCACCGGGAACGTCCCCAACACGTCGCCCAACGCCAGACCGCCCTCGCCCACGGTGACCGTTTCGCCGGTGAAGAGGTTGCGGTAGGTCACCCCGGGCGCGGCGTCCGGCACCGGCAGCGTCGTCTTGTCCCAGACGGCGCCGGTCGGCGGGACCGGGTTGCCCTTGGTCAACCCGGCGACGAGGCGGGGGACGACGACGACGATCGCCTGGTCCCCCAGGCGGCGGGCGAAGGCGACGACGTGGTCGCGCCGGGGGCCGGTCGCGTCGAGGGCCAGGTAGTCGCCATCGGTGAAGAGATCCGGGTGGTCGCGGCGGAAGGCGAGCGCGCGGTGGGTGACGTGGAGCTTGATCCGGCCGTCGGAAAAACCGGCGACCAGATCGGCGGGCAGGGCCGGGTCGTCGGCGCGGGCCAGCAGGTCGCGCAGCATCCCGGTCCGAAGGCCGTAGTCGACCGGGCGTCGGTTGTCCGGGTCGACCAGGCTCAGATCCCACAGTTCTGTGCCCTGGTAGACGTCGGGGACGCCGGGCGAGGTCAGCTTCAGGACCTGCTGCGACAGGGCGTTCCAGGCGCCGAAGACGGCGACCTTGTCCCGCAGGGACGCGAAGTCGTCCAGAAACGGGTTCGGTTTGGTGTCGTCGAGGACGGCGCCGACGAACGACGACACGGCCTCGTCGTAGGCCGCGTTGGGGTTGATCCAACTGGTCTGGACCTGGGCCTCGCGGGTCGCCTTTTCCAGGTAGGCGCGCATCCGCGCGACGAACGCGGCGCGCTCCACCCCGGCGACGGGGGCGAACGGCCAGGCGCCGAGCAGGGTCTGGTAGAGCAGGTACTCGTCGTTGCGGCTGGGAGCCAGGGAGCCGTCGACCTTCGACTTGTGCTTGCGGTTGAGGCGGGTCCAGCGGTTGATCGCGATACGCCACTCGCGGGGCAACTCGGAGAGGACGGCGATCCGCGCCCGCACGTCTTCGCTGCGCTTGGTGTCGTGGGTGGAGGAGGTAAGGAGGGCGTGGGGCCAGCGGCGCTTGCGGTCGGCGTTCTGGCGGTGGAACGCGGCGGGGAGGGTGCCAAACTGGGCCGGGTCGCCGCCGACCTCGTTCAGGGCGACCAGGCGGTTGTAGACATAAAAAGCGGTGTCTTCGAGGCCCTTGGCCATCACCGGGCCGGTCAGTTGCTGGAACCGCATCCCAAACCGGCAGCGGATGGCACACTGCTCGTCGGACAGCTCGTCCCGATCCCGCAGCAGCAGCACGTCGCGCACGAAGTCGAGCACGGAGGGGTCGGACGCGGGGTTGCGCCGCTTCGCCGTCGCGGTCGCCGCCTCGATGGTGCGCCGGTCGCGCTCGGCGACGATCCCTTCGACGCAGTCGATGTAGGTGCGGTAGACGGGGAAGCAGGCGATCAACTCGCGCAGGGCGTCGCGCAGGTTGTTGAGGGTGTAGTCGCGGGAGCGCCGGTTCTGCTCGGAGATCCGATTCAGGGCGCGGGCGAGGACGTTGACCTCGCTGGCCAGGGCGACGCGCATGATCAGCTTCTTGTTCTCGTAGACCAGGTCGCCGAAGTTGGGTTTGGCGGCCACGAACCGCCCGTACACGTCGTCGAACGCCTTTCGCGAAACTGGGTCAACGAACAGCCCGGTGGTGGCGCGGGCGAACTCGTAGCCGACCGTGCCGGCCACCGCCCAATCCGACGGCAATTCTTCACCGTGTTCGAGGATTTTTTCGACCACCACGAACAGGGGGCGCTCCGGGCCGGCGGTCGCCAGCCGCTCCCGCACCGCCGGCGCCAGGTCGTCCCAGGCGTCGCCGTCGCGTTCGGGTTCCGGCAGGGCGTCGAAGGCGCGGCGGGCCAGTTCCAGGCCGTAGGCGAGTTGGAGGTCACGGGCGTAGCCGGCCGGGTCGAGCAGCCCGTCCGGGTGGTCGATCCGGACGCCGGTGACCGCGCCGTCGCCGAGCAACCGCAGGAGCAGCCCGTGGGCGGCGGCAAACACCGCCGGTTCCTCCTGGCGGATCGCGGCCAGCTCGTTGATGGCGAAGAAGCGCCGGTAGTTGATCTCCTCGGCCGCCACCCGCCAGGATGCGAGCCGGTACGACTGGAGCTCCAGCAGCGCGTCCAGGGCGTCGTAGGAGCGCGGGTCGGCCGGGTTGCCGGCCAGCGCCGCCGTCGCCGCCTCGACCGCGTCCCGCACGGGCTCGGACGCGCCGACCAGCTCCGCGAGGCGCCGCTTGGCGACGATCTGCTCCCGCTGCCGCTCGGCGACCAGGGCCGGATCGGTCTCGTGCGATCCCGGCAGCCGCTCGAGCGCGGTCAAGATGGACTGGAACTCCAGGAGGTGCCCGTCGTCGACGGGCAGCATCGCTTCCAGCCCCGGCAGGGCCGGGCGCAAGATCGTGGCGTAGGATGGGGGAGACACCGGTAGCGGCGTGGCCCAGTACCAGACCGTAAACGTCCCCGCCTCCGGGTCGAACCGGAGTTCCAGTTCGCCCCGCTCCAGCACGGCGCCGTAGTGGTCGCCCAGGATTGGCAGCAGCACCTTGCCCCGCAGCTCCGGTTTGAGCGGGGTCCAGTCGATGTCGAAGCAGGGGGCGTGGGGCGAGCCGCGACCGTTCTCCAGCACGTCCTGCCACCAGGCGTTGGCGCCGCCGGCGACCCCCATGTGGTTCGGCACGAAATCGAACAGGTGCCCCATCCGGCGCCGCCGTAGCGCGGCGACGAACGCCGCGTGGTCCGCTTCGCTCCCGATGGCGGGGTTGAGCGCGCCGTAGTCGGTGACGTCGTAGCCGTGGGTGCTCTCGGGGCTGGCCTTGAGGTACGGCGAGGCGTAGGCGTCGCCGGCGCCGAGGTCGGCCAGGTACGGCACGACCGCTTCCGCGTCCCGGAACGTGAACCCCGGGTTGATTTGCAAGCGGTAGGTGGCGGTGGGCACCCGCGCCGCTCGGGGAACGGTGTCCACCAGCGCGGTCGCCAGGGCGGCGCGGCGCTCCTGGCGCGCCGCGTCCTCCGGCTCATCCGGTTTGGGCGATTGCTCGGAAACGACTTCGGGTGCGGCAACGGTGACCACGGCGCGGCTATCCTATCCTGGTCTCAACAGCCTTGAGGCGGCGACCCGGTTTGCCGCGCGCGCGCGCCGGGCGGCGCGGTGCCTCCGGGGTCCGGTATGCCACGATCCGTGCCACGGGCAGGGATGGGGCGGGGATTGGTACAGTTCCCCGGCCCGAGCGGGGCGACCTGAAACCGGGTGCCCGCTGGAGGATGTCCGCCCGGTCGGCGCCCAACCCCGTCCCCAGAGGAGGCCCATGCCTAGGCTCATTGCCGCGCTCACCCTGCTGACCGCCCTCGTCCTGCTGGCCCCGCCCATCGCCGCCCAGGACGCGGAGGTCCCCGTCGTCCCGGCCCCGGAGGAATGCGAGGTCGATCCGCGCGACCTCGCCGCCCTCGCCGCCACCGCGACGGTCGAAGCCGGCGCCCGGACCCGCCCCGCCACCCCCGGCGCGGCGACGGAAACGCCGGCCGCCGTCGCGATCCCGGACGGCGAGCCGGTTCGCCCGGCCCTGGTCCGCCAGCTTGCCCGCGTCAGCCGGGAGCGGATCGCCTGCGCCAACGCCGGCGACTTCGCCCGCGCCCTGGCGTTCTTCACCGACGGCTACATCTCCCGCGTCGTGTTGGTGCGCGGCACGCTGCCCGCGATCCCGCCGCCCAGCCCCCGGCCTGAGGACGAGCGCGAAGCCTTCGTCGCCGTCCGCGACGCCCGCGCCCTCCCCGACGGCCGGATCGGCGCCTACGTCGTCACCGCCGGCCCCCCGTCCGACGCGCCGGAGGAAGCCGAGTTCTACGTCTTCGTCGCCGCCGACGGCCGGTGGCTGATCGACGAGCGAATCGTGGTGCCGGAGGAGGGGACGCCGACGGGGGCGTAGTTGTCAGCCGTCAGCCGTCAGCCGTCAGCCGTCGGTACGTGCCGGACGACGCCCCCAACAAGCGGGTCATTCCCAACACGGTGAGGAACCTCGTCGGGAATCGGGGACGAGCTGCCTCGCTTCACTCCGAATGACCGGGAAGGGGGGGATGCTGTCCGGTCCTTGCTAACGCCTGACTGCTGATCGCTGATGGCTGTCCAGTCAACCCCGCCGCACCATCTTCTGGTGCTCGATCCCCCGCACCGCGAAGCGGTCCCCCTCCGGGACGAAGCCGAGGCGGCGGTAGAAGCCGAGGGCGTGGGTCTGGGCGCTGAGGGTGACCAGGCGGATCCCGGTCCGCTCGGCGGCGGCGAGGAGAACACCCATCACCGCCTCGCCGATGCCCCGGCCGCGCCAGCCGGCGCGGGTGGCGACCCAGGTGATTTGGGCTTCGGTGGGGCGGGCACCGGCGGCATTTGGGGTCAGGCGACCGACCCCGACGGTTTCGTCTCCGCTCTCGGCCAGGGCCTGGATGCTGCGGGCGTCGTCGTGGTCGGCGAAGTGGCCGTCGTGCATCCGCTGCTCGACGCCGAACACCTGGCGCCGCAGGTCGACGATCCGGGCCATGGCGACGCGGTCGGCCGGGCTGGCCTCGCGCACCACCACCGCGGTCATCGCGGGCCGTGGAGCCTGAAGCGCCGAGATCTCCGCCGTGGTCACGCCGTCGCCCCATCCGGGCGGCGCATGGTCGCCGCCAGCGCCGTTTCCCGCTCGTCCAGCCACGCCCGCTGGCCGGCCGCCCGCGTGCGGGCGGCGAGGAGGGCCGCCGCGACCCGCCCCGGCGCCGTGCCGCCCGGCACGTCCCGTGCCGCGACCGATTCGAGCGCGGTGGACGGCGGGCGGTGGTCGGCGAACAGCGGATGGGCGGCCGCCCATTCGGCGCCGGAGAGGTCGGCGAAGGTCTTGCCCTCCGCGACGCAGCGGCCGACCAGGGCGCCGACCGCCTCGTGCGCCTCGCGAAACGGAACGCCGTGGCGGGCCAGCAGGTCGGCGGCGTCGGTGGCGAGCGAGAAGTCGCCGGTCGCCGCCGTCGCCAAGCGGTCGCGGTGGAACGTCATCGTCCTCAGCATCGGCGGGAAGACGTCGAGCACCGCCAGGATCGTGTCGACCGCGTCGAAAAGCCCTTCCTTGTCCTCCTGGAAATCCTTGTTGTAGGTCAGCGGCAGCCCCTTGACGACGGTCAGCATCGCCAGCAGGTGGCCGAAGACGCGGCCGGTTTTGCCCCGCGCCAGCTCGGCCACGTCGGGGTTCTTCTTCTGCGGCATGATCGAGGAACCGGTCGAGAATGCGTCGGCGAGGGTGACGAAGCGGACCTCGCCCGAGGACCAGAAGATGATCTCTTCGCTGAGGCGAGATAGGTGGAGGGCGATCAGGGAGCAGGCGTAGAGGGCGTCCAGCACGAAGTCGCGGTCGGAGACGCCGTCCATGCTGTTGGCGCCGACCGCGGCGAACCCGAGGTCCGCGGCGACCATCTCCCGGTCGATCGGGTAGGTCACCCCGGCCAGGGCGCCGGAGCCGAGGACCAGCACGTCGGCCCGCCGGAAGGCGTCGCGCAGCCGGTCCAGATCCCGTTCCAGCATCGCGACGTAGGCGAGCAGGTGGTGGCCGAGGAGGACGGGTTGGGCCCGCTGGAGGTGGGTGTAGCCCGGCATCACGACGTTCTCGTGGGCGGCGGCGACGTCGACCAGCGCCTCGGCCAGGTCCAGCGTCGCCCCGGCGATCGCCAGCAGGGCGCCTTTGGTCCAGAACCGGAGGTCGGTGGCGACCTGGTCGTTGCGGCTGCGGGCGGTGTGGAGCTTGCCGGTGACCGGGCCGATCAGCTCCCGCAGGCGCCGCTCGACCCCGGTGTGGACGTCCTCGTCCTGGACGGTGAGCCGGAAGGCGCCGGTCTCGACCTCGCCCCAGACCCGCCACAACCCGGCCTCGATCGCCG
>CADCWE010000272.1:13053-13692 GCA_902806325.1 uncultured Thermomicrobiales bacterium | reverse complement strand
ATGTGGACGCCGAGCAGGTCGTCGGTGTCGGCGTCGGCGACCATCTTGGTCAGGCCATCGGGGTGGCCCTCGATCACCGCCTTGGCGTTCGGGCGCATCGGGAACTTGCCGACCTTGACGTTGTGGCCGAGCTTGATCGCCTCGCGCTCGGTCAGGCCGACGCTGCCGATCTCCGGTTCGCAGTAGGTGCAGGACGGCGAGTTGAGGATGTCGAGCGGGTAGGGGTTCAGGTTGCAGATGTTCTCGACGGCGATGATGCCCTGGTGCATCGCGGTGTGGGCGAGGAGTTGCTGGCCGTTGACGTCGCCGATCGCGTAGACGTGGGGCACGTTGGTGCGCATCATCGGGTCGACCGGGATCGTCTCGCCGTCGACGGCGACGCCGGACTCTTCGAGGCCGATGTCCTCGACGTTGCCCTGGCGGCCAATGCCGACCAGCAGCACCTCGGCGGTGACCGAGCGCTCCTTGCCCTTGCTGTCCTTGAGGCGCATCGTCACGCCGTCCTTGGACACCTCGATGTCGTCGGCGGTCGGGCGGGCGTCGGAAAGGTCCATCTTTTGGCGGGCGAAGGCGCGGGTCAGGAGTTCGCCGATCTCGTGGTCCTCGTTCGGCACGACGCGGCCGACCAGGGTCACCTTG
>CADCWE010000272.1:0-13043 GCA_902806325.1 uncultured Thermomicrobiales bacterium | reverse complement strand
TCGGTGACGTCGATGTCCTCGGCCGTTGGGCGGGCGTTGGGCGCCAGATCCATCTTCGACCGCTGGAAGGCGCGCGTCAGCTGCTCGGCGACCTCGTGGTCCTCCTGCGGCACGATCCGGCCGACGAGGGTGACCTTGGCGCCGTAGCGGTGGTAGATCGAGGCCCACTCGACGCCGGTGGCGCCGCCGCCGCGGACGATGAAGCTGTTCGGCATCTGCTCCAGAACGACGGCGTGGTCGGAGTTGATCACCCGGACGCCGTCGAACGCGACCCCCTTGATCGGGCGGGGTCGGGAGCCGGTGTTGATGATCACGTCGGTGGCGTCGAGCGAGAACGCGGCGCTGCCGTCGTTCGGGGTGACCCCGACCGTGGTCGGTCCGAGCAGGCGACCGCGGCCCATGTAGACCGGGATCTGGTGCTTTTTGTCGAACAGGTAGCGCAGGCCCTTGTACTGGCCGTCGACGACCTTGATCGAGCGGGAAAGGGCGGTCTCGTAGTTGAAGGTGACCTCGCCGGCGATCTCGACCCCGAACTCCTTGGCGGCCTTGACCTGGTCGAAGACGCCGGCGGATTTGAGCATCGCCTTGGTCGGGATGCAGCCGCGGTGGAGGCAGGTGCCGCCGAGCTTGATCTCCTCAATCACGGCGACGGAGAGTCCGAGCTGCTTGGCCCGGATCGCGGCGACGTAGCCGCCGGTGCCGCCGCCGAGGACGACGAGGTCGAAGCGGTTCTGGGTGGACGGGGACGCGGGGTCCGCCATAGGTGAAGGTGCTCCCGTGTGGTGGGGCCGGCGCCGCCATGCCGGGGGCGGGGGCCGCGAAGGATTGACGGACCAAAGTATACGCGCGCGGGCTGGGCGGGGCGGTGGCTGGTGATCGCCGAACGGGCGGTGCCGCGGTGGCCGGGCCAGATCGGACGGCTTCGGGTGGCGGCGATCCGTTTTCCCGATGATCCGGTGCCCCGTTGGCAGACGACGCGCGGGGCTTCACTCCGACCAACGCCTACGACGCGTTGGGCCGGACGACGGGCATCACTGGGTCCGTCGGCGCCAGCTACCGGTCCAACGGCGACCGGCTCCGCGTCGCCTAGAGCGTGGGCGGAACGACAACGTACAACACCCTCGACCAGACCCGCCCCGGGACCGTCCTCGCGGCGGGGGGCGGTGAGTACGTCTGGGGCCGGGTTGGACGCCGGTGTGGGCGGCGGCAACGCCGCCCATCGCCGGGCGCGCGCTGGTGTCCTGGGCCGCGGCCCGGAGTGCCGGGGCGAGCCGGGCGACGGTAAGCCGGGCGTGCAACAGCCGGGCGAGACGAACCACGGGGCCGGGCCGAACCCGGCGAAATTACTGGGGCGGTGCCTGGGCATCTCCGTGGCGAGGCGGTGCGCGCCGCGCCTGGTCCGGGTCCGACGAGCCTGGTCGCGCGATTCCGTGTTCACGCTAGGAGTGCCGCCGGGACGTGGGTACCACCATAAGGTCTGGGTTGGGAACGGGGGTTGGAGGACGGGTCGGGTAGACTCGTGGTGACGGCGGAACGGCCACCAGAGGAGGCGGGACGTGGTTGAAACACGGGGGCTGGCTGTGGAGAATCGGGCGGCGGCGTACTTTGGGGTCCGGTCGGCGACCACGCCAGCCTGGATCGATCGGGAGCGCCTTGCGTTCCTCTCCGATGCCTCCGGCGTGCCCCAGGTTTGGGCTACCGGGATCGTGGTCGGGGCGGACGCGACGGCGTTGACCGGGTTCCGGGAGCGGGTTGGGGCGCTGCTCGGTGCGCCCGGCGGCGGACGACTGGCGTTCGGGATGGACGCCGGGGGGGACGAGCGACAGCAAATCTGGACCGTGCCGCCCGGTCCGGACGGGAAGGCCCGCGCGGTGACCGAGGACCCGGAAACCATCCACGGCTTCGGTGCCGTTGCCCCGGACGGGCGGCGGTTGGCCTTCGCCAGCAACGCCCGCGATCAACGCTATTTCGACGTCTTGACGATCGATCTCGGGGACCCCCGGGCCAGCGCCGAGACGGTCCTGGCGGCGGACGAACTCCTGACGCCGATCGGGTGGTCGCCCGATGGACGATCCCTGCTGGTGCGGCGGGCGAACACCAACCTGGACCACGACCTGCTGCTGGTCCCGGTGTCCGGGGAGGCGCCGGCGCTGCTCACGCCGCACTCGGGAGAGGCGACGGTGGCGGCGGCGGCGTTCGATCCGCGCGGCGGCGGCGTCTACGTCGCGACGAATCAAGACCGGGACGTGTCGGCCCTGGTCCGGATCGATCTCGGATCGCTGGCGGTCGCGGAGGTGGCCGCCGGCGAGTGGGACGTCGAGGGGTTGGCGGTGACGCCGGAGGGCGACGCGCTGGCCTACTCGACCAACGAGGACGGGGCGTCGCGGGTCGTGATCCGGGAGGTCGCGTCCGGGTCGGAGCGGGCGCTCTCGGGGCTGCCGCCGGGGGTGGTCGAGGGGATGGTCTGGTCGCCGGACGGTTCCCGGCTCGCCTTCGCTTGGTCCGGTCCGCGGCACCCCTCGGACGTCTGGGTGGCGGGGCGCGACGGCGTGGCGCGGCGGGTGACCGACTCGGATCTGGCCGGGTTGAACCGGGACGAATTCGGGGAACCGGCAACGGTGCGCTACCGCTCGTTCGACGGGTTGGAGATCCCGGCGTTTTGGTACCCGCCGCGGGTAAGCGGCGCGCGCCCGGTGGTGATCGAGGTCCACGGCGGCCCGGAGAGCCAGCGCCGGATCGGGTTCAGCCCGCTGACCCAGCTGCTGCTGGCGGAAGGGTACGGGGTGCTGGCGCCGAACGTCCGCGGCAGCACCGGCTACGGCAAGGCGTATTGCCACCTCGACGACGTCGAGAAGCGACCGGACGCAGTGGCGGATTTGGCGGCGGCGGCGGGATGGCTGCGGCAGCGGCCGGAGGTGGCCGGGGCCAAGATCGCGGTGATGGGCGGGTCGTACGGCGGATTCATGACGTTGGCAACGCTGACGACGGATCCGGACCTGTGGGCGGCGGGGGTGGACATCGTCGGGATCGCGGACTTTGCGACCTTCCTGGAGCGGACCGGGCCGTGGCGGCGGGCGACGCGGGCGGCGGAGTACGGGGACCCGGAGCGGGACGCCGCGCTCCTACGCGACATATCCCCGTTGCACAAAGCCGACCGGATCCGGGCCCCGCTGCTGGTCATCCACGGCCGCAACGATCCTCGGGTGCCGCTCTACGAGGCGGAGCAGATCGTCGAGACGCTGCGCGGGCTGGGTCGCCCGGTGGAACTGCTGGTGTTTGACGACGAGGGACACGGACTGGTGAAACGCGAGAACCGGATCGCGGGGTACGGGGCGGCGGCGGCGTTTCTGGCGGAGGTGCTGACGGTGACGTAGCCGTCGGCGACCGGCGATCGGCGTTCGACGGGTCGGGCCGTTACCACCGGTCGAGGACCGGGAGGCGGAGGGCGATATCGGTCGACCGAGACGCGGCAGCCACAGCGCCGCCGACGACCCGGAGGCCGGTCGTCGACCGGCCCCGACGGGTCCGGGCCGAAACCGCCATCGGGCGCGATGTTAGGGAGCGTCTGGCGAAATCCGGCGGCGGGCGACGAAGACGTACTCCGGGCTGTCGTCGGCAAACGGCTCGTGGGCGAAACCGCCGTAGAGCGCCTCCAGGTCCAAACCGGCGACGTCCAAGAGACCGAGCCACTCGTTCTTGGTGGCCCACCAGAGGGATATCGTCGCGCCGTCATCGCGGACGATGTCGCTCCGGTTCTCGCCCACCGAGTAGCGGATCGTGTGCGGCTCGGGTGCCGCCTGGTGTTCCCCGTCGAGGCGAGCGGCGATCCGGTGGTCGAAGGCAAAGGCGTTCCAGGCGAACCGCCCCTCCGGCCGGAGCGAGGCGGCGACGCGCTCGAAGGTGCGCCGTCGGTCCGCCCAGGCGGGCAGGTGCAGGAGCGAGCGGGCCGGGCAGTAGATCAGCGCCGCCGGCTCATCGAGGGCGAGGTCGCGCATGTCGCCCAAACGGAGGTCGAGGTCCACGCCCGCCTCGGCCGCGCGGGCACGAGCTTGCGCGAGCATCGCCGGCGACGAGTCGATGCCGATCACGCGCCGGCCGGTCGCCCGCGCGACCGGGATCGCCACCCGCCCGGTGCCGATCGCCAGCTCGACCAGCGGCCCGTCCGCCTTCGTTGCGAGTTCGACGTAGAAGGCGATGTCGGCCGTCACGTGAGCCGACCAATCGTCGTAGCGGTTGGCGAACGCATCGTTATAACTCAACGGCCCATCCACCTCTCCCGCGGCCAGACAGGGCTAACGGGGTTCGCGGTGGTTGGCGCATCGCCAAGTCCCGCGATCATTTCGCGGTCGCGTCCCAATGCCAGACCTCCGCGGCTGTCTGCCGGCGGCGATGTTAAACCGAACGGGCGGCCGCGATGGCCGCCCGTTCGGTCGTGGTACTCGGGGACCGGAAGGGGATCGAGGGGGGCGCAAGCGGCTCCTGGAGTTGCGCCGCGCCCCCGGTGGAGCCGGGTGGGGGCGGCGGCGGTGCGTGCGCGACGCGCACGAAAGGGGAGGTCCCGAGTCCAGGTTGTCAAGGTACTTGGCCCGGGTCTCTCGACCACCGCCAGTGGGATGTCCGGTAGCAAGTCCGATGCCAAGGCAGATGGGTGGGGCCGCGATCCGATCGTCCGTCAGCAGCCTTCGGCGGCCAGCACGAGGCGGGCATCGGCGTTGTAAACGATCGCTTTCGCGAACGTGAGCTGAATCTCGGGGTCGGCGCCGGTGCTGGCCCCGGTGGCGGCGGCGTCGAGCCCGGCAGCGCCGACGGAGAACGCCTCCACGAGGTCGCCGTTCAGTTCTTCGGCGATCTCCGGCCGATCGGCGTTCTGCTGCTCGACCGACAGGTCAAACAGCAGCTGCGCGTCCTCGCCGACGGAGCGGGTCGAGGCGCCGGGCCGGTCGGACGGATAGAGGGCCTCCCGGGCGACGAAGACGCGGTCGGCGGTGTCGCTGGCCCAGTTGCAGGTGTCGTCGCCGGCCCGGGCCCGGTCGAGGCGACCCAGACCCGCGTACCCGGCCACGGCCACCAAGACCGTGGCGATCAAACCGACCAACAGGATCGGGCGGACGCTCCGCATCGGTGATCGCTCCTTTCCTTCGCTTCTCGTTTGCGGTGAAGGCGCGATTCCGGGTTTATCCGGGCGCGTCCCGGCGGCACGGGACGCGAAAAGCGTGCCGCGCCGGGTCCGCGCGTCAACGCCCCGGATCGCCGGACCCCGTACCATTGGCGAATCGGGGCGATTCGGAGCGGCGGGGCGGGGAGCATGGCGGGCAAGTGGGGGCGACAAGCGGACGCTCGGGCGGCGGCCGGCGATCCGATAGCCGAGCCGCTCGGTTGGTGGGGACCGGTCTGGCAACGGCCACGGCCGCGTTCGGTCGTCGAGCTAATCCGCGACGGGGTGCTGCCGGTGGAGGTCGCGGCGACCCTTTGGGCGCTCCTCGCCCGGCGGGCGTCGGTGGTCGTGGCGGCGGGACCGAGCGGGGCGGGCAAGACGACGCTGGCGACGGAGCTGCTGGATCTGCTGCCGGCGGGGACGGCGCGGTTCTTCCTGCGCGGCTGTTACGAGCCCTTCGCGTTCCTCGACGACCCGGCGGTGGTGCCGCGGCGGAGCGCGCTGCTGGCGAACGAGATCAGCCCCCACCTGCCGATCTATCTTTGGGGTCCGGCGGTCGCGCGGGCGTTGGCGGCGATCGGTCAAGGATTCCAGTTCGTCGGCACCGCCCACGCCGCCAGCGCCGAAGCGTTCGTCGGCATGCTGGCCGGGTACCCGCTGCGGGTTCCGGTGGCGGACGTGGCCCGGGTTGATCTGTTGGTCCTGCTGGATGCATGGGGCGATGGGGCGACCGTCTGGCGGGAGGTTCGCGGGATCTCGACCCTGGCGCCGCTGGGCGGGCCGAACGGAGGCATCGCGTTCGGTTCGCTGGCGTCCCGCGCCGTTCGCGGTGGCCCGTTGCGCGTGGACCCCGCGGTCGCGACCGCGGCGGCGGTGCGGCGGGGAGGGGGCAATGGCCTCGGGCCGGAGATCGCGGCGCGGTCTACGGTGCTGGTGGAGTTGGCGGGGCGATCGAGTTCCCCGACCACCGACCGTGAGCGCGCCGAGACCGCGACGATCTTCGCCCGAGAGAACGCGCGCTTGACGGGCGCGGCGGGGGATGGCCGCGCGGGGCGGTAGCCGCCGCTCGGGAGCGGCGGCGCGGGCTGCCTTGACAGCGGGGGTGGCCCGTGTAGCATGGTTCGTCCACGGCGGAGCGCGCTCCGTCGGCCCTGCCCCCCACCGACCCGGTCCTACCCCCCTTTCCCAATCGCCGGCGGTCGGCGCCGGCCGAGGATTTCCCGCATGACTGCAATGGCATCCGATTCGTCCGCCAAGGTGCGGCCGAGTACGCTCGGCGACCTCCGCGATTCCGGGTACGCGCCGCGAACGGTGCGCGAGGAGATGCGCGCGAACCTGATCGCCAAGATCCGCAAAGGCGACGAACTGTTCCCCGGCGTGGTCGGGTACGACCAGACGGTGATCCCCCAGGTCGAGAACGCGATCCTCTCCGGCCAGGACATCATCCTGCTCGGCGAGCGGGGGCAGGCCAAGACCCGCCTGGCGCGGTCGTTGACCAATCTGCTCGACGAGGCGATCCCGATCGTCTTTGGCTCGGAGATCAACGACGACCCGCTGGCGCCGATCTCGAAGGCCGCCCGCGACCTGATCGCCGAGCGCGGCGACGCGACCCCGGTCGAGTGGATCGGGCGCGACCGCCGCTACGGCGAGAAGCTGGCGACCCCGGACACGACGATCGCCGACCTGATCGGCGAGGTCGACCCGATCAAGGTCGCCGAGGGGCGCTACCTCTCCGACGAGTTGACCATCTCCTACGGCCTGATCCCGCGCACCAACCGCGGCGTCTTCACCCTCAACGAGCTGCCGGACCTGGCGGAGCGGATCCAGGTCGGTTTGCTCAACATCATGGAAGAGCGCGACGTCCAAATCCGGGGGTACAAGATCCGGTTGCCGCTGGACGTCTTCATCGTCGCCTCGGCCAACCCCGAGGACTACACCAACCGGGGCCGGATCATCACCCCGCTCAAGGACCGCTACGGCTCCCAGATCCGGACCCACTACCCGGAAACGATCGAGCTGGAGATGGCGATCATGGACCAGGAGCGGACCGGGTTCCCGACCGACGGGGTCGAGGTCACGGTGCCGGGGTTCATGAAAGAGATCGTGGCCGAGTTGACCCACGGCGCGCGGCGGTCGCACGACATCTCGCAGCGCTCCGGCGTTTCGGTCCGGATGAGCGTCGCCAACTACGAGAACCTGATCTCCAACGCCACCCGGCGCTCGATCCGGTTGGGCGAGAAGCAGGCGGCGCCCCGGATCTCCGACCTGGATGGCCTGCACGCCTCGACCGCCGGCAAGATCGAACTCGAAGCGATGGGCGAGGTGCGCGACGAGCAGGTGGTCAACAAGCTGCTCCAGAATGCGGTGGTCACCACCTTCAACCGCCACTTCTCGGTCCGCCAGTTCGAGCGACTGGTGCTGGCGTTCGACAACGGGCTGCACGTCGAGGCCTCGGACATGATGCCGGCGATGGGCTACGTTCACCAGTTGAGCCACCTCGACGGGATGCGGGAAGCGGTCGACAAGCTGGGCGTCGGCGGCAATCCGGCGGCGGTCGCGTCGGCGGTCGAGTTCGTCCTCGAAGGGTTGCACCTCAACCGCCGCCTGAACAAGGACGCGGGCAAGGGACCGGCGCGGTACCACCGGTAAGCGGTAGGCGGTAGGCAGCCGGAGGCCGGGATGGCGAGTGGGCAGCCGGGAGCAGCGCGATCGCCGGCGGCGCGGGCGCGGTTCGTCCGCCACGCGATCACCTTCGCGCTGGTCAATCTGCTCTTGTTCGCGGTCGACCTCCTAACGGGCGGCGGCTGGTGGTTCTTCTGGCCGCTGTTCGGCTGGGGGATCGGCCTGGCGATCCAGGCGGTCTCGGTCTTCGGTCCCGGTGCCACGACGGGGGCCGAGAACTCCGGGCAGCGTCCGCGCCCGCCGGATGCGGTAACGGCCCCGGTGTCAGCGACCAACGATCCCGCCGAGCGGTTGCGCCTCGTCGAGGACGGGGAGCGGCGGGTGGCTCGTCTTTGGCGGGTCGCGCGGCGGGTGGAGAACCAATCGGTGCGGGAGCAAGCGTTCCGCATTTGCGCCGCCGCGGACCGGGTGGCCGAAGCCCTCGCCGGCGGGGTGGCCGACACGGCGACCGCCCAGGCGTTTCTCGACCGCTACCTGGCCCCGACCGAAGCGGTGTTGGAGCGGTACGTCGCCCTCTCCGGCCGCGGCGTGGCCGGGGCCGCGGCCACGCTGCGTCAGGTCGAGACCGAGGACCTGCCAGCCATCGAGACCCGCTTGACCGATCTCTACGCCCGCCTCCACCGGGGTGATCTGATCGACCTCCAGGTGGCGCGCGAGATGCTGGAACTGGACATGGACGCGCCAGCGCCGCGCCCGGCGCCGAAGTTGGTGCCTTGAACCGGCCGGTGGGCGGTAGCACGTACGTCGCCAATCCGACCTGCGGAGTCCTCTATCCTCCCCTGTCGTCTCGTCCGGCCGCCAGTCGCCAACCGCCGGTCGCCTCATTCCGTTCACGTTGCCCGAGGAGACATCCATGGTCCGTCAGTACGGCATGACTCGATATTCGCGGTGGGACGGAACGCAGCAGATCGCGCCGCTGGACGCGGACGAGGTGATGCGGGCGATCTCCGACGATCTGATGCAGAACGGGGATCTGGACCTGGCGCTGCGGCGCTTGTTCCGGTGGGGGTTTGAGCGCAACGAGGGCGAGCACGTGCCCGGTTTGCAGGACTTGCTCAACCGGCTTAAGGAGCGGCGGCAGGAACAGTTGAACCGCTACGACCTGGGGTCGGTCCTCGACGACGTGAAGCAACAGTTGGCCGAGATCGTGGCTCAGGAGCGAGGGACGATCGAGCGGCGGCTGGATGGGTCGGGGATCCGGGAAGACGGGGAGGCGGGGAGTCGGGGAGACGACACCGGGAACGGCGATCGCGCGGGTTCAACCGGCGAGCCGGGCGATTCTGACCGGTCGAACGCCGGGGAGCGCGACGCCCGGGAGCGGCGTCAGGGTCAGGGCCGCGGCCAAGCGCAAGGGCAGCCGGACCAGCCGGGGACAGACGGTGAGTCGGGTGGGCCGCGCGGTGGCGGTGCCGGGCAAGCGAGCGGCGCGGGCGACGGCGGGGCCGATCCGGATCTGCGGCGGATGCTGGAGCAGATCGGACGCAAAAAGCTCGACCAGTTGGCGGCGCTGCCGGACGACCCGGGCGGGGCGATCCGGGAGTTGACCGGCTACGACTTCATGGACCAGGAGGCGCGGCAGAAGTTTCAGGATCTGGTGGCGATGCTGCAGCAACAGATTCTGCAATCGACGTTCCAGGGGATGCAACAAGCCCTGGGCGAGATGTCGCCCGACGACATCGCCGAGATGCGCCGGATGATGCGGGATCTCAACGAGCTGTTGGAAGCGCACCAGCGGGGCGAAGCGGGGCCGCAGGATTTCGACCAGTTCATGCACAAGTGGGGGCACCACTTCGGCCCGGACCTGAAGAACCTCGACGACCTGATGGCGCACATGCAGCGCCAGATGGCGGCGATGCAGGGCCTGATGGAGAGCCTCTCGCCCGAGCAGCGGGACCAGCTCCAGGGCATGATGCAGGCGATCATGCGCGACGAGGGCCTGCAGGAGCAGATGGGCCGGTTGGGCGAGAACCTGGGCCAGATGCTGCCCCAGGAAGGGTGGCGGCAACGCTACAACTTCTCGGGCGACGAGTCGCTTTCCCTGGCCGAGGCGGTCCGAATGATGGACCGCCTGCAGGAGTTCGACGACCTAGAAGGGCAACTGCGCGACGTCCAGGATTGGTCCGACCTGGCCGACATCGACGACGCCAAGTTCCGCGATCTGCTCGGGGAGGAAGAAGGCGAGCAGGTCGACCAGTTGCGCCAACTGACGAAAATGCTGGAAGAGGCGGGCTACGTTAAGAAGGGCCGGCGCGGCTACGAGCTAACCCCCCAGGGCGTGCGCAAGATCGGCGAGAAGGCGCTGGCCGACATTTTCCAGGACCTCAAGAAGGACAAGCTCGGCAAGCACGACCTGCGCGAGGTGGGCGGCGCCGGGGAGCGGACCGACGACTCGAAACCGTACGAGTTCGGAGACCCGTTCCTGCTCGACCTCCCCAAAACGGTGATGAACGCGATCCAACGCGACGGCGCCGGGTCGCCGGTGCGCTTAAACCCGCGGGATTTCGAGGTCTACCGGACCGAGTACTCGACCCGCTCGGCCACCGTGCTGATGGTCGACATGAGCCGCTCGATGCTCTACAACGGCTGCTTCAACGCCGCGAAAAAGGTGGCGCTGGCGTTGGATTCGCTGATCCGGGGCAAGTACCCGCGCGACCACCTCAGCATCATCGGCTTCTCCTTGACGGCGCGGGAGCTGAAGGCGGCCGACCTGCCGACGCTGGACTGGGACGAGTACAACTACGGCACCAACATGCAGCACGGCTTCCAGATCGCGCGCCAGATCCTGAACCGGCAGAAGGGCAGCAACCGCCAGATCATCGTGATCACCGACGGCGAGCCGACGGCCCACTTCGAGGACGGCCACATCGGGCCGCGCTTCACCTACCCGACCTCGCCCCGGACCTACCAGCAGACGCTGAAGGAGGTGATCCGCTGCACCCGCGACGGGATCACGATCAACACGTTCATGCTGGAGCGCTCGCCGTACATGATCCAGTTCGTCAACGACATGATGAAGGTCAACACCGGTCGCGTCTTCATCGCCACGCCGGACCGGCTGGGGGAGTACATCCTGGTCGACTACGTGGCGAACAAGAAGAAGTGGCTGGGGTAAGGACAGTGTCGGGTCGCCTGCGTTGATGCCGCCGATTCCTCGGGTCTCCAGAAAGGCGGTCGTCCGGGGGTTGGAATGCGCCGGGTGGTCGGTGGTGCGGATCGAGGGGACTCAGCACATCCTCAAGGACCCCATCGGCCGTCGGGTGACCGTGCCCGTCCACGGTTCGGCTACGCTCCCGGTTGGGACAACGGCGCGCATCATCGAGCAGACCGGCTCAAGCGTCGAGGCGTTCGTCGCCTTGTTGTCGGGGAACGGCCATGTCGCTCTACACCTTGAACGTGATCCTCGAACCGGACCGCCAAGAGCCGCACCGCTACAACACGCGCGTCCCAGCGCTGCCCGGCTGCCTCACCTATGGGGAGTCGATCGAGGGCGCGCTTGCCAACGCGCGCGAGGCGATCGAGGGCTACGTGGATACCCTTTTGGAAGACGGGTTGGCGGTGCCGCTTGACGATCATCCCGCGATCGCGACCACGGTCATGGTCGGGACTTCGGCAGCCGATTGACGATCCGATCCGACATCGTCGTCTGACAGACAGGGGATCAACCATGCACGGCGATTTCACGGAGTTGCGCGTCCTGGAAGTGCTGGTCGAGGGGGAGGCGCGCGCGGTGACGGCGCTCCGCGTGGAGGCCGTCTGGGGAACGCGGAAGGGGGACGGCGAACCCGATGTCTGGAGTCGTTCGGTGTTCGTGGTCGGGGCCCACGGCTCGCTGGCGGAGGCGGACGAAGGGGACGTGCTGCAGTTGGTGCTGGCGCGCTGACGCGGTCAGTGCCGTCGTACGGGCGGTCAACGCGAACGGGGGGGACCGCTCGGGACCAACCGGTAGGAAGCGGGTGTTGCCGGTCCGGGGCGTCCGTGGCAGGTTAGGCAAACGAGGGATCGGGAACCTTGGCACGGATCGGAACGCGCGCGTACCCGACCCGGTTTCGCCTGCTCGGAGCGCCGGAAATGACGAACGTGTTCGCGGCTGCCGGGGAGCATCGGGACGAACCGAGCCGGTTGTTGCTGCTGGGCGAAGACGGGCATTACGACGCGTACGGCCGGGTCGCAGCCCAGCCGACGCAGGTCGACCCCGGCGACGAATGGGAGATCGACGCGGAGGGCGGGCTGGTATCCGATCGGTGACGGGAGTTCGGCGGATCGGAACGCCTGGCTGTGAATCCGGAATGGGCGACGGCGACTCCCGATGCTCCCCGAGACGGCCGTTCCGCCAGGGAGAGCAGGGCGGAACCTAGCCAAGGACCCGAGGTTTGACCGATACCGTGTTGCGGATAAGCGTGATTGTGCGACCTACGCTGGGAAACGGACGGCGCATGACATAATGTGGCCCGGCGACGCTCCGCGCGGTGGTGGGAGCGTCGGGGCGATCGAGGCGACAGCGCGACCGGATGGAACGGCACCGCCGGTGGTGTTGCCAGCCCCGGACGCGGTTGCGGTCCGGAGCGGCGTTGACCCGCCGTTCCGGCGCCGTGTTCCGCGAGAACCGCGCCCTCTGCGTCGGCGGGCCTGGCCGTCACGGCGAGCGCGGGCAAGCGGCGTGCGTCGGGGCGCGGACGGGGCCGGATGGGCTTCTGGGGGGCGGCATGGGCGACGACGGACCGGTTCGGGGCATCCACCAGGACGATGGCGAGCGCGGCGAGAACCGGCCGGGCCGCGGATATCGCCCGATCGCCGACTACGCCATGGTCGGAAACGCCCAGAGCGCTGCGCTGGTGGCCAGCGACGGCGACGTCGATTGGCTTTGCCTGCCCGACTTCGCCAGCGGGGCGGTACTCTGGCGGCTGCTCGATGCGGCGAGCGGTGGTTTTCTGTCAACCCGGCCCGTGGCGCCGGTTGTGGCAACCCGGCGGCGGTACCGCGACGATTCGCTGGTGCTGGAAACGGTGCTGGAGACGGCGGGCGGCGCGCTTCGGATCACGGACGCGATGCCGGTCGCGGTGGGCGATCCGACGCCGGCGTTGGACGGCGTCTGGGGCGGGCGGGCGCGGCGGCGACTGGTCCGCTGGTTGGAGGCCGTGGACCACCCGCTCGACGTGGCGTTGGCGATCCGGGTCGGCTTTGATTTCGGGGCGACGAGCGTCCGCGT
>CADCWE010000271.1 GCA_902806325.1 uncultured Thermomicrobiales bacterium | reverse complement strand
GCGAGAAGGCGATCAGGTCGGCAAGCCAGCCCGGCTCGTCGACGCTGCGCACCATCGTCAGCACCTCCTCCGGCACGTTGGGGAGCATGCTGATGTAGCTTTCGATCTTTTCCAGCACCGCCGCCATCGCCGCTTCGGCCTCCGGCGAGGTGTCGATCGGGTCGTCGCGGCGCGTCACCCGCGCCACCACGTACGGATCCTGCTGCACGATCTCCTCGACCACGCCGCGGGCCAACCCCTGCAAGATGACGTGGGCGTGGCCGCCGGGTCGCGAGATGCGCTGCCCAACCTCGGCGATCACGCCGACCCCGCACAACTCGTACTCCTGATTGTCGTCCTCGTCGGGCGTCCAATCGCCGTCTTCGGACTCCGCCGACTCCTTGGCTATCGGCTCGTCGGCATCGCGGCTCAGCACATCAGCGAGCGCGTCGGCAACCAACTCGCGAAACTCGCTGTCCGCTTCCGGCATCGCGACCGGTTCACCGTCCACCATCGCCGCCGCGTGCTTCGCGGCATCGTCGCGGTCGGCGTCGGACGCCGGAACGGGGCGTTCGGTCAGCACCAAGACGTGCCGCGGCGTCATCCGCGCCGCCTTCTCCAGCACCATCGCCGATTCCTCGTCCTCGATCGGAAACGGGATCGACATGTGCGGCAAGAGCAGCGTTTCTTCCACCACCAGGACTGGCAACGGCATCTTTTTGCCCTTGGTCCGGGGCGCGCGCGGACGGTCCCGCGGCCGGGGCGGGGAACCGGCGACCGTGGCTCCGCTCGTTGCGGGCTCCGGGGCGGCGGAGACCTGGTTCTTAGAGGACGTCGGATCGGCCGCGCCGGTGGCCGGAGTGGTCCCGGCGGGATTCTTGGTGGGATCGGTGCCGGAGGGCATGGCCTCGTCTTTCACGGTCCGCGCCGGGGAATTGGTCGCCCCGAATCTGGGGCCGGAACGGTTCGGCGCGTCGTCGGGTCGCGGGGAAGAGTCTCCGCACCGGCCAGCACCGAGCCGTTCGCGCGGTCGCGGGAGGGGACTCGTTACTCTCCTATTCTACTTGGTCCCGATGGCCCGAACCACTCGCCGACGAAGTCGGGGGATCGGGCAGACGGGAAAACGAGAAGCAACCACGTCCGTCGTCGGAAGGTCCAACGGTTCTTCCCGTACTCCCCGGCTCCCCGATTGTCCGACTCACTCGTACCGCAGCGCCTCCGCTGGCATGATCCGCGCCGCTTGGCGGGCGGGGATCCAGGTCATCAGCAACGCGGCGACGATGGTGGTCAGGAGGATCGCGACGACGATCGTCCAGGGCACGATGAAGGTCGCGTCGGGACCGCCGAAGTCGTCACTCGTGAACAGGTTGCGCGCCAGCGCCAGACCCAGCACCGTGCCGGTCAGGACCCCGACACCGACGATGAAGGTCGTCTCGATCAGGAACGAGCGCGCGATCAACGACCGTTGGAACCCGAGTGCGCGCAACATCCCGATCTGTTGCCGCCGTTCGACGACGTTTCGGAAGGCGATCACGCCGACCGCCGCGATCCCGACCAGCAGCCCGAGCGCCATGAACCCTTGGATGATGTAGAGGAACGCGGTGCTCTGCTGTTGTTGCTCCTCGAGTTCGTCGAGGATGGACACCGCCTGCACCCCGTTGTTCAGCAGCGCGGCCTCGACATCCTTGGCTATTGCGTCGGCCCGGTCCGGATCGGCGACCCGGACGAAGTACGAACTGGATGCCGGCTCGGCGTAGACACCGCTCGGGCCAACGACGGCGCGCTCGGGGGCGAAGAGCCCGAACAAGCTGCCGATCTCGTCGTCCAGGATACCGATCACCGTCAGCGTCGCGACCTGGCCGTCGGGGCGTTCGATCTCGACCGGGATCGGGGCGAAGACGTCCTCCCCGTCCTCGTAACCGGTCAACGTGAAGGCGTCCTCGTCGGCGCCGAAGTCGCCCTCGACTGGGATCGCGAACGCGTCGACGATCGCCACATCGTCCCGCGTGCGCAACGCCTCGATGATCGCCGCGTCGTCGGCGAACCCCTCGGCGCGGGCCTGGAACGCCAGCGCGCTCTCGGCGATGAACCCAGCGTCCATGCCCTTGACGACGTAGTCCTTCCATTCCTGATCGCCGGTTCCGGGAATGCGTAGCCGCCCGTCCTCGTCGCCCGTGACGACCATTCCGGTGGCCTCGAACTGGGCGGTGTCGACGCCGCGCGACTCGACCGCCGTCCGGAACGCGGCGGCATCGCCGATCGGGTTGGCTTGGAGGGCGTCGGCCCGGACGTCCCAGCCCGCGTTTGCCTCGTCGCCGAGGAATAGCTCGACGAAATTCTGGTTGATCGTGGCGAAGGTGACGAGCGAGAACACGATCAAACTGAACATCGCGATCGTCATCCCGGTCCGCCCCTTGGCGGCGCCGGGGTACGCAATGGCGGTCCGCACCGCCGGCAACGACCCCCGGAACACCCCACCGAGACGGGAGACCCCAGCCAGCAGGACGTCGAGGTTGTTGACGATCAGGATCGAGGCGCCGGCAACCATGAAGATGCCGGAGAGAAAGAACATCTCGAAGTCGCCGCCGAGGTCGCCGAACAGGTCCCGCGAGACGTCGTCGGGAAGCAACCAAAGCACCAGCAGGTAGATCCCGACCAGGCTAAAGACCGGCCGCGTCGGCGCACCAAGGTACCGAGACAACATCGCCACCCCGAACGGGAGCAAGCTCATCCCGGCGTAGAACTGGAACGCCTGCGCGGTGTCGGTGGCTTGGCCGGACCAGGTCAGCAACCCGCCCAGCAACAGCAGCACGATCGCCCAGATCAGGGTTCGTAACCGGCGGCGCGCGGGGGGCGGCACGTCGGGAATGTCGCGGACCGCGGCCACCACGTTCAGCCGGCTAACCTTCCAGGAGGACGCAACCACGGCGATGAACGTGATCACCACGCCGAGGCAGTAGGCCACGATCAGGCTGCGCGGCGTCACCGCCGCCTCGACCGGGAAGAAGTCGCCGAACAACGCATCGATCGAGACGGCGATCACGACCGTGGCGACGACCCCCAGCGCGGCCCCAACCAACCCGGCGAGCAAGGCATAGCCGCTGCCTTCGGCCACGAACTGCTGGATCAACTGCCGACGGTGGGCGCCGATCGCCCGCTCCATCCCCATCTCCGACCGCCGCTCGGCCGCCAGCATCGTGAAGATCAGCACGATCAGCAGGATCCCGACCGCGATCGAGAACAGGCCGAGGATCAGGAAAAACGCGGTGAAGATCTGGGCGAACAGTTCCGATTCCTCGATCGCGTCCGCTTTGATCGCGTCGATCCCTAGACCCTGACCGGCAATCAGCGGCTGGAGCTTGGCCACCACCTGATCGGTCAGGTCCATGCCGTCCTCGACGCCCCCTTGGTTCGAGATGCCGAGCAAGGTGACCAGCCCCTGCTGCCCGGTCGCCGCCTGCAGGCTCGTCAGCGGTACCACCATGCCGGGAATCGTCGGGTCGAACCGACCGCTCAGCGGGCCGTCCTCGGCGATCGCGACGATCCGATACTCGCGTGGCTCGTTGGCATAGAAGGTGATCAGCGTTTCGCCGACCGTGGCCTCGAGGTCTTCGGCCATCGATTCGCTGAGCACGACGCCTTCGGTGCCGCCCGCCTCCAAGGGGGCGGTTGCGGCCACGAGATCGATCGTGCCGCCTTCGACGTTGCGCAATCCACCGAAGTTTTCCAACTGGCCGGGGTCGACGCCGATCAAAAACGCCACCGGCTCCTGCTGACCCTTGGGTTGGTCGATCGTCGATCCGGCCTCGAGCACGATCGCCGGCACCGTCTCGAGCAGCACCGGCATCACGCCGTCGACCAGCGGGTCGCCGTCGAATGCCTGGCGCAGTCGGCCGGCGGTCGCCTCGTCGAAGCGCTCGTTGATCGCGCTTTGGACGCTGCCCTCGGCGTCGGCGCTGACGACGACCAGTTCGTCGACGTGCCCCAGGCTGTCGTAGGTAGCGGCGGTGGACGAGTGGTTGATGGTCTCCCCGGTGCCGAGCGCGGCGGCGATAATCATCGTCGACAGCATGAGGCCGACCACGATCAACGTCGTCTGGGCTCGGCGGCGGGGAATGTTGCGCACCCCGAGTTTGAAGATGACCGGACGCCGCCAGGCAACCCAGACCACCGAAAGGAGGCAGACGCCCAACAACACCAGCAACACGGCCATGATCGTGTCGATCGGAACGGTGAAAATTTCGTCCATCGCGCGGTCTCCTTGAGTCGTTAACCGGCCGGGGTGGCGTGTGACCGCGGGTGGCTAGACCACACCGCCGACCGCCGCCTCGGATTCGTGGGCGACCGCTGCCTCCTGGTCGACGACCAATCCGTCGTTCATCCGCACCACCCGATCGCAGCGAGCGCCGACGCCGGGGTCGTGGGTGACGATCACCAGGGTCATCCCCGCCCGCTCGTTGAGGTCGCGCAGCAGGTCCATGATCTCGGTCGCGGTCTTGGAGTCCAGCGCCCCGGTCGGCTCGTCGGCCCAGACGATCGCCGGGTCGTTGACCAGCGAACGGGCGACGGTGACCCGCTGGCGCTGGCCGCCGGACAGCTCCGCCGGGCGGTGCCGCGCCCATTCCGTCAGCCCGACCGTCCCGAGGGCGGCGGTCGCCTTGGCACGGGCCTCCTTCGGCTTGACGCCGGAGACCAGGAGCGGCAGCTCGACGTTCTCGACCGCCGAGAGCACCGGCAGCAGGTTGTAGACCTGGAAGATGAACCCCATCCGGCGGGCGCGGTAATCGGTCCGCTTGCGGTCCGACATCTTCGCCAGGTCATCCCCCTCGAGCCAGATCTTCCCCGAGTCCACCCCGTCGAGCCCCGATAGGCAGTTCAACAGCGTGGTTTTGCCGCAGCCGGAGGGGCCCATCACGGCGACCATCTCGCCCCGCGCGACCGCGAAGTCCACCCCGCGCAGCGCGCGCACCTGGTCGGTGCCGGTGTCGTAGGTCTTGACGACCGCGTCGGCGCGGATGATGTGATCGGAGTTCGACGGTGGCCCGTCGGACCGCGACCGCTTGCCGTTGCGCGAAAACATTTGCCTCTCCCCTTCTCCGCCGCGAGTAAACGCGGCGACATCGCTCGCCGGCCGTGGGCGCGGCGTCGCCGTTCGTGTATGGCGCGGCAACCGTGCCGATAGCTTACCCAACGGGTGTCACGGAATTGTCAAGCGCGCGACGCCGCCACCGCCACCGAGGGGGGCGTCCGAATCGACGCCGTGGCCGTCCGATCGGCCGGTGCAGAAGGTTGGGCGACGGACTGGGATATCGGGTGGTGAACCGGTGCCCGAGCGCCATCCCTCGGCACACCGTTTGCGCCGCTCGCCCGGACCGTTCGACCGCGTGGTTTCGATCCGCGCCCCAGCACCTGCCTCGGTCCGCTCGAGACGATATGGAGACGTGTCCACGCCCGTGAAGGTCGCCCGGTCCTGGTCCCCATCGGTCCCGATTTTCACCTTCCGTGGCCGGATCCAACCACTCCGGTCTCGCTTGGTCGTCGTCGTCGCCGCGTTCGCCGTCGCCTTCGCCCTCGACGTACTGACGGACCGGCGGTCGAGCCAGGTTTGGGGCGGAATCGCGATCGCGATTTCGTTGCGGGCGACCTTTCCCGGCGTCCAGCGATGGGCGCTTCCCGTAGGCGCCTACGTTACCTGCTGGCTGATCGCAAATCTGCTCAGGGCGTACGCCGACGATGGTTCTCTGGCGGTCACATCCCGGGAGGCTATTCCACGCCTCGAATCCACGATCTTCGATGATCGCCTCGCCGCTACCTGGCTGCAACAGTGGAGCGCGGCGTGGTCGGTTCTGCCGTGGATCGACGCCGCGGCGACGTTGGTCCATTTGTCGTTCTTCGTCGTGCCGCACGCGATCGGCGCGATCCTCCTCGTCCGCCGCCGAACGATGTACTGGCGCTACGTCTTGGCGACCGCCGTGGTTTGGACCGTAGGAACGGTCGGCTTTTGGTTGGTCCCGACCAATCCTCCTTGGTTGGCAACGACCGGAACCGGCGCACCACGACGGGTCGCCGACGCCGTCCTCGCCCGCGCTGGGATGCCGGACGGCGGCGGATCGGATCCCGGGTTCGGGTTCGACGCCAATCCGGTCGCTTCCATGCCGTCCATCCACCTCGCGATCACCGCCCTCTTGGTCGCGATCGCGGCCGGATCGCCGGGATGGCGGCGTGCCGCGCTAGTCTACGCCTGGGCGATGGCGTTCGCCCTGGTCTATCTCGGAGAACACCACGTCGTCGACGTGGCCGCCGGGGTTCCCGTTGCCGGCTTCGCCTGGTTCATCGCCCAAGCGGTTCAAGATCGACGGCGCCCCGGTTGGTATCGCGGGCACTTGCCTGACCGGAAGCGGCCGCGTAAGGTCCCTTGGAGCGTCATCCCGCGTCCGTCATCTTGGCGGGGCGCGATCGCAACGTCACGCCGAGAGGAAGGAACCGGTTGATCGCCGATCGGCTCGTACCCTGGCGGCGAATCCCTCGCTCCGCCCGTACCGCTACGGCCGCGCTGATGCGGCCTTTGGCTCGCCGCGACCGTCCCGAACTGATGGACGAATCCGGTCTCGACCAGCGCGAACTCGCCGAGAACCTGCGCGACATCCGGCGCGTCAACCGGTTCTTCGGCGGCACCGCGACCACCATGCGCCACCTCCGCCCGCTCCTCGACCGGATCCCGGCGGACCGCGAGGCGGTGATCCTCGACCTGGCGACCGGATCGGCCGATATCCCGCTGGCGGCGGCTCGCTGGGCGGAGCGATGCGGGCGTTCGGTGCGGATCGTCGCCAGCGACATTTCGGACCAAATGTTGGACGCGGCGCGGAACCATCTCGCCGGGCACCCCGGCATCGCGTTGGAGCGATACGATGCCCGCGCGGTGACCCTGCCCGACGGCGGCGTGGATATCGTTCTGTGTTCCCTCGCGCTCCACCATCTTCCGCCCGCAGATGCGCTCCGGGTGTTGACCGAGATGGACCGACTGGCGCGGGTTGGATTCGTACTCAACGATCTGGCCCGGAGCCGCCTCGGCTTCGTCGCGGCCTGGGTGGCCGCGCACGTGACGACCCGCAACCGGCTGACCCGGCACGACGCGCCGCTATCCGTCCTGCGCGCCTACACGCCCAACGAGCTAGGCGACCTGTTCGCCCAGGCGCGCATCAACGGCGTGACCATCGCTCGGCACCCGTGGTTCCGCATGGCCGCAGTCAAGTGCGTCGCCGAAGGCTAGGGGCCCATGACGACCTCCTTCGACGCCGAGGTAATCGTGGTCGGCGGCGGGCCGGGCGGGAGTGCCACGGCCGCCCTGCTCGCCGACGCCGGTCACGACGTGGTGCTGCTCGACAAAGCCGGCTTTCCCCGCCACAAGGCCTGCTCGGAATACTGCAACCCGGAAGGGGCGCGGATCCTACGCGACCTGGGGGTGGAGGAGTCGGTGTTGGCCGAAGGTCCGCACCGGATGGAGGCGATGCGGACCTTTGCCCCCGGCGGGCGGTGGTTCCGCACCGACTTCGAGGCCGCCGAATCCGGTCGCGCCGCGCTCGGCCTATCCCGCCACAAGCTCGATCATCTGCTGCTGCAACGCGCCGCGGCCGCTGGCGCCCGCGTCTGTCAGCGGGCCCACGTCCGGTCGGTCGTTGTCGAGAACGGTCGACCGGTCGGAGTGACCGCAACCATCGGCGGGATGGCCGAGACGCTGCGGGCGCCGCTGATCGTCGGCGCGGACGGGCGGCACTCAGCCGTGCGCCGCGAACTTGGCCTGGACGTGCCGATCCGGTGGCCCAGAAGCACGGGCCTGGTCGCCCACTACCGGGGGGTGGTGGGATTGGAACGCTGGGGCGAGATGCACGTCGCCCGCCACGGGTACGCCGGTCTCGCGCCGTTGGAGGACGGGCTGACCAACGTCGCGTTTGTCGCCGACGCCACCGGGGTCGAAGGCCGGGAAGGATCCTTGGCAGATTTTTTCGAGACCGGGTTGGCGGCGATCCCCGAGGTGGCAAGCAAACTGGCGAAGGCAGAACGCGTCGGCGGTATCCGGGGCGTCGGCCCGATGGCCTTCCGCGCCCGTCGGACCGCCGGGTACGGCTACCTGCTCGTCGGGGACGCCGCCAGTTTCCTCGACCCGTTCACCGGCGACGGCATCTACGAAGCCCTGCGCGGCGCCCAACTGGCCGCGCCCGTCATCAACGCCGCCCTCAAAGCGGGGGACCCGTCCGACCGCGCCCTCGCCCCTTACCGCGCCGCCCGCCGCCGCGTCTTCACCAACAAGCGCGCCGTCTGCTGGATCGTCCAAGGATTCGTCCACACCCCGGTGCTTATGGACTACGTCGCCGACCGCCTCGACCGCCGTCCCGACCTCGCCCGCACCCTGGCCGGTGTGATGGGCAACTTCCGGCCCGCCCGCCAGGCCCTGTCGCCGCTGTTCTTGGCCCGACTCCTGCGTCCTTGAGTCGGGACGCACGAAGGCGATGAACGGTGGACCGGCCGTCTCGGCCGTTGCCGCTCCCCAACTCCTCGATTTCGTCCGGAGAAGCCATGCACAGCGAGAACGTCGTCGAGATGCGGGGCGATCTGGAACGGATCGTGGCGCTGGCGGCCGACGTCGAGCGGTGGCCTGAGATCTTGCCCCATTACCGGTGGGTCACGCTGCTGGAAGGCGGCGGGGATCGCAAGGTCGTCGAAATGGCGGCGCGGCGAGACCGGATCCCGGTCCGCTGGCGGGCGATCCAGGAGATCGACCGCTCCGGCGCCACCCCGATCATCACCTACCGCCACATCAAGGGCTGGACCAAGGGGATGGTGGTGGATTGGACCTTCGATCCCCAACCCGATCGGATCCTGGTCCGCATCCGGCACGATTTCAGTCCACCGTGGCCGGTCGTCGGCGGGTTCGTCGCGGACCGGATCATCGGTCCTCAGTTCGTCGAGAACATCGCCGGCAGAACGCTCGCCACGATCAAGGGCATCGTCGAGCGCGAGCGTACGAACGGCAGCGGCGATCCGCCCGCAACGCCGCCAGCCGCCGCCGCGACTGAACCATCGTCGTAAGGAGACCCGCGTGAACCGTTTCTTTGCTGGCCCCCGAACGAAAGGCGCGCGCTGATGGCCGATCGGTCGTTGCGCCGGGTTGCGATCACTGGCATTGGGCCGATCACCGCGATCGGCAACGGCGTCGACGGGCTGTGGGACGGGGTCCGCCGGGGCACCTCGGCCGTGCGCCGGATTCGCTGCTTCGACCCCTCCGCGTTCTCCTGCCAGGTGGCGGCCGAGGTGGAGTTCGAGCCGCTCGACTTCATGGACCCCCGAAAGGCCCACCGGCTCGATCGGTTCTCCCAGCTGTCGCTCGCCTGCGCGCTGATGGCGCTCTCGGACTCGGGGCTGTCCAAGACCGAAGCCGAACGAGCCGGAATGGGAATTTACACCGGCTCCGCCCTCGGTGGGATCGCGTTCGCCGAAACCCAACACGAGGTCTACGTCGCCCGCGGTCTACGGGCCGTCAGCCCGATGCTCGCCTTGTCGGTGTTCGGCGGCGCATCGTCGTGCAACATCGCGATCGAGTTGGGTCTGACCGGGCCATCCATCGCCAACGCCAACTCCTGCGCCTCCGGCGCGATCGCGATCGGCGAAGCGGCCAGGATCATCCGCGACGGCCGCGCGACCGCGATGTTGGCCGGTGGCATCGAAGCCCCCTTGGCGCCGCTGACGTTCGGTTCGTTCTCCTTGATTCGCGTCCTGACCACCCGCAACGACGATCCGGGGACCGCCAGCCGTCCGTTCGACGCCGACCGCGACGGGTTCGTGATGGCCGAGGGCGGGGCGATGATGGTGCTCGAAGACCTGGACCACGCCCGCGCTCGCGGCGCCACCGTCTACGCCGAGTTGGTCGGCTACGGCACAACGAACGACGCCCACCATATGACCGCACCCCGCCCCGATGGGGCCCAGGCCGGCCGCGCCATGACCGAGGCCCTCGCCGACGCCGATCTCGCCCCCGAAGCGATCACGTATGTCAACGCCCACGGCTCCTCGACCGTGCTCAACGACTCGACCGAGTGCCGCGCGATCCGTCTCGCCCTCGGCGACCACGCCGACCACGTCGCCGTCAGCGGCACCAAGGGGATGCACGCCCACGCCCTCGGCGCGACCGGTGCCATCGAAGCCGCGATCGGTGCGCTGGCCATCACCAACGGCCACCTTCCCGGCACGACCAACCTCCGCAGCCAAGACCCTGCCTGCGACCTCGACGTGATCCCTCCCGGCGGCCGGGACGTCCAGACTCCGTACCTGATCTCCAACTCGTTCGGCTTCGGTGGCATCAACGCCAGCTTGGTCCTTGGCGCGGCGTGAGCGGATCGTCGGAAGACGCCGGTGACGATGAGCCCGACGCGGTCGAAATTTCAGGGTCCAGCCCACGCCGACGATTACCCGTCGAACCGCTGGCGCTCCTCGTCGCAACGTGCACGGACCGGCGATGACCTCGATCACCGAGTCGCAAGCACGACCAGACGGCCGACAGGCTCGAACACGCTTTCCGCCGCTCGACCAACCGAGGGATTTCCCTCACGGATCGGTACCAAGTACCGTTAGGTACGCAGAGGCTGCGACGTACGCGGCGCGGGCGAACCTCATCCGGGCGCTTCTCGTTCTCCCTCGTCACCGATGATTTCGAAGCGCAAGCAAGCGGATCACCATGGACTCCCTTCGCCACGCCTGGCAATACGTCCAGGACAATCCGGACAAGGTCGAGCAGGCACTCTGGGTCCACCTCCGGCTGAGCCTGACGGCGCTGGCGATGGCGATGGTGTTCTTCATCCCGCTCGGCGTCCTAGCGTCCCGGACGAACCGGGTCGGCCCGACGCTGGTCGCGGGCGTCGGCGCGGCGCGGGTCGTGCCGAGTTTGGCGGTCCTGTTCTTGCTGCTGCCCGTGTTCGGGCTTGGGGAACGGCCGGCGCTCGTCGCGCTGTTCCTGCTGGCCGGTCCGCCGTTGGTCATCAATACGGACGCGGGGCTGCGCGCCGTGGATCGGGCGGTGTTGGAGAACGCGCGCGGTCTGGGAATGAACGCCATTCAGGCGTTTGCTCGGGTTCAAGCGCCGCTCGCGCTGCCCGTCGTCGTGGCCGGGATTCGCACGGCGACGATCGAAGTGGTGGCCAGCGCGACACTGGCCGCCTTCATCGGTGCCGGCGGTTTCGGTACCTTTATCACCAGCGGGTTGGCCCTGCGCGATGTCCGGCTCTTGCTGGTCGGCGCGATCCCGGTCACCGCGCTGGCGTTTCTGGCCGAAGCGCTGTTGAGCGCGCTTGAGCGATGGGTCAGCCCACCGGTCGCACGGCCGTCGTAGTCGGTTTCGGGTTCTCGGCTCCGGCTCGCGGGCGCGGAGAGCGGACCCGTTGTTGAACCGCAGCAGAGGAGGCTCACCAGTGGTCACGCGACGCACGTTCGTCAAGGGTGTGGCGGCGACGCCCATCCTTGGTTCCGCGTTGTTCACCTCGCCGCGCCTGGCCGGCGCCCAAGACGACGGCACCGTCACCATCGGCTCGAAGGACTTCGTCGAGCAGTTCATCCTCGGCGAGATGTACGCCCTGCTGCTCGAGAACGCCGGCCTTACCGTCAATCGGAGCCTCAATCTCGCCGGCACCAACGTCGCCCACGAGGCGCTCGTCAACGGCGACATCGACCTCTACCCCGAGTACACCGGCACCGGGCTAGAAGTCGTGCTCGGCATCCCCCTCGCCGACGTCGCGGTCGACGCCGCGGCGACCCCGGCCGCATCCGCCGCCACCCCGGCGGCCGGGATCACGATCGACGAGGTCGTCTACAACACGGTCAAGGCGGGGTATCAGCAGCAGTTCAACCTGGTCTGGCTCGACCAGGTCCCGTTCAACAACACTCAGGCCCTGGCGATGAAGAAGTCCGTCGCCCAGGAGAAAGGCATCTCCACCATCTCCGAGATGGTTGCCCAGGCCGCCGATCTGCGGATCACCGCCCCGGTCGATTTCGCCGAACGCCAAGACGGCCTGCTCGGTCTGCAGCGGGTCTACGGCAACTTCGAGTTCGGCGATGTACTCGGCGTCGCTCCCGGAATCAAATACCAGGCGCTGCTCGAAGACGACGCGGAGGTGGTGCTGGCCTTCGGTACCGACGGCGAGATCTTCGGCTACGATTTGGTCATTCTCGAAGACGACCTCGGCTTGTGGCCGCCATACCACGTCGCCCCGGTCGTTCGCCAGGACGCGCTCGACGCCAATCCGACCCTGGCCGATACCCTGAACCAGGTGGCGCCGCTCCTGACCGACGAAGTGATGTCCGGCCTCAACTGGCAGGTCGCCGGCGACGAGAAGCAGGAGCCGATCGACGTCGCCCGCGGCTTCCTCGAAGAGAACGGGTTGCTGTCCGCTTAGCCACGCCCGGATCTCCGGTCGCACGGGGCGCGGCGGCAACGTCGCGCCCCGTCCGCGCCGAACTGGAGAGACCGCCATCGCCTCCTCGACCGCCGCCGCGACGTCAGGCACCTGGAAAGCCGGCGAGATCGCCTTCGAGCACGTCGCGAAGTCGTTTCCCGGTACCGATCGGGCGGCGGTCGCCGACGTGACCTTCACGGTCGCCGCCTCGCAGTTCGTCGTTCTGCTCGGTCCGTCGGGCTGTGGCAAAACAACCCTGCTCAAGCTGGTCAACCGGCTCTACGAACCGACCTCGGGCACCATCGCGATCAACGGCATCGACACCCGATCCCTCCCCGCGCCCGCCCTCCGCCGCCGGATCGGCTACGTGATCCAGCAGACCGGCTTGTTCCCCCACATGCGCGTCGGCGAGAACGTGGCGGTCGTGCCCCGTTTGGTCGGTTGGGACAAACGGCGGACCGCGGCACGCGTGGACGAGTTGCTGGAGCTGGTCGGTCTGCCCGCCGAGGAGTACCGGCGACGCTACCCGGCCCAGCTCTCCGGTGGTCAGCAGCAGCGGGTGGGGTTGGCCCGGGCGCTGGCGGCCGAGCCTTCCACCCTGCTGATGGACGAGCCGTTCGGTGCCCTCGACGCCATCACCCGCGGCCGCCTCCAAGACGAACTCCGCCACATCCATGGCCTGCTCGGGCAAACCGTGATCTTTGTCACCCACGATGTGGAGGAGGCCGTGCGACTGGCGGATCGGATCGTGGTCATGCGCGACGGTCGGATCGTCCAAGACGACACCCCATTGCGCATCCTGTCACATCCGGCGGACGACTTCGTCCGCGACCTCGTCGGTGCTTCCGACGTCCTCCGCCGCCTGAGCCTGATTCCGGTTCACCAGGCGATCCGTTCCGGGATACCGGATGCGGCCGACCGCTGTCCGCCCGTGACCGCTTCTCAGAACCTGCGCACCGCCCTGAATCTGCTCCTGGACTGCGGCGCCCCCCGGCTGGTGGTTGTCGACGCCGACGCGCGCCCGATTGGGACGCTTGACCTGGAAGCGATACAGCAAGCGGCCACCGTCGACGTCGCGTCCGATTCGCCGATCGTCCCCCCGGACATCGCTCCTACCCGCCGATGAAGCGCGGCTTCGACCTAAGCTACCTGACCGAAGAGTGGCGGAAGGTGCTCGAACTGACGCTCGATCACCTTCAACTGACCCTGCTCGCAATCGGACTCGCGCTCGTGATCGCCGCGCCGCTGGGGATCGCGGCGGCGCGGTATCGCTGGCTCACGTTTCCCGTTCTCGGGATGCTCGGCGCGCTCTACACCGTGCCCAGCCTGGCCTTTCTCGTCTTCCTGATCCCAAGCTTGGGGATCGGCCGTGAACCGACCCTCGTCGCGCTCGTGGTTTACGCCCAAATCTTTGTCGTGCGCAACATCGTCGCCGGCTTGCAGGGCGTGGATGCGCCGACGTTGGAGGCGGCCGCCGGGATTGGCATGACCGCCTGGCAGGTTTTTCGCCGGGTGCGCCTCCCGCTAGCCCTGCCGGTAATCCTGGCCGGGGTGCGCACGGCACTGACGACGACGATCGGGCTGGCGACCCTGGCCGCCGCGATCGACGCCGGCGGTCTGGGTACGCTCCTCTTCGACGGCATCGCCCGCGCGTACAACGCGATGATCCTGGCTGGCGCAATCGCCATCGCCGCGCTCGCGATCGCCATCGACCTCGTGATGCGCCTGCTGGAGCGCCTGACCCCTCTCGCGAGGGCGGAGCGCGCCCGATCCGGGTAATCGCCCGTTCAGGCCAACCCGTGCTCCAGCGCATAGCGCAGCGCACCCGAGCGCGACGTCACGCCGAGCTTGCGGTAGATGGCGTTCAAGTGGGCGTTGACCGTGCGCGGGCTGAGAAACAGCCGGTCCGCGATCTGGGCGTAGGTCAACCCGTCGGAAAGCAAGCGCAACACCTCCTGTTCGCGGGCGGTCAAGCCGTGGGCGTTGCCGATCGGTGCCGGTTCCGGTTTGGAGAGGCGTGGTTCGCTCGCCATGCCCTCGGCCACGGCCAACGCACGCGCCGTCGCATGGTCCAGCGACCAGTTCCCGCCCTCGGCGAACGCCTCCTCAAACGCCGCCCCTCCCAGCCGCGCCCGCGCCCGGCCACCGATCCGTTCCCGATCCGCTTCCTCGACCGGACGCAGCGGTGCCCCGATCGTCCGTCGCAGCGATTCGGCGGCCCCGAGCAACCGCGTTTGAGCGATGGGATCGCCGGACGTCGCCGCGGCGATCCCTTCCAAACACTCGACCATTCCACGTTTGTCGCCCAGGTCGCGGCGGATCAGCAGCGACTCGGCGAAGCGCGACGCCGCGGCCCGGTCGTCTCCGGTCCCGGCACCCTTGGTGTCCCGGCGTTCCAGCATCGCCCGGCCAAGACCGGCCAGCGCGTACCCGACGCCGAGCTTGTCTCCCACGTCGCGGAACAGGGCCAGACTGTCCTCGAACCGCGTTTTGGCCAACTCGAAGTCCCCCCGGTTGTTCGCGAGGTCACCGAGGTTGTAGAGCGAGTAGGCCACGCCGTCCGCGTCGCCCATCGCCCGGCGGACTGCCAACGCCTCCTCATGGATCACGCGGGACCGCTCCACCTCCCCGTGGGCACTGGCCACGCTGCCGAGGTTGGTCAGGGAGTTGCCGATGCCTTGGTGGTCGTTGATCGAGCGCCGGATACGCAAACTTTCCCCGTGCAGCCGTCGCGCTTCGTCGTAGTCGCCCGCGTAGAAGGCCAGCAGGCCCAGTCCGTTGAGGGCCGCAGCGATCCCGGATTGGTCTCCTTGCTGGCTCCGCAGCGCCCGGGCGGCCTGGTACTGCGCGCGCGCCAGCGGGTAGTCACCCAGATCCAAGGCGACGTTGCCGAGATGCTGGAGGGCTTTGGCCCGCGCCGCGGGAGCCGCGACGCCCGCCGCATCCGCGGCCGCAAGCGCGCGTTCGAGCCAGGCCCGCCCGTCTAGCAACGACCCGCGGACGGCCCAGAATCGCCAAAGCGCGCCGGCCAACCTCAGCGCCCCTTCCGCGTCACCAATGGCGTGGAGCCAACCTTCCGCGGCGCGCAGGTTGTCCCGCTCGGCGTCCAAGCTGTCGAGCACGACGCGCTGGTTCGGTCCGATCAGGTCCGGCTCGGCCGCTTCGGCGAACGCAATCGCCCAGGCCGCGTGGGCCGAGCGGACGGGAGCGGACTCGCCGGTGTCGACCAACCGCTCCAGCCCGTACTCGCGCACCGTTTCCAGCATCGCGAACCGGGGGCCGTCCGCATCACTGCCGTCGCCACCTTCTCCGTCGAGCAGCCGGACCAAGCTGTGATCGACCAAGGTTTCGAGGTCGTTAAGCACCGCTTCGCCGGGCTGTTCGCCGCTAACGGTCGCGGTGGCGCCGGTTTCCCCTCCCTCGAACCCGCCGGTCCCGACGGCTTCGGCGGACGCCAAGGTGAACCCGCCGGCGAATACCGCCAGGCGCCGAAACAAGACCTGCTCTGCTTCGGACAGCAGATCGTGACTCCACGCGATCGCGCCCCGGAGTGTCTGTTGGCGCGCCGGAACGTCGCGCGGGCCGCCCGTCAGGAGGACGAACCGGTGCTCCAGACGGGAAAGCATCGCCCTCGGGGACAGCACCTTGACCCGCGCCGCCGCCAACTCGATCGCCAGCGGCAACCCGTCCAACCGCTGGCAGAGTTGTCGCACGGCGTCGGCGTTAGCCGACGTGATCGTGAACCCGGGATCGACCGCCCGCGCGCGCTGGACGAACAACGCAACCGCCTCGCTGACCGGCGATGGGTCACCCGATGACGTCGCGGATACCGTCCCTGAGGGCGCTTCGGGCAACCCAAGCGGTGGCACGGCAAACTGGTGCTCGCCGGAGAGATGAATCCGCATCCGGCTCGTCACCAGCACCTTGAGACCGGGCGCGTCCGCCAGCAGTTCCGCCACGAGCGGCGCCGCGTCGACCACCTGCTCGAAGTTGTCCAGCACCAGCAGCAGATCGCGATCGTGCAGCGCGGCCTTGAGCTGCGCGGTCACCGGCGTATCGGCCGTTTCGCGCAGGCCCAGGGCGCGCGCCACCGTGAACGCGACCATCCCCGGATCGGCGACGGACCCCAGGGGGACGAACACCACGCCGTCGGTGAATTCATCGGCGAGACTGGCCGCGACCGCGATCGCGAGCCGCGTCTTGCCCGTGCCGCCGAGACCGGTCATGGTCACCAGGCACACGTCGGGGCGCCGCAGGAGTTCCCGCGCCGCCTCGATCTCCCGCTCCCGTCCCACGAACGGGGTTCGCGGCAGTGGCAAGCCCGCGACCCCGTTACCGGAACCAATCGAAACCGCGACCATTGCTACTCCGAGACCGGGAAACGCATCATTGCTTGCACGTTTGGACCATCATACCGTCCGGGAATGCTCTCTCGCCGACCGCGGACCGGACCCCGGGGCGCCATTCCACCATCCGCCACGACCCCCCCCAAGTTTTCCCCTTCGAAACGTCGCTTTCCGGTGGGTACGGAACGTGCTACGCTGCCGCCATCAATCGCTCCGGTCGCTCCCGCCGGACAACCGGGCGTCGTCGATTTGCCGCACCCCGCAACCTCCCTTCTCGACCCGCTGGGACCCACCTCGGGAGGTGCAGACGATGCCCGGATCGGTCTACGTTCGGCTCCTTCAACGAAGCGGCATCTTGACCCCGATGGTGTCGGCGATCGTCGTCGCAGGCGGCGTCACCGCGCTCCTGGCATTCATGGTGCTGCCGTCCGCCGCCGATCGCGAGCCGACCCCGAGAAGTCCCCAAGGCACCGTCATTGCGGCGTCCACAGTCGATCCTAGTGCCGGGTTCGAACCGACCCCTTCCGCCGTATCGTCCACCGTCCCCGCAGATTCGCTTCTCCTCCTCGACATGGCGAGCAAGACGGTCACCCCGCTCCCCAGTCCCGCCGACACGCCGACACCGCGGGTCGTGCGCCGGCCCAGCACGGTTATCGCGACCCCCGTCTCGCGGCCCTCCAGTGGGCCCAGAACGGCGACGGCATCCCCGAACCGGGTCTCCGCGACGGCGACATCCACCCCCGCCGTGCAGAACCGATCCCCCAATCCGCCGCCGCCATTGATCCACCTTGAACCACCGGTGGCCCCGGCTCCCACGTCGCTTGTCCGAGAGCCAACGGCCACCGAGACCGTGCGGCCGGCCCTGGTGACGAGCAATCCTCAGGAGTTGCCGCCATTGTCGCCGGTTCCTCCGTCGTCGACGTCGACCGCGACCGCGCCCCCGACCATAACTACGATCGCGACTGCGCCGATTGCGCCGTCCGAAACTCCTCTGCCACCAACTGCGACCGCCACGGCGACGCTCGCGGCGACCGCAGCGGCGACGCTAGCGCCGACCGCCACGCCACCGCCGGCCGCGCCAACCACCAAACCGGCACCGTCGCGGCCGCCTCCGACCGTCTCCCCAACCCGTGAGATCAACAACGTGCCGACCAACGCCCCCGTTTCGCTTCCCGCGACGGCCACCAGTCCTCCCGCGCCGTCGGCCACGTCCGGTCCTGATGCGACGAAGACCCCCACCACTCGCTCGACGCCGACGGTGCAACCGACGTTCGCCGTGACCAAAACCGCCGTGTCTCCGACGCAGTCCCCAATGCCGCCGACCGCCACTCCCTCACCGACCGCGACGATGCCGCCGATCCCTTCCCCGATGGTGGAAACGCCGCCGTCCGGTTAAGGATGGCGGTCGACGCGGCGTCGCCCGACGGTCCAGATTCCCGCGCAACCAGCCGTGGCCACCCGAGCCGTCCCGAATATCGCCCACGTCCGAGAGTTGGACGCCGCTCACCCCCTCCGACGGCCAAGTGCGGGATCTGTCGCGCGGACCGGCGGCCCGCGGAGAGCGGTCCGGCAGGCGGTTCGGGGTTCCCCGTTTGCTTGGAATTCCCGAGATCGGCGCGGGCGTCCCGCGCCACTACCGGACGCTTCACGCCCACGACATCCGCCAGACCCGCTGCCGGGTGGAGGAGATCGTTCCGGTTGGGTTCCCGTCATGGTCTTCCCCGTTGCCGATTGCGGATCGCGGCACAGGGGTTGCTTCTCGCGGTGTGAGTTCGTGATCCGGGCTACGATGGAGGGCCACCGGTCCTCCGCAACGAGGGAGGAACTCGATGGGAGACTTTGGCTTTATCGGCTGGGCCGTACTGGGGATCTTGGCGGGCTGGCTCGCCGGGGTGGTCACCCGAACCGACCGTGGCATCCTCGGTGATCTGCTCCTGGGTCTGGCCGGCGCGTTTGTCGCCGGACTAATCGTCGACGGAACAGCTAGTTTCATCGCCAGCTTGTTTGCCGCGACCGTGGCGGCCGTCGTTCTCGTCTTCGCCAAGAACCTCATCCTTGGCCGCCGGAACGCTTAATCGCATTCGCGAGCGCAAACCTCGATCCGGGCCGGGCGGTATTCCGCTCGGCCCGTTTGCGCCCCGCGTTGCGGAAAACCGGCGCCCTGATACGTTTCTAGGTCAGGACCTTCCGGGGAGATGCCCGGCAGGGCCCTTGGGCTAAGGTGAACTCGGTCTGGTGGCCGGCGGCAAGTCTTAGCCGCTTCCCCGCGAAGGATCACGCCCATGGTTGCCCCCGACGTTCCTCCGAGCACGTTCGATGCGTCAACGAGCGTCGAGATGCTCGTCGCGCGCTCTTATCCCGGCGCGGGCGCCGCGATCGAAGCCGCGTCGGAACTGATTTGCGATGTCCTGACGTTGCCGTTGGCAGTGGTCAGCCCGATCGCCGGGGACTTGTGGGACGTGATTCATTCGCGGCACGTGACAATTCGGTCCTCCCCGGCGCCCAGGTCCGGATTGAACCCACCGTCGGGGACGGGAAACACGGCACAGAACGCGCGTTGCCTCCGGTGAGCCAACGCGCACGTATCAATCCGTCAGGGGACCAAGGCCGCATCCCGATGCGCGGCCCGCCTACGCCGGTCCGCCGCTGCTCTGGAGTGATGGGGGAATGATCGGCGCCCTCTGTTTGCTCGATGATCGCGCCTGGACGCTCGCCGAAGCCGATCGCTCGGTGCAGCGGAGATTGGCCAGCTTTCTCGCGAACGAGCAGGAGCACGAGCAGACCATACGCGCATTTAGCTCCCGCGAATCGCACCTGCGGCACCCGACGTTTCAGGAGCCCGTGACGGGGCTACCCAACCATGCGCTGTTCTTGGATCGCCTCGCCCACGCGCTGACCGATCGCGGTCGCCGCGACGGCTCGACCGCCGGGTTTTCATCAACGTGGACGATTTCAAGCGGATCAACCACGAACTGGGGCACGATGCGGGCGACCAGGTCCTCGCCGCTGCCGACAACCGATTGTCCGGCGCCCTGCGAGCGGGCGACACCGACGCTCGCTTCGACGGCGACGAGTTCACACTGCTGATTCCCCGCGTCGATCATCCCAACGATGCGCTGGTGATCGCCGATCGTGTGCTGTTAGCGCTTGAACCCCCATACGCGGTGCGCGGCCGGTCTGTCCGCCTCAGCGCGAGCATCGGAATCGCCGTCAGCACCGCGATCCACACCGATGCCCAGGAGGTCCTCCGCGGGGCGGACACCGCGTTGCTGCGCGCGAAAGCAGGCGGCAAAGGCGGGTAAGCCTTGTTCGACCCAACTCACTCCTACGCCGAAACCGGAACGTGGTTTCCCCTCGATGCGGAGCCGGTCTAGCCGGCCGCGCCCGACCGACGCCCTGGTCCGGGCGTGATTCAGGCGCGGCCGGCGCGGGCAGCTGCCCCATCGCTGGCGGCCGGCTCCCCTAGAGCCTGATCGCTCCCACGCCGCGTCGACGCGGTACGGTCCGTCTCCAATCGACCGTCGATCGTATCCGACCCGTCGTCGAGCAGAGCCGCCTTTTCCGTCGACCCGGCCATGATCCGAAGCGCGACCGGGGACCACTCGCCGAGCGGCGATAGACCAGGAGGGAGCGTCTCGGTGGTGGCCCCCGACCGGATCGGCGGCGACTGGCTCTCGGTGAACGGAGACCGCCCGTCTGGTCGGGGCTGCGACACCGGCGGCGATGGAGCCAGCGCGTTCCCGGCGGGCGGCACGAGCGGCGCCACCGGCTCCGTGGTCCCCGGCAAGGGGGTTGAGAGCGTTTGGCGGCGGGCGTCGCTCGGGGCGACGTGGTCCCACGGGACTGGCGCCGCGGAGCGCACCGGTCGCCAATGCCGTCGTTCGTGACCGGCATAGGCGAAAGCCCACCCGATCGAGACCAGCACGGAACCGAACGCGGAGGCAGTCACCATCACGCTCCCGGTCGCATCGCCGACCTGGGCGACCAAGGCGACCGCCGTCATCAGGCAAACGCCCCCCGCACCGAGCGCGAGAACCAGACCGGTCGCCCGACAACCACGCGCCCAACGCAGACGCGCTTCGACATCGGTCCACGCCAGGGTCGCACCGGGGCGGACGCCGCGCACTCGCGGTCCCAGATCGCGAAGACCGATGCCGAGGAGCAGCACCAACGCGCCGAATCCGAACCCGGCTACCACAAAATCCACCCACAGCCTCCCCGCACCGCAGCGATCCCGGCTCGTCCTCGCCCACGATCCATCCACCACCTCGCCGCGGCGGGTGCGGCAGCCCGCTCATCGTCCATACTGGATTCTAGCCGGTTCGTCGCGACACTGCCGCCGAGGCGAACGTTCGCACGAACGAGCGACCGGTGGCGGATCCCGACGCCTCCCGCGCGAAGGACGACCGCCCGCCAACCGGCCCGGTGGGATTCCGCTCCTGATCGAGCCCAACGGCGAGCGCATGCTCGACCTGACCGCCCGCTACGCCGACCTGTGGAACGCCAATCGGACATGTTCGCCCGACGGACTGGCACCGTTGCGCCGGACCATCGACGCGGCCTGCCTGGCAGCGGATCGGGAACCAACAACTGGTGAGCGGGCGGCATCGGTGTTAATCGATCTGCCCGGTCGCACCGGGCGCGGCTTTGGCGACGGCCGCGCCCATCAGGTACCGCTCGAACCGGAAACGATCACATCCCTGCTCCGCCGCTACGCTGGCGAGGGCATCGCGCCGGTGATCCGCTGGTTCGACCCCAGCAGCGTGGAGGGGATCGAGGCCGTCAAGCCCGCATTGGCGATAGGGGACGGCGACCTGTGATCCGCGTCGGGTCCGTCTCGACGTCCTTCAGCGCTCCCCGTCCGGTGAAGCCGCCCGACCAGCTACCCACCCTCGGTGAGGCGTTTGGCGAGTAAGACGCGCAGCGCCTCGACATCGGCCCGGGCGCCCTGTTCCAAGCGCTCGAACAAGGCGCGGGCCTCGGTGTCGCCCGCCTCGTCGGCGTCGCGCTGGTAGGTTTGGAGCGCGGTCACCCCTTCGAGCTTGTTCCAAAACAGCGCCGTCAGATCGAACGTCACGTTGGAGACGCCGGTGATCCGATCGACGCGACGTTTGGACGATTCCTGGCTCACGGCCGACCTCCTATCGTTCGCTGATCGCGCCTACCCGGGTGCAGGAGCGGTGCCAACGTTGGGGCATTGGTTGCTCATCCTCAACCGGACCCCGTTGGTACGTGTTCGATCGGGACCGTGCCGATACCGAACCGATGAACCCGTCGGGTCGCCGTCAACCCGTTTGGAGACGAGCGAATCTCCAGTGCCGTTACGGTCGCCGAGCCGGCCGGCACCGTTCGGAGTCCATGCGATTCGGGCCGACCAGCACGGTACAATCGCGTAGACCGTGTGGCACCGTGCCGAGCATCCCACACGCCGTATCGAACCACATCCGCCGCTGCTCGGCCATGGATCTAGCAAGGCGAATGAACGCCCAAGAACGACTCCGCCAGGCGATCGACCGGCGCCAGATCCACCTTCGCGCGGACGTCCCGGCCAACCGCCAAGCGGCCATCCTGGCGCTCCTCCGCATCCGGGACCGGCAGCCGCCTGCGTCCGAGATCGTGCCGCCGCTCGACATGGTCACCGGTCGCCACCTGCCCAACCTGGGTGGCAACATGGCGCTTCGACTCTGCTTCGAGTCAACCGGCGTCGGCGCAACAGCAACGGCAGCATCCTCCATCGAGGGATTGGACGGCTGGGGAGAGCGCTTTCTCCGGGAGAGCGGTCAGCTGGCAGAGGCTGAACTGGTGTTGGCGCACGGCGAAACCGGCTATCTGCGGCTGGTAGAGGACGGTCACGGGAGGTTTGACGCCTGGATCGCGACGAAGCGGGCGCCGACGAGCTGGCGGGAGCGCGAGGACATCGGCTGGTGGGCATCGTGGCTTGCCAAGCGTCACCAGCTTGAGCTACGCCATGCGTGGGCCGAACACTCGTCAATGGAGGCCGGAGATCCTACGCGAAATGGGGTTTACGATCGGTTGGCCAACGTTCACCTGAAGATGATGGCCTACCAGTTCGGCTATCCGCCCGAAGCCGTGATCGGTGGCGGCACCGCCCAAACCTACCGCGACGTCTTGGCCCGTCTCATCGGATGGGCACTACAGGAGCGCGATCGCGGGGGCCTGGCGACGCCACGACCCGAGCGCACCTTGGTCGTCGAACTCGCGTCCGCCCTTGCCACCGATCCGGAGGTTGTCGGACGAGCCGTGGCCGCCTTCACGCTCGACCAGAGGAACGCGGCCTACCACGCCGCCGTGCCCGGCGTCGCCGCGGCGCCGCTGGTTCGCGTTGACCAAAGCCAGATCGTCTGGTCGGTCCACGGGCTGACGTCCGAGCCGCTGCTGTTCCTGACCCGCGAACTCAAGCGGCGCGGCGGCGAGGCGTACCACAACACCGCCCACCTCCGTGAGGCCGTCTTCCGCCGGGACCTCTACGCGCTCTTTTCCCACAAGCGGTTCGCGACCAGCACCGGCCGGATCGAACTCCGGCGAGCCGGTGGCGACGTGCGCACCGACATCGACGCCGTCGTCTTCGATCGGAAGACCGGCACCCTCGGCGTCTTCGAGCTCAAGTCGCAGGACCCATTCGCCCGGTCGACCGCCGAGTTGGCGCGCCAGCGGGACAACGTCCTCTACGCCAACCGCCAGGTCTCCGGCGTGCTCGAGTGGATAAAACGGCATGGCGCCGACGCGCTCCTCGGCCGGGTCGATGCCCGGACCGCCAAGACCTTTCGGGTGCAAAAGGTCGTTCCCTTCGTCCTCGGCCGCTACCTCGCCCACTTCAGCGACGGCCCTGAGCCGGACCGACGCGCCGCCTGGGGAACATGGCCCCAACTCCTCCGCCTGGTCGACGGGGAGCCGTTCGGCGCCACCGACGCCAACCCCCTCGCCTCGCTCTTCAGCCGTCTCACGAACGATGTCCCGCTCGTTCGCCCGCTCGCCGAACTTCCCGAACGCGAGATCGCCATCGGCGCCGCCCGCCTCGTCGTCCACCCATCCTACGCGGCCTTCCGGGCGAACGCCGCTCCCGAACACGGATTGGGGTGCTCGGCTTCCCCCGCCGACGGATAACGCGTCGAGCCGGGGGCCAAGGCGCCGGGGTTGAGCTGAACGCGGATAGACGGCGGGTTACCCGGTTGGACGGAGGGGTCCGATGGCGCAGACGCTTCAACTTGTCGGTGCGGTGCTGGTGCTTTCCGGTTTCGCTTTGGCGCAACTCGGGATGCTCGACCAGCGCTCGTGGATCTACCTCGGACTCAATCTCGTCGGCTCGGCGATCCTCGCCGCGCTGGCATGGCAAGAACACCAATGGGGATTCTTGTTGCTGGAAGGCGTTTGGGCGCTGGTCTCGCTCGCCAGCATGGTCCGCAAAGCGGTGGTCCGAGAACCGCCCGGCGCACAATCGTGAACCCGACGGGGGAACGCTCAGACGCGGAAGGGCCGCACCACGCCGTTGATCTCGACCGTGTACTCCCCGGATGGGAACTCGCCTTCCAACGCCACGATTTCCTCGACCGGAGTGATCACCTGGGCGCAGATCACGTCGGGCTCGCGGACGGTGGTGATGGTCACGACCATCGCGTTGCCCTCTCGTTGCTGGACGATCTCCCCGATCGCGGTGCAAGGATCGGGCAGCGATCCGGACACGACCGCCTGGATTTGAACCGGATCGCTTTCGAGCACGCGGACATCAACCCGGTCGACCTGCAGCAATGGTGCATCGGTAGGCGGTGGGGCCGTCGGCGCGACGTCGGATGGTGGAGGATTGGCGGTCGCCGGATCGCCCCCTCCAATTCGTCTCAGCAGGTTACAGCCGGACAATTGAACAGCGCCGACGACCGCGATCAAGCCAAAGGAACGGCGCGTCGGTTTGGCGTCCGCAACCATTGACATCCCCTCGTTCGAGGCGAACCGTGGACGACCCTTCGCTGCCTCGGATCGCCCAACGCAGCGGATCGGGACACTCACCCCTTGACAACCCGTGGTGTACGTACTATGCTGTCCGTACAGTCCCGAGGGGCCGAGCGAAGGCGAGGCTCCCCAACCGGATACGATCCAACGGGCGGCGGGGTGCTGCGGGGTTCCCCTCCGATTCCGGGTCGCGACGGGACCGAACGCCGAACCACGTCCGTTGCGGGGCGTTGACGTGGGAACGCGCGCGGTCACGGGGAGCTTCGGCGAAGTCCGGTTCGTCGGGACTGTTTTTGTCTGCCCGAGCGGCCGATGACGGTCCTTCGTGTGCGATAGTATCACCCCCGTTTGGATCGCACGCGCCGTTGCTTGCTGGAGATTCCATGGCCGACCGCTTGACCGTCCTGATCACGTCCGATCGCTACGGCAACGAGACGGCCGGGATGGAGACCGAACACGCGATCGTGGCGGAATACCCTGATCTCGCGGTCGCGCTCCGCGGCGTCGCCTGCACGACCGAGGACGAGCTGATCGCCGCCGGCGCTGGCGCCGATGCCCTGCTGGTGAGCACCCGGGAAGCGATCTCCGCCCGCGTCCTCCAGCAACTGCCGAGGTGCAAGGTGGTGGCGCGCTACGGCGTCGGGTTGGACAACGTCGACCTCGACGCCGCGACCGCGGAAGGGATCGTCGTCACCCATTTTCCGGGGTACTGCACGGCCGAGGTCGCCGACCACGCCCTGGCCTCGATTCTCGCTCTCAACCGCCGCCTGGTCGAACTCGACCGCGATCTGCGAGCGGGCGCCTGGACCGCTCACGGTCCGCAAACGCGGAGCATCCTGCGCGGCCCGGTGCACCCCTTACGGGAACAGACGCTGGGTATCGTCGGATTCGGCCGCATCGGACGCGCGGTCGCGTTGCGCGCCGCGCCGTTTGGACTGACCGTACTGGCAGCCGATCCGCACCAGGCGCCGGAGGAGATCGCCGCCGCCGGGGTCGAGCCGGTGCCCTTGGATGCCCTGTTGGCGCGATCCGACATCGTCACCATCCACTGCCCCTTATCCCCCGAGACCCGGGGGCTGATCGACGCGGCGGCGCTGGCGCGGATGAAGGCCGGCGCGGTGCTGGTCAACACCGCCCGTGGGCCGATTGTCGACCTGGTCGCTATCGTCCCGGTGCTCGAATCGGGGCGGCTGGCGGGGGCGGCCCTCGACGTCGTCGATCCCGAGCCGCTGCCCGCCGGATCGCCGCTCTACCGGTTGCCAACCGTGATTCTGACCCCGCACAGCGCCTATTACTCCGAGCGGTCGGTCGACACCGTCCGCCGGGAAACCTTGGTCGGCGCGCTCGACGTGCTGCGGGGCGTGATGCCGGCCGTGGTCGCTAACCCATCGGTGCTGGGTCGCTCGCGGGCGCCGATCGCCGCGGTACCCGCCGGTGACCGCTGAGCCCGAGGGCGCGGTGGCTCCCTCGGCCGGCTGAGGTCCGCATGCTCCGTCGCCGCTCTGCCTCGCCCGCCGCCAATCCCGTGCTTGCCGGTCCGGCGGGCGTTCAAACGACGGACGACGGTCGGCCGCGCGAACGGGCCGAGGAGGCGCTCCACGACGAGCGCCTCGTCCGCGCGGCCCAGTCGGGCGAACTGGCGTCCTTCAACACGCTGGTCACACGCCACGAGCGGGCCGTCTTCAACGTCTGTTTACGCCTGCTGCGGGACGTGCCCAGCGCCGAGGACGCAACCCAGGACACGTTTGTCAAGGCCTGGACCGCGATTGGCACGTTTCACGGCGGGTTGGTTCGCCCGTGGCTACTCCGGATCGCCACCAACCGGTCCTTTGATCTCCTCCGAGCGCGCGGCCGTCGCCCTGCCGGATCACTGGATGCCGAACCGTTCGAGATCGAACCAGCCTGGACGAGCCAGTCCGCGATCGCCGATGATCCCGAAACCTTCGTCGCCCGGACCGAGTTGGCGATCCATCTCGAACGGGCGTTAACGGCGCTGCCGGAGGATCAACGCCTGGCCGTGATTCTGGCCGATATCCAGGGCTACGGCCACGACGAAGTGGCCCAGATCATGGGCGTCGCCGGCGGCACCGTCAAATCCAGGTTGAGCCGCGCCCGGGCACGCCTGCGCCAGATCCTGCGCGACAGCCACGAGCACGGGGAACTCTTCGAGCGCTTTTGTCGTCTTAACGAAAGCCCGGATTGACGCGCCGCGCTACCGACCGTTAAGCCGGACGACGCTCGTCAATCCCCCACGGTGATCATGGACGATCGAGAACCCGTCAATCCACCCGCCTCGTCGACCGGCCCGCCGGGCGCTCGTCCCTGGCCCGGTCGCCACCCCATGCCCCAGCATCTGGACACCGCGACGCTGAGCCTATACCTGGACGACGGATTGGACCCGGAGGACCGCGCCACCGCCGCGCGCCATCTGTCCGGCTGCGTCGATTGCCGCCAGGAGTTGGCCGAGTTGCGGGCGACGGTGGCCCTGCTTGGCGACCTCCCGCAGTATCGCCCCCGGCGGTCGTTCCAACTGTCCGCCGAGCACGCCCGGGCGGCCCGTCCCGGCTTCTTCGCCCGCCTGCTGCCAGTGCTGCCCGCCTTGCGCGCGGCATCGGCCGCGGTCGCGCTGCTACTCGTGGTGGTTGGCGCTGGGGATTACTGGACGCGCGACGACGAGGCACCGCCACGGTCGGGCCAGGAGGCGCTCGACTCCGGACGGGACGCGGCCAGCGACGATGCCGCCCGTGACGCCGAGTCGGGAGGCGCCGCAATCGAGGCAGTCGACCCCGACGACGCTCCCGAGGCGGTGCCGGGAACCGAAAGCGCCAGCACGGCGTTGAACGAAGCGGAGGGCGATGCCGTCCTCCTCCCCGCCGAAGACGCGGTGGATCTCCCCCAAGGCGCCGCCGACGCTCCGTCCGGCACCGACGCGGCGTTGGCCGCTCCGCCGTCGGCGGGCAATGACCCCGACCAAGCCGCGGCCGGCGCCGGTGCGGCGGACACGGACGACGAATTGGCCCGCGACGGTCCCGCCCCGGTGGGAGAACGGGCTGGGCTTTCGGCAACGACCCCGGCCCCGCGACCGTCCGGTGGCGGGGCCGCCCTGCCGTCGGCATCGGCGTCGGAGAACGAAGCCGGCCAAGGCGATGGGTCCGCCCGCTCGGGCACGACCACGGGTGGCCGAATGTGGTGGCGGGTCGCGGAGGTCGGCTTGGGGGCGCTGCTGGTGGGGTTGGTCGTGGTGGTGGTGCGACTTGGCCGAATGCGGCGAGACATCGCATAGGGGAACCGGCGCCGTGCGGCGCTGGTGGTTCGAGACAGGAGGATCGATCGATGGTGCACGTTGCGAAACCGCTTCGCCCAGGTTGGATCCGGGCGGTCCTGGCCGCGGTGCCCGTGGCGCTGCTGCTCGCGATGCTGGCCGGCGGGTCCGGAACGTCGGGCCCCGCCGCCGCGCAGGCGCCGCAAGGAGCTACTCCGGTGGCGAGTCCAACCCCGGCCACCCTCAATATCACGGGACACGGATCCGTCACGTTGGCGCCGGACACCGCCGCGATCACCGTCGGGGTCCAGATCACCCAACCGCGCCTCGCCGACGCCCAACGCCAGGCGACGGAGCAGATGACCGCCATCATCGCCGCCGTCAGGGCGGGCGGCGTCGAAGACAAGGACATCCAGACCACGAACTACAGCGTGAGCATCCTCTACCAGTACGACGACAACGGGTACCCGCAGCGGATCACCGGCTACCAGGTTTCCAACCAGGTCACCGTCGTGATCCGGGCCGAGGACACCCTTGGCGAACTCCTGGACGCGGTTGTCACCGCCGGCGCCAACAACATCTTTGGCATCAGCTTTTACGTCGATGACCCGAGCGCGGCGGCGAGTCAGGCCCGCCAGGCGGCCGTCGCCGACGCCCGCCGCAAGGCGGAGGAACTGGCGACCGCCGCCGGGATGCGAATCAAACGCATCGTCTCGATCAGCGAGACCTACGCCCCGCCCCCAATGCCGCTCGAGTTCGCCGAGAGCCGCGGCGCCGCCGATATGGCCGCCGCCGCCCCGGTGCCGATCCAGTCCGGCAGCTCCGAGGTCACCGTCGACGTCCAGATCTATTACGAGCTGGAGGAAGCGTCGTAACGAGCGGTGTTACCGATCGCGCCTGGGGATAATGGCCCACGTCCCAACCCCTCCCCCGACTTCGGGGGAGGGGCTTTCGTTACCGCGAGTCCCGCGGTCGCAACCCGGTGGCTCCGCCGATCTCACAAACAAGGGGGGGGGCCGAGGGTCTACCAGCGCCGGCGCGGTTATTCGTCCCTACCCCGCCCGCTCCCCCAACACCACCTCGACCTCGAACTCCTCGGCCCCCCGCCGGACGGCGGTTTTGACCCGTTCTCCGGGACGGTGGGTGAGCAGCACTTGGCTAAAGGCGTGCGTCGCGTCGATCGCCTGGCCACCGATCTCGACCACGATGTCGCCACGCCGAATACCCGCCTGGCTTGCCGGACCGTCCGCTCGCACCGAAACCACGAACACCCCGTCGCTGACCGGCAGGCCGTGCTTGGACGCGATTTGGGCGGTCACCGGCTGGTAATCAATGCCAAGAGAGGGGTACACCACCGCGCCGTCGGCGATCAATCTCTCGGCGATGGTCCGCGCCGTGTTGACCGGGATCGCAAAGAAGATTCCCTGCACCGGATCGCCGGCCCCGGCGGTAGACAAGCCGAGGGTATTGACGCCGATCACCTGGCCCGCCAGGTCCAGAAGCGGTCCGCCCGCGTTGCCTTCGTTGATCGCCGCGTCGTGCTGGATCAAGCCGGCCCGCTCGGGACGAACGCCCGATTCTTCGATTGTCCGCCCGAGGGCGCTGACGATTCCCCGCGTCACCGAGTTGCTGAAGGTGCCGAGCGGCGAGCCGATCGCCAGCACCGCTTGTCCCGTCGCCACGCGGTCCGAATCGCCCAGCGGCGCGACGGCCGGCACCCCGCCCCGCACCCGCACCACCGCCAGGTCGCTGACCGGGTCCGCGCCCACGAGAACCGCGGGGCGGGCCTCGCCGTCGGCGAAGAGAACCCGGAACTCGTCGCCGCCCACGGCAACCTGGCTGCTGGTCAGGATATGCCCCCGGTCGTCGATCACGAAACCCGTCCCGCGTCCGAGCGCCGAAACCCCGTCCCCTTGCAAACCAGCCCGTTGGAGGTCGATCACGGTCACCACCGCCGGACCGACGGCGGAGACCACGGACGCCGCGTCGCCGCCGTCCAACGGCACCGTCGCCCCTGGCACGGGCGCGTTCCGCTCGGGGGTTCCGGACTGTGGCGCCACGTCGCGTCGCACGGTCGCTAGGCCGGAGACCCGGGTCGCGCGGGCAACCGGCGTGTCGCCCGGCGCGTCGAAGATTCCGCTGCCAATCGCGGCAAGCCCGATCACGGTGACCACGCACAGCACCACGAGCCCGCTCGCCAAGGCGATCAACGGTCCGCTGCGTCCCATCGTCCGCTTCACCGTCACCTTCCGCTCGTCCCAACCCGATGTGCTCGCAGCATCGTACCCCGACCACGGACGCCACGTCCGTCCATCGGTGAATCCAGCGCGCCGCCTCGGCCGTACGGCGGAACAGGGGGGTAATCTTCTCCAAGCGGCCAGAGGACACATCATCACGGCGGCCCGACCGCTGGAGGATTAGGCTTGGTCGGGACGATTCGGCCATTTGGGCATGCGGAGCAACCGCGGAAGATGGAGTATACTCAACATATGGGTCATCGAGCCAACAACGCGAACGCGCGAGGTCGTTCCGCCCTCCGAGTGGGGGAGTCACCGGCCGGATCGCGGCGTCCGGGACATCGCCAACGATGGTTTTCGGTCGCAACGATCGGGTGCGTGGTGCTCGCGCTGCTCGTCGGGCTGGGCGGTTTCCCGATCGCGCCGTCGTCGGTTGCGGCTGCGCGGTCTCCACGGCCCGCGGGTCTGCTCGACCCGGAAGCCTTTTCCGGCCGGTTCCACCGCCACGACGGCGATTCCGCCGAGATCAACGCCCGCCGGCTGAATCCGGCCCAGGCTCGGGTTCGCGGTGCGTCGGCGGACGAAGCCGAGTTGGCGGATCTCCAATCGATCGCCCTGGATCCGTCGCAGGCTCCCGGCTCGGTGCTGCGGTCGCGCCCGTTCCTGATCGGCGAAGAATCTTGCCCGGCCTTCTGTGTCGGTGACGATCCGGCCGAACCGTTCTCCGAAGCGGGTGCCCGAGCGCGCCTAGTCAGGTTCTTGGAGCGACGGGGATTGCCCTCCGCAACGATTGAGGACGCACTCGAACGGTACGACGACCCGACGGTCGGCGCTATCGTGCCGGCGCCGACCTTGCGCGCCGCCTTACTGATGCTGTGGGCTTGGGATCCGTACCAGGTCACGATCCGGGCCGCCCTCGACGCCGAGAACCCGACTGGGATGCCGTACGACGCGATCGTCTTCGGCGACATCGGCTACGACGATGCCGTCGCAACGCTGGTAGGAACCGCCGACGGCACCAACGCGATCCTGGTCAACGAGGCGTTCGCCGCCGAGTCGCCGGAGCAACTGGCCTCCGTGCTGATCCACGAGTCCATGCACGACGCCGTCGCCAACTCCCAGCAAGAGGAGATTGCGGCCAACATCCTGGATACTATCGCCTACGCCGAGTTCGTCCTCGTCGATCCTTCCATCGCCCACCAGGGCACCGATCTCACCCGTTTCAACAACGGCGCGCTGCTGGCGCTGCTCAACTCCACCGGCCGCGCCGGGCCGAGCCACCTCGGTACCGAGGCCACTCCGCTCGGCGATGTCTGGCTCGGCAACCAGTTGACCAGCGTCGACGCCTCCAGCATCCGCGACGCCATCGCTGGTGACGGGTTTTACGCCACCCTCCCTCGCACCGGCTCTCCCGGCCACCCCGTCCTGACCGCGCTCCTGTCGCGGATGCCGGACGCCGGATCCCTCGGTCCCACCCCGGACTACGACGAAACGACCCTGGCCGCGATCGACGCCGGAGTCGGCCAGATCCTCTCGCCGGAGGATGCCGTTGCGCTGGCCGCCACCCTCGGCCTCGACATCGCCGGACCGGTGACCGAAGGGGTGGTCGCCGGTCCGCTGGCAACGGGCACGGACGACGCCCTGGCGATGCGCCCCTTCGTTCCCCAAGAGATTGCCTCGTTCGCGCCCGGCGGCGCGGAGTTTTCCACCGCCCGGCTCACCGAAGACGAGGGCCGGATCGCCTTATCGAGTTCGTTCCGGCGGCGCGATGTGCCCGACGGCGCCCGGACCCGTATCCTGGCCGACTACGACGATCCCGCGATCCGTGAACGGATCCCCGATCCCGCGCTCCGCGTGGCGACCTTAATGCTCGGCGCCTGGTCGCCCTGGGACGTGACGCGCGGCGTGGTCCTCTCTGGGGCCAACCCGTCTGGCCTTCCATTGGCGGTCCGGTTCGCGTCCCTGCCGTTGGACCGCCCGGTCGCCCAGGTGGGCGCCGGCGCGGACACCGGCCCGGCCATCGTGATCTCCGACGCGCTCCGGGGCGAAGATCCGGCGCTGCTCGCCTCGTACGTTGTCGAAGGAACACTGTTGCGCGCGACGGACGACGAAACCGACGAGAACAGACCCACAACCGGGAACGAGCGGTTGACGGCCGCGTTGCTGGGCACCCTCGCCTACGCCGACATGGTCGGACTAGACCCGGATCTGGCCGCCGCCAACACCGGCGGCGTCCTCGCCCGCAACACCGATCTTTTGGCGCTGCTCAACTCGACCGCCTTCTTCGACGAGATCCCGGCCAACGCCGATCGCCTCGGCTTCCTCGCCGCGCCGGCCGGCGTGTCGGACATCTTGCCGGGTCTGTACGCGGACGCGGAATCGTTCGCGGCCTACGTCGCGGCACCGGATGACGACGATAGCGCCGGCACGACGATCGACGGTGGTAGCGCCGACGATCAAAACATCTTGCCTTCCCTTTCCCGCTACCTGACCTTCGCCGGCGTCGGCGACGGATCGGGGAACGATCCTCTCTCCTCCGACAACTACATCGCCGGTTTGGACGCCCACATGGACCGTTTCCTTGTCCCGGAAGAGGTCCTGGCGTTGGCGCGGGCGCTTCGGTTGGGCGCGGCGATTCCTGGGTAACGGGGTCGCGCCACCGTTCGGCAACCGGGCCGGACGGACGATTGCGAAGATCGGGGCCGTGGCTGGTAACGCCCGGTCTTCGCGACGACGGGAACAAGGACGGGCGCCGACAGTTCAACGTCCTCCCGGGTGGGGGGCCCGGAATACGTGGCACACGCTGCCGCGCGGAGGCCGTTGAGATGTCGGTAGTCGTGACCGTCCGCACCCCTCGTTCGGGTGAAGCGCCGACCACCGGTTCGCGTGCTTAATCCGCCGTCCCGACCGCCGGTCTCGACCCCGGTCCGCGTCCCCACCGCGTGACCTACACGGCACCCGGCCCGTTGCCGGCGGCGTGCGGATGTCGCGGGTCCTTGCCCGCTCCGGATCGGCTCGGCTGGGAGCCGTCGCCCGGATTCCGCCGCCACCACGCGGATCGTTGCGCCGCGGAGGAATCGCCGATGCACCTCGCTCGATCGATCGCGCCGACGCGATCCAGCCGGCCCGTTGCCGGTCGTCGCGCCGTGCCCGTCGTCACCGTTCTGCTGCTGGTCCTGACCGCGGTTCCTCTCCCGGCGCCGCTGGCCCGGTTGGCGTCGCTCGGTCCGGACGTGGCCACCGCGGCCGCCGCCATCAAGATGCCGTTCCTGGCCGGTCAAGACTGGGTGATCGGGCAGGGGTACAACACCGCGCCGCCCAATGGCACGCACTACAACTGCAATCCGACCACGCTGATGGACCAACCGACCGGCACCCAGTCTTGCCGCGCCCATTACCAGTACCGCTGGTCCTTCGACCTGGCCCGCGCCGACGGCAACACCGCGGGGCAAACGGTCCTCTCGCCGGTCAACGGCACGATCCGGTGGATGGACCCGGCCTTCGGCGGGATGTCGATCGACCTCGGCAACGGCTACGCCTTTGCCTACTTCCACACCACCCTGGCGGCCGGTCTGGCCGCCGGGCAGGCGGTGCGTCAGGGGCAATACCTCGGCACCGTCTCGCCGCCGGGCGGCGGCGGCAACGGCGGCTGGCCGCACATCCACGTCAGCCTTTGGCAAACCACCGACGGCGGCAATTGGAGCCGCAACGCGGTCCCGTTCACGGGCGGCTTCGCCCTCGACGGCTACGACTTCCCCAACCAGGGCGACGGCGTCCGAGACCAGTACCGTAACCGCCCAATCACCTCGACCAACACGGCGACCACCCTCGGCTCCCCGCCCGCGATCCCGACGCTGCAAAGCCCAACCAACGGGCAGTATTACGCGGCCCCCGGCGCCACGGCGACCCTGCGCTGGAACGCGGTCAACGGCGCCAACGAGTACCAGGTCCTCTTCGACGGCGTCGCCAGCGCCTGGCAGTCCGGCACCTCCTGGAACACCCCGGCGATGGCGGCCGGGCAGCACGGGTGGCAGGTCCGGGCCCGCAACGGTTCCGGCACCAGCGGCTACAGCACCAAATGGTTCCTCTGGGTCGCCACCGACGGCCAATCGCCGACGCCGACGCCGGCCCCGACCCAAACCCCGCTGCCGACTCCCGCCGCCGGCTCCCTCGGCATCACCGTTAACCCCACCACGGTCTCCGTCGGCGCCACCATCGGGGTCACCGGCACCGGTTTCGGGGCCAACGAACGGGTCCGGCTCCACTGGGATTCGACCAGCACAACCGCCCTTGCCGAACCGACCGCCAACGGCTCTGGCTCGATCACCGCCCAGATCAAGGTTCCCGACACGGTCCGCGGCAACCACACCTTGATTGCCCGCGGCGCGACCTCGGGGCGCCAGACCACTCGCACGGTCGCGGTCTCGCCAAGCCTGGCCCGGAACCCAATCAACGGCACGCCGGGGACCGCGGTCGATGTTACGGTGCGCGGCTTCGGACCGTCCGAGCAGGTCCGCTTGAACTGGGACAGCGCGACCGGAACCGTCCTGGCGACCGCAAGCACCAACGCGCTCGGAACCGGCACCGTCCGCATCAAGATCCCGGAAAGCAGCAACCGCTGGCACGATTACACCGGCGTCGGCCTGACCTCGGGCGTCCGCGCCTGGGGCGCGATCGGGGTCGATCCCCTCTTCGCCGTCAGCCCCGCCAGCGGTGCGGGTGGTGCCACCGTCTCGGCCGCGGTCAAGGGGTTTGCCGCTTCGACCTCGGTGACCATCGCCTGGAACAAGACGGCCGGATCGGCCGGCACCACCGTCTGCCGCGGCACCACCAACGCCTCCGGTAGTTACACCTGCTCCTTCGCCCTGCCGACCGGCGCCGGGTCCTTCCCGGTGGTGGCGACGGCGGCCAACGGCACCACCCGCACCGTCACCGTCGGCGTCACCGGTGCCGCCGCGGTCTCGACCAGCCCGACCCAAGGCAGCGTCGGCTCGGACCTCGCGATCACCGCCGGTGGCTTCGGCGGTGGCGAGACGGTCGAGTTGTCCTGGGACGGCGGACCGCCCTGGCTCGGCCGCGCCACCGACGGCAACGGCGCGGTGTCCTTCCGCACCACCGTGCCCAACCTCGGCACCGGCGAGCACACCCTGCGCGCCCGCGGCCTGACCTCCGGCCGTGCCGCGTCCGTCGCGTTCACCGTCACCCAGGTGACGGACGGTGGCGGCTCGATCGGAAACGGCACCTACCGGATCACCGCCACCCGCCAGGGGATGGTCGGCGGCGTCACCTCCAGCGGCTACACGATCCCCGCCAACTCCAACCACGTCTCGCTGCCGGGTTGCACCCAGCGCTCCTGCCCGTGGCTCCAGTCGGGCGCGGTCGACGTCCGGTGGGGCACGCAGACCCTCTGCGGCACCAATTGCTACGTCCGGATCACCAATCCGCTCACCAACAAGTGCATCGTCTCCCCGGTCGAAGACAACGGCCCGTGGTTCAACCTCGACGATTGGTGGAAGCCGACCGCCGAGCGGCGGCTGAACAACCTGCCGACCACCGTTAACATCCTCGCCCAAGGCTACACCGGGGTCGATGCCGCCTGGAACGGTCTCGATGTCGGCTACGGCATCGCGTCCAACGGCAAAGGCAACACCAACAAGGGCTACCCGCCCGGCAACCGCGCCGCGATCGACATCGGCGACGGCGCCTGGAACGCGATCGGCCTCGACTGGAACGCCGGCATCATCAACGGCGTCGTCGTCACCATGCTCTGGCAATCCGGCGAAGACCGGACCGCCGCCGCCGCCGCCTGCGGCTCCGGCGGCGCCACACCGACCCGCACCCCTACCAGGACGGCGACGGCGATCGCCACCGCGACCGCAACCCGAACCCCGACCCCGTCCGCAACCGCGGGCTTGACGCTCTCCGTCGCCTCGGGCGGCCCCGGCACGACCTTGACCGCCACCGGGACCGGTTTCACCCCCGGCGAGAGCGTGTCCTTGTTCTGGGACGCCACCTCGGGTTCGGCCCTTAAGACCGCGACCGCCAACACGTCCGGTGGCGTCTCGATCGTGACCGTGGTCCCCAACAGCCCCCGTGGCTCCCACACGTTAATCGCCCGGGGCGGCTCCGGCCGGCAGGCGAGCGCCGGGTTCACCGTGCTGCCGGCGCTGGCCCGGAATCCGACCGCCGGGGTCGTCGGTGCCTCGATTTCCGTCACCGCCAAGGGGTTCGCCGCCAACGAATCCGTCAAGTTGACCTGGGACTCGACGACCGGCCCGCTCCTCGGCACGGCAACCACCGACGCCACCGGCACCGGGACGCTACGGATCACCATCCCGGCCGGTGCCGCCAACTGGCACAACTACACGGGACTCGGTCTCACCAGCGGCGCCCGCGCCTGGGGCGCGATCCAGGTGCTACCGAGCGTGACGCTCAGCCCGACCAGCGGCAACGCCGGCGCCACCGTCACGGCGACCCTCAAGGGCTTCCCGGCCAGCCAATCGGCGACGGTCTATTGGAATCGCACCGGCGGCACCGGCGGCATCGCGGTCTGCACGGCGAGCATCGCCGCCACCGGTGGCGCCACCTGCTCGTTCACGGTGCCGACCACCGCGGTGTCCGGGACGGCGTACCCCATCGTGGCCGTCGCCGGGACCTGGAACGCCCAGGCCAACTTCACCGCGGGCGGCTCCATCGCCGCGACGTCCCTCGTTGCCAGTCCCACCTCTGGTCGAGTCGCCACCAACGTCCGATTGACCGCGGGCGGGTTCGCGGCGGGCGAAACGGTCTCCGCTTCGTGGGACGCCTCCACCGTCGTGATCGGCAGGGGCGTGGCGTCCTCGGTAGGCACCGTCTCGTTCAACACCACCGTCCCCGTCGGCGTCGCCGGGACGCACACGATCAAGGTCCGCGGTGCCGCCAGCGGGAGAAACGCCCAGACCGCCTTCGCGGTGGTCCCGGGCATCACCGCGTCCCCGCTGTCGGTCGCCACCGGCGCCACCATCACCGTCACCGGCCGCGGCTTCGACGCCGGAAGCACCGTCGGCGTCTACTGGAACCGCGTCGACGGCACAGGCGGCGTCCGGAAGTGCCTAGTCGGGGCGACGACCCTCGGCTCGTTTAGCTGCGCCTTCGCGGCGCCAACCGGCACGGCCGGAACCGCGTATCCGATCGTCGCCGTCAGCGGATCGCGCTCGGCCGAGGCAACGGTCACCCTCACCTCCGCCACGTTGGCCGCCCAGAGCATGTTCGAACCGTCGGCCGACATGCTGGCCCGCCAGGCCCTCCCGACCGCGACCCCAACCGCCGCTGCGACGGCGCAACCCGCCGCCACACTGACCCCGACCGCGCCGGTTGCAACGCCGGAGAACACGCCGCCGTCGTCCCCGGCGCCGGCAACCGCGACCGCGATCCCGACCGGGACGGGGGTCGCGCGTCCGGCGGAGACCGCCACCCTCGCCCCGACGATCGAACCGACCGCCACGGGGACGCCGACCGCGGAGCGGCGCCGGCGGACGCCGACCCCGACCCCACCCTCGCAGCCGTTCGCCACGGCGACGCCTTCTCCGTCCCGGTCCGCCAGCCCGACCCCATCACTGATGCCGACCCCGCTCGCCACCGCGTCCCCATCGCCGACCTTCCAGCCGACGGTGACGCCGACCATTACCCCGACCGTCATCCCGACCGTCATTCCGACACTGACGCCGACGGTGGTCCCGACCGCGACGTCGCTCCCGGAGCCGACCGCGACGCCGGTTCCGATCACCCGCGAGGTCGTCTTGGTGCCGGTCGCCGACACCAGCGTCGATCCGACGACGCCGGATCAGCCGCAGGCACCGGCATCGATCGGCTCCCTGACCGCCGGCGGTCCAACCGCCGCTAGTAGTTATGTCACGTATACCCTCGATGGCATCGTCCCAGGGACGGTGGTCGACGCCCGCCTGACCTACACATCGCTCGGCGCCGTCGGAGCCGCTGGCGGTTCGCTGGCGGTCCTTCCAGGGATCGCCGTCGACGAGTCGGGGTTGACCGCCGCAACCGCGCCCGCCCTCGGCGTCCCCGTCGCGGCCCTCGCCGGCGATGGATCGCCGGTCGCCCTACCCTGGACCGAGCCCTGGGTCGAATCCTCGGTCGATGTCACCGGCACCGCCAACGCCGGGGGCACGATGACGTTCCTGTTGACCGGTTCGCCCGACGCTCCCCTGACGATCGGTTCGCGAGAGAGCGCGACCCCGCCGCGGCTGATCGTGACCGTGGTGGAGGGATAGTTTTCCGAATCCTGGGTCATGCCGTGCGAAGCGAGAACTTGTCGTCCGTAGCTCACATAACGACGTTCCTCGCTTCGCTCGGCGTGACTAGAAGGTTAGGCGCACGGATCCGGCGTTGCGCGCGGCTATCGGGTGCCCAGACACCGCCCCTTGGCCCACCGCGTGCGAGAATACCGGCGACAGGCGATGCCCTAGCCGACGCTCGGGCAATCAGGGCCAGGAGCGTGGAACGGGGCATGAGTCGGGAACCGGAACGACCATCGAACATCGCGAGCACGGTCACCTCGCCGCCGGACGACGAACCAAAGGCGGACGCTGGCGCACGGGCCGGAGGACTGCGCAACGGCTTCGCCGCCCTCCGTCATCGCAACTACCGGATCTTCTTCTTCACCCAGATGTTCTCCCTGACCGGGACGTGGATGCAGTCCCTGGCCCAGTCGTGGCTCGTCTTGAGCATGACGGACTCCGCATTCCAACTCGGATTGGTCAACGTTTGCCAGTTCGGTCCGATGCTCTTTTTCGGCCTGTACGGCGGAGTGGTCGCCGATCGGATCCCGAAGCGGCGCTTGCTCTTGATCTCCCAGAGCTTCGCGGGGGCCGTCGCGGCGGTGCTGGCGACCCTGGTCGGCACCGGCGCCGTGGAGTTGTGGCACATCTACGCGTTGGCGCTCGCCTTTGGGGTGGTCAACGCCTTCGACATGCCGGCTCGACAGGCGTTCGTTGCCGAGATGGTCGGCAAGGCCGATCTGATGAACGCGGTCGCACTCAACTCCGCCCTGTTCAATGCCAGCCGGATCGTCGGTCCCGCGCTGGCCGGATTGCTCCTGGCCAGCGTCGGCGCCACCATCTGCTTCGTCGCCAACACCGTGTCGTACGTCCCGGTGCTGTTCGGGCTGGCCGCGATGCGGATCGCGCCGGCTGTGACGGGACGCTCTGAGAAGAGCGGTATCAGTCAACTCAAGGAGGGGTTGACCTACGTTCGAACCACACCGGTGGTCTTGCTGCCAATCCTGCTGGTGGCCGTCGTCGCCACCTTTGGGATGAACTTCAACGTTTGGGTGCCGCTGCTGGCCAAGAACGAGTTTGACATCGGTGCCGGCGGGTTTGGCGTCCTGATGGCTTCGATGGGCGTTGGTTCGCTGGCCGGGGCGCTGGCCCTCGCCTTCAAAGCCAAACGCCCACGGCGCCAGACGATGCTGGCGATGGCCCTGGTTTTTGGCGCGGCCGAGATCGCGCTCGCGTGGGCGGGTGCGGTGCCGCTCCATTTTGCCGCCGGGATGGCGATCCTGGTCGCGATCGGGTTTGCGATGAGCTCCGCAATGGCGACGGCCAACACCTTCGTCCAGACCAACGCCCCGGACGCCCTCCGGGGCCGCGTGATGAGCATCTACATGACCGTGTTTGCCGGCTCGACCCCGATCGGCGCGCTCTTCGCCGGTGGCACTGCTCGACTCTTCGGCACGCCAGCTTCGGTCCTGCTCGGCGGGGCGATCGTCGTCATCGGCACGATCGGTGTCGGCGCGGCCTGGAACGCAACCGCGCGCTCGACCACCAAAGATCAACTCGCTTCTCCACCGCTTCCGGCGGCACCGTCCCTCCCCGGCGCGCGCCACCCGGCGCCGGGTCCGTAGGGGCCGGCGACCGATGGGCGGATTCGCGCTGCTGAGCCTGTTCTATGTCCTGATCGGGATCCCGGTGATCCGTCGGTTGGCGACCAACTGGCGGGCGACGTTCGACCGTCGCTTCACCCCCGAGGACCGCGCCCTCGTCCAGCAAGCGGCGTTCTTCGTCCTGGTGCCGGTCTCCGTCGCCCTGCACGAGCTGGGGCACGCGATCGCCGTCTGGTCGTTCGGTGGCCGGGTCATCGACTTCGGGTTCTACGTCTTCGCCGGTTTCGTCGCCTACCGGGAGCCGTTCAGCGACGCCCAGCGGATCGTCGTCGCCCTCGCCGGTCCGCTGGTCAACGTGGTGTTGTCCGCCGGCGCCGGCGCCGTCGTATTCCTGACCAGGCCGCCGTTGCGCGCCGCCGTCAACGAGCTGCTGCTCCAATTCGCGCTGCTCTCCGGGGTCAATGCCCTGGTTTTCTACCCCGCCCTCGACCTGATCTCCAGTCTCGACGGCGACTGGCGCCAGATGTATTTCGGCGGTGAGCCTGCCGTGAGCCTAGCCATCTTCATCGGCCACGCCGCGATCCTTGGTGGTTCCTGGTGGGCCTGGCGCCAACCGCGCGTCCGCGCCCGGATCAGCTACCTGACCGATCTGCCCGGCGGCGTCGAACGGGGACCGCTCGGCGGATTGCGCCGGTCCCCGGCCGCCCGCGCCGCGATCGCGGCGACGCCGCTCGGCCAACTCTTCACCGAGGCCGCGGCGCGGGTTCGTGCCGGGTGGGTCTCGCCAACCGAGCTGGATCTGCGCCAAGAAGGAGCCCGGACCGTCTTGGTGCTCGCCTGGGACGCCGGTGCCCGCGCCATCGTCGCGGCGGACCGATCGGACGGCGCAATCGAGCTGTTCGGCCTTCTGCTTCCGGCCCATTCCGGCACGGTGCCGGATCGTCGCGCCCTCCAGCGGGTGATGCCGCCGGTTACGGCCGATGACCTGACGCTGGCCCTTCGCCTGGGAATGGAAGCGGTCGACGCCTGGCAACCGGCTGTCGGTGTTGGCAACGCCTAGCGGTGCGCGACCGACCGGTGCCGGAGATCCGATCGTCCAGGCGGATCAACCCGCCGCGGCGATAGGCGCCGATGACCTGGCGCGCTCGCTTCGCTCCCGCCTCCGATGAAAGACAACCAGTCCAGCGGTCGTCGCCGCCCCAACGCCACCAAAGACCAGCCACGGGAGCTCGGGCCGCGAGAGGCTGTGCCCGACCTCGTAGAGCAAGCCGCCCGCATAGTTGCCGAGACCGCCGCCGATCGCCAGTGCCAACGAGCCGACCGCAAAGTAGGACCCGAGCGCAACCGGGTTGGCCAACTCCGCGGAGACCGTCTGCTGCGTCGGCGAAGCCAGCAACGAGCCGATCGAGAACGCGGCCACGCATCCCAACAACCCCGCCAACGACCCCGCGACCGCGATCCCGGCCAACCCCAAGCCCATCAAGCCCACCCCGATGATCAGGATCGGCATCGGCCGCAGCCACCGCTCGCCCAGGCGCAGCATCGGGTATTGAAGCAGGATCGATAACCCGGCGTTGACCGCGTAGACCCAACTGACCGCCCGCCCGGTGCCGGCGATCGCGGTTGCCACCAGCGGGATCGAGATCACCATCTGAACCCAGAGAAACCAATACCCCATCAGCAAGATGTTGAAGCCCAGGAAGGAGCGGTCCCGCAGCGCCAACCCGACTCCGGCGAACAACGTTCCCTCGCCGCTCGCGACGCGCACCGGCGGCAGGAACAAGAACGTGACCGTCGCGGTCAGCGCGAAACATCCGCCGGCCGTCAACGCCACCGCGTCGAAGCCGACCCCGAGCAAGAACGACCCGACCAACGGACCGATCGTCAACCCCAGTCCGGCGACCACCCCGGCCAGGGCGTAGAAGCGCGCCCGCGTCGCCTGCTCGGTCAGCGCCGCGATGGCCGCCGACTTTGGGGCCTCGAACAGCGCCCCGCCGATCGCGGAGACGGCCACCGTCAGGAACAAGACCGCCAGGCTGTCGGCCCAGGCCATCGAGCCAAACCCGATTCCGCGCACCAGCAGCCCGGCGCAGATCGGCCCCTTGGCCCCCCACCGGTCCGCCAGGACCCCACCGACGGCGGCGAACCCCTGCTGGGTCAATTGCCGCACCGCCAGCACCAACCCGACCGACCCCGCCGCCCACCCCAACCCGTCCACGAAGTGGACCGAGATCAGCGGCACCACCATGAAGAACCCGCCCCACATCAGAAACGTGTCCAGCAGCAGCACCGTCAACCCGCGGCGCCGGGTGCGCCGATCGGCGGCCCTCAGCTTGACCTTCGCCATCGCCGTGGCCATCGCGGCTCCTGACCTGAATGGGGATTCGGGAATCGAGTCCAGCCCGGCCGGGTCGAGCCCGAGCCTGGACGCTGCCAGTTCCGAGACCCAGGGTCACCCACCATCGCGGGAAAGAACTACGTAGAGCGCCCACCACACCGCGCCGCAATATCCGTCATCGTGCGGTTGTCAGCGCGTTCTGGCGGATGCAGGATAATGGCCAAGGCAAGACGGGACCCTACCACCCCAGACCGGAACCGGGTCGGCGCCGGCGCCGACCCGACCCGGAGCGACCGTTTGCGGTGGCGCCAGCGCCACCCCACGCGAACCGAGGTGCCCGATGACCGACGACCAGCCGCACGCCCCGCCGTCGCCGGAACCGGTCGATCCGGTGTCCACCACGCCGCTGCCGGCCGCAGACCCCGACCAAGTCGGGTTCATCCCGGAGACGCTCGACAAAACCGTGATCTCGATCCCGCTGCTCCGGGAGCTGCAGCAGGAAGGTCGACGCCGCGAGACCGCGGGTAAGGAACACCCGGAGGCCCCCATCCCGCCACCGGAGCTTCGCTCGGTGATCATCGAGGTCAACCTGGAGTACGCACAGGGCCGCGACGACGCCCGTCGCCTGGCCGCGGTGCGGGTGATGCAGGCGATCGCCCGCGCGGGGTCGGGTGCCAGCCAAGGGATCAACGACGCCAAGTTCAGCCAGCAGTACCTGTTCGGTCGCTTGGAAGGTCCGGTGATTCAGGAGCTTGTCCGCCTCGACAACCAAATCGAGCCGACCGTGATCAGCGAAAAGCGCGGCGCGGGGATCGTCCACCGTTCAATCTACCGGATCTGGCCGGATTTCCCGATCAAGGCGCTGATCACCAAGTCCATCAGCACCGTCAAGGCGGACGCCGCGCGGAACACCTTTTCCGCGTCGGGCGAGGACATCGTCTGGGCGGTCCTCGACTCCGGTGTCGACGCGTCTCACCCCCACTTTGCCCGTCACGAGAACCTGACGCTTCAGGAGCCGCTGCGCCACCGAGACTTCACCGCGGCCGGGACGCCCGAGCAACCCTTACGGGACCAGTTTGGCCACGGAACGCACGTCGCCGGGATCATCGCCGGCGAAATGGGGACATTGAACGGACACACTGCGGTTGCGGCCAACGGCGCGCCGCCCCCGAAGCGGATCCTGGCCCTGGCCCGGCACCGTGACGAACGCGGGCAGGAGACCCACCAGCAGATCGTCGAGGAATACATCTCCGGCATGGCGCCGCGCTGCAAGATCGTCAGCATGAAGGTGCTCGACGACGCCGGACGCGGCGAGGCCAGCAACATGATCGCCGCGATCGAGCAGATCCAGATGATCAACGGCTACGGGCGGCGCCTCCTCATCCACGGCGTCAACATGAGCGTCGGCTACGACTTTCTGCCGGAGTGGTTCGCCTGCGGGCAAAGCCCGCTCTGCGTTGAGGTGGACCGCCTGGTCCGCTCCGGCGTGGTCGTCGTCGTCGCCGCCGGCAACACCGGCTACGGCTGGAATGCGACCGCCGCCCGCGGCTCGGTGCCGTCCGGGATGGACCTGACGATCAACGATCCCGGCAACGCCGAGCAGGCGATCACCGTCGGCGCCACCCACCGCGACAGCCCCCACGTCTACGGCGTCTCCTACTTCTCTTCCAAAGGTCCAACCGGGGACGGCCGCCTCAAACCGGACCTGGTCGCCCCCGGCGAAAAGATTCTCTCCTGCGCCGCCGGACAGCGCCGGGCCAACGTGATCGCCTCGGCCGGTCTCGCCGATCCCGACCAATTCGGCCTCTACGTCGAGGACAGCGGCACCAGCATGGCCGCCCCCCACGTCTCCGGAGTGATCGCCGCGTTTCTCTCCGAGCGCCGCGAGTTCATCGGCCAAACCGACCGCGTCAAGGAAATCTTCCTCGACACCGCCACCGACCTCAAACGCGACCGCAATTTCCAGGGCCGCGGCCTCGTCGATTTGATGCGGGCGATGCAGCACGTTTGAGGCGGTCGGCGGAAGGACGACGGGAGAGGACCGAGGGCTGGGGACCGGGGCGGGACGTCGCCGTCATCCCTACCGCCTACCGCCCACCGCCTTGTTGAAAAGGAGTGTACCGATGGCCGATCTCCACGGGTTCCCGTACGCGGAAGTCGAGTTCACCAAAGACGGCGCGGTCCACGACCGGGCGGGGGTTGACGCCCTGTTGGCGATGCTGGAGCAGGCGGCGCCGACCGACCTGTTCGTGGTGTCGCACGGCTGGAACAACGACATGGCCGAGGCGAGAAGTCTCTACGATCGCCTGTTCGCGGAGGTCCGGGCGCAGTTGGACGGGGCGCACGCCGGGACGCTCAGCGGGCGCCGGTTCGCCGCGATCGGTGTCCTCTGGCCGTCGAAGAAGTTCGCCGAGGAGGAGCAGACGGCGGGCGGCGCGGCCGGTTTTGGCACCGCCGGGGGCGCGGTGCTGACGGCGCACCTCGACGAACTCAAGGCGCTGTTCGACGACCCAGCCGCGGACGCCAAGCTGGACCAGGCCAAGGAATTGGTCGACCAGCTGGAAAACGACCAGGCGGCGCGCGACCGGTTCGTGGCGTTGCTGGTCTCGCTGCTGCCGCAAGGCGCCCCCGACGCCGAAGACGCCGAGGATGCCTTGGTCTCCCTGTCCGGCGACGAGATCCTGCAACGACTCAGCGCCCCGGTCCTTCCCGCCGGTGGCGCGGGGCCGACTGGCAGCGTCGGCGGCGCATCAGTGGTCGGCGGCGCGATGTCCGGCGGAGCGGCGACCATGGGCGGCTTTTCGGGTGCGGGCGGCGCGGCCTCGATCGGCGGACCAGGCGCTTCGGGTGCCGCCGCGGGGTTTAGCGTCGGTGGCCTCGTCTCCGGGATCAAGGCGGGCGCCCAAAAGCTGCTCAACCTGACCACCTACTACGCGATGAAGGAGCGGGCGGGTACGGTCGGTGCCGGCGGTGTCAACAGCCTGTTGCGCGAAGTCCGCGCCGCGCACCCGGCGTTGAAGCTACACCTGATCGGCCATTCCTTCGGTGGGCGTCTCGTCGCCGCCGCCACCGCCGGGCCGGACGGGCAATCGCCGGTCGCCCCCGCGACCGTGACGCTGCTCCAAGCCGCGTTCTCCCACTACGGCTTTGCGCGGGACTACGACGGCGACCGCGACGGCTTCTTCCGCCGCGTCGTCGACGGCGGCATGGTCTCCGGACCGATCCTCATCACCTGCACCAAGAACGACGTCGCGGTCGGCAAGCTCTACCCGCTGGCGTCCCAGATTGCGGGCCAAGTCGCCTCCGCCCTCGGCGACCAGAACGATCGCTACGGCGGCATCGGCCGCAACGGCGCTCAGAAAACCCCGGAGGCGGTCGACGGCGACCTGCTGGATATCGGCGGCGCCTACGCCTTCGTCGCCGGCAAACTCCACAACCTAAAGGCCGACGCCTTCATCGGTGGCCACAGCGACATCACCAAGCCGCAGGTGGCCCACGCCGTGCTCTCCGCCGTTGCCGTGACGTGAGCCTGAACCGCAACGCCGCGAAAGGCCGCCGCCCTTGCCGTCGAATCGGATCCCGGAGCCGCCGTTCGACTATGGCCTGGACTTCGCCACGACCGATTTCCGGCGGCGGCCGGATCTCTACCGCGTCGGCAAGGGCGAGCAGGGCGTGCTGCTAGTCGAACCGTACAAGTCAGAACTTCTCCCCTTCTGGCGCTTCAAGACGCCGGAGATCGCCCGGGAGTCCTCCGAGGCGCTCTTCATTCGCTTCGAGCGATACAAGGCGGACGGCGACTTCGTCGGTATGGACATGGCGCGCAAATTCCTCCAGATGGGCTGGACGCGCGCCCGCCGCTACGCCAACCACAAGGGCGGCCGAAAGTGGAACGCCGACCGGAGCGAGGTCCTGCCGCGCCAGGACGACCCCGTCAAAGCCGAAGCCGCCGCCATCTTCTACGCCAAGTACGTCCAAGTCCGCCAGGATCCGGTCTACGCGCGGATGAAGGCGGAGCACGTCGCGCGGGCGCCGGGCGGTGGCGGCGACGGTGACATCGGTTAGGCGGGAATGTCCGTCCCATCGGAGCGGCGAATACGGTCGACCACGGACCGATCGCCTTTCTCCCGATCGGTGGCTTTCGGGCCAAACCACCCAGTTCGCCGCGACCCGGAGTAAACCCCAGCTCATTCCAACCTTCGCCCGGCCAGGTGCGGCAGCCCCCGCGCGGTGAGAGCCGACCCGAACACGCCGCCGGTCACGAACGCCGTTCGCGCCCCAAAACGGTCCGCCGCAATCGCTGCCTCGGCCACCTCCACCGGGAGCAGCGCCAGCGCCCCGCCCGCGTCGATGCCGGCGACGCGGCCGGGGCGGAACGTGGGCAAGGTCGCGCGGACCGCCTACTGGGCGTTGGCCAAGCCGCGACACGGTTGTCCTCTCCACAGCGAAGCGGACGGGGGATGACGCATCGCCGAAAGCTCGACCAATCGTCACCTCGCCCCGAGCGCCGGGTAACCCATGGTCCAAGATAGGATACCGGACACCCGCGACCGGCCCGGTTCTTGCCGAGGTCGTTGGCGGACGCCGTTACGCGAAAGGAGAACCGATGGACGCCACGGAGATGCGCGAAGCGCTGGTCGGACTGATGACCGGCCTCGACTGGTCGCAGGGCGTGGACAAGAGCGCCCTATTACGCGAAGTGGCCGGCGACGAAGCCCTGACCCGGATCATCGACGACTACGTCGCCGAAGGGCAGTACGCGGACGCCGAACAGGTGCTGACCGTGATCCCGGTCCAAGCCTGGCAAGACGCCCAGGGCGATGTCTGGCGCGGCGCCAGCACCCTGCACGCGATCGAAGGTCCCGGTCCGGACAACCCGGCGCTGCGATAGCGTCTCAGGACGACGGAATCGCTCGGTCTCATCAACCGATATCTGGGTCATTCGGAGCGCGGCGAACAATCCCGTTTCCCGAGCGACGACGGAACGCCTCGCCGTGCTCCGAGTGACCACCGACATCGGGGGCGACGGAACCGCGGTGCGCCTAGCCCTTGATCCCCGACATCCGCACGCCCTGTACGATGTAGCGCTGCATGAACAAAAACACGACCACCAGCGGCGCCGC
>CADCWE010000270.1 GCA_902806325.1 uncultured Thermomicrobiales bacterium | reverse complement strand
GCGGCCGTCTCGGCAACGGCGGCGGCGGTGGCGTTGGCGGCGATCGTCGCCGCCGCGCCCGTCGCTTGGGCGCGGGCCGTCGCCGCCGAGGCGTGCAGCCCTGCCACTTCGGTCGCCAGCGCGTCACGCGTCGCTTCGCCCTGCGCGATCCGGGTCGCGGCGGTGGCGGCGGTCCCGGCGACGCCGGTGGCGCCCGCAGCGGCGGTGGCCGCGGCGGCGGTGGCGTCCGCGGCGGCGGTTTGGATAACGACCGAACGCTCCGCCGCCGCGGTTCCGGCGGCGGCGGTCCCCCGGTCGCGGCTGGATTCCGCCTGGGCGGTCAACGTCGCCACCAGGGTGGCAACGTCGTCGCGGGCGGCGGTCGCGTTGGCGGCGGCGGTGGCGTTCGTCCCGGCCGCGGTGGTTTCCAGGGCCGCGATCGCCGCCGCCGCCTCGGCCTGGGCGGTGGCGAGGTCGGTGTCCCCGCCCGCGACGGCCGAGCCGAGGGCGGCGATGGTCGCCCGGGCGGCCGTCCCGGTCGCGTCGGCGGTCGGGCTGGGGACGCTGGTCGGGCTGGGGGACGGGGTCGGCGACGGCGACGGTCCGGTGCCGGCGTTGCTGAGCACCGGCCAGACGCCGGCCAGGAGGGCGGTCGCGGGGCGGTCGCCCGTGTTCTCCGCCTGACGGGCGCCGTAGGCGGGCACGACGACGCTGCCGCCGGTCTCCAGCGCCAACGCCGGGCCGGTCGGCCCGGACACGGTCAGCGACCCCGCTTCGACCGCCAACGCCACCGGGCCGGGGAACATCTGGCTCCCGGTGCCGGTGCCCGGCTCCCAAGTCACCCGGGCCAGGATCAGATCGGTCGCCCGGCCGCTGAGGCGGGGCAGATCCCCGGTGAACAAGGTGACCGCGCCGGCGTCGTCGTTTCCGGCGTCGCGTCCCCGCTGGGTCGGGGTGGCGTCGTCCGGGCGCGTTGCGACCGGCGCCTCCAACGCCAGGCGCAACAGGATCGCCGGCCGGGCGCCGTCGTTGCGCAGCGCGGCGCCATCGCCCTCCGGCACGTACACCTGGCCCCCGGTTGGGTAGGACCCGGCCAGGTTCGCCGGTTCCTCAACCGTCAGCGTGCCCGCCTCGACCATCAGCAGCGTTGGCCCGGGGCCGGGTTCGACCGTCGTCGTCGCGTCCGCGTCCAGCGTCAGGCGCTCCACGCGCAGCCGCCACGGCCCGCTGCGCGGCAACTCCGCGCGCTGGCTCGCCAGCAGGCGCACGCGCACCCCCTCCGGCAGGTCCGTGCCGATCCGCGGCGGCGCCGGGGTGGCCGCGCCCGCGGGCGTAGCCCGGGTCGTGGCCTCCCCAAGACTGGGAGCGGCGCGGCCACCGGGGCGCGGATCGAATCCGGCCAGCACGGCGACGACCAGGACGACGGCGACGACCAACGACTGGGGACGCGGCGGCATCGCAGGGTTCCTTTCGCGGGCGGCGGCGGCTCGCGCCGGCGCGGACCCGATGGCGCGGATCGGATGCGCAGCATACCGCCAATCCGGCGCGGGAGTGTATCGGTTCGTCGACACGATCGCGGCCGGCCGTCACGCCCCGGTTCCCGCCCGCCGGGTTCCCGGCCTGGGACTGCCTCGTCGATCCGCCACCGGTCGCCGTCCTCGACCACCGCAGACGGGATCAACGACGGCTCCCCCCGGTCGTCGGCCCGTCGTCGGCGACCACGGCGCCGCCCCGGCCGTCGGTTTGGCGCACGATCCGCTCGACCGCCAGCGGCGTGATCCGGTCCTCGACCGGCAGCGGCACGCCGATGGCGGAGAAACCGGCAAGCTCGTCGACGGCGAGGTACCCGGCCGCGATCAACCCGGCGTCGGCGTTATCGAGCAGAACGTCAGGGTAAAGGCCGAGCACTGCCCGCTCGCCGCTCGTCGTCGCTGTTCAAGCAGGCGACGAGGGCCCGGATCGTTTCTCGCACCGCGTCCGCCGTCTCCCGGCAACATCGGCATGGGGAACGGCCCCGGGCAAGCGCCCGGGGCCGTTCCCTGTTGGCGTGGAGACCGCGGCGACGGGCGCTAGGTCGTCGTCGCCTCGGGCGCCGGCAGCACGCCGAGCTGGATCAGGAGGCCGTAGGCGTCGAAGTAGAGGGTCTGGCTGCGGATCCGGTCCCCCTTGAAGGCGTAGACGTGGGTGCTGCGGACGGACACGGGTTGGCCTTCCCCGGCCGGCAGGCCCTGGATCTGGCCGGTGTAGCGCCCCTCGAACACCGCCTCCGCGGCGGCGGCCTCGTCGGTCGCGACCACGCTGCGCCATTCGACGGTGGCGTCGGAGTAGTTGCCGAAGAACCCGGTCAGGAAACCGCCGATCTCGTCCGGGCCGCGGAGAACGACCGCGAACGGCACGTCCTCGAAGTCGGCGTCCCGGGTGTAGAAGGGGAGGACGCCGGCCGCGTCGCGCGTCGCCGCGGCCTCGGCCCAGGCGTCGAGGAACTCGGCGAAGAACGCGGGCAGGGTCTCCGGCGTGGCCTGGTGGGCGGCCAACCGCCGCGCGGGGCCAGCGGCCACCAGCGCCGCCATCGCGCCCCCGCCGAGGGTGCGGATCACGGCCCGGCGGGACCGGCGGCCCCCCCCGATGATGGACGGCGCGTCGTGGATGATCTCCGTGGTCGCCATGGTGGTACTCCTCGGCGGGCGATCGCCCGGTGGATTCGTCGGGGCCGTCGCTCGGTCCCGTTGCCGTCCATCGTGCGCCGCCGGGGCGCCGCGCGCGTCGTGCATCCCGATGATTTCCGGCCGGGGCCGCCGCTTCGCCGTGCCGGGAACCCGTACCGCAATTGCGGTACGGGTCGCGGGGATCGGGAACGGGAGGAACCGGCGACGCCACCCGGCTGGGTTAGGCGAGACCACGCCGGTGGGCGACCGCCGCCGCGGCCGTGCGCGAGGCGACGCCGAGCTTGGTCAGGATCCGGGCGACGTGGGTGCGCGCGGTGGCGTGGCTGACGAACAGCGCCGCCGCGATCTGGCGGTCGGAATGGCCGTCGGCGACCAGGCGCAGCACCTCGAGCTCGCGGGGCGTCAAGCCGTTCGCCGCGGCGGGGGGTGGTGACTGCGCCGGGCCTGAGGCGGCCGGGGCGGGCGCCGTGCCGGGTAACGTCGCCTCGGCGATCGCCTGCGCCAGCGGCAGCCGCTGCCCCGCGTTCCAGGCGGCGGCATACGCCGCCTCTCCCATCGCTTGGCGGGACGCGGCGAGCAGGGCTTGGTGGTCCGCCCGCAGACCGCGGTGGACGCCGCCGCCGACCTCGGTTCGCAGGCGTTCGGCGGCGGCGAGCAGCCGGACCACCCCCTCGGGCGACGCGTCCGCGCCGATCGCCGCCGCCAGCGCCAGGCCGGCGAGGGCGTCGGCGATCCCGGTCTGGTCCCCCAGGCGGCGGTAGACCTCCAGGTTTTCCCGGTACCGCGCCGCCGCTCCGGGGCCGTCCCCGCGTGCCCGGGCAAGGTCGCCCAGCGCGTGGCGGACGATCGCCGCCCCCGCTTCGTTGCCGGCCCGCAGCCGCAGCGCCAGCGCCTCGCCGCAGAGCGCGTCGGCCCGCGCCGCGTCGCCCGCGTCGGCGGCCAGCAGTCCCAGGTTGAGCAGCGGCACGGCCGCGAACTCGTCTTGGCCGAGCTCGCGGAAGATCTCCAGCGCCTCCGCGAACAGGGGGCCGGTGTCGGCGTCCCGATGCAGCTGGCGCACGCTCCGCCCCGCCGTGCAGAGCGCGAAGGCCAGGATCCAGCGGTCGCCGCTGGCCCGCGCGACGGCGACCGCCTCGGTCGCCAGGATCGCGGCGCGGTCGTCGTCGCCTTGTTTGACCGCCAGGTTGGCCGACCACTCCAACGCCTTGGCCCGGGTCGGCGTCGGCGCCGGATCGGAGGCGGCCAGGAAGCGGGCCAGCCAGCCGCGCCCCTCGTCCACGGGGCCGTGGTAGTACCAGAAAAAGACGAGCGCCGTCGCCAGCGCCAGGCCGTCTTCCGCCGGTCCCGCCCGCTCCAGCCAGGCGAGCGCGGCCCGCAGGTTGGCCTGCTCGGCCGTCCACCGGCTCAGGCAGGCCGCGAACCCCGCCCCGTACCAGTCCGGTTCCGTGCGTCTCGCCAGGGCCAGGCACCAGGCGGCGTGCGCGCGGCGGACCGCGTCGTCCTCCCCGCTCGCCGCCAGCCGCTCCAGCGCGAACTCCCGGATCGTCTCCAACATCCGGAACCGCGGCTCCGCCTGGTCGGGCGACTCCTCCGGGCGCACCAGGCTGCTCGCGACCAGCGAGGCGATGGTGTCGAGGACGGAGGGTCTGGCGACGCCGGAGGGCGTGCGTTCCCCAGACGGCGGACCACAGACTTCGGGCCCCACAATGCGTTCGGCCGCGTCGAGCGTGAAGCCGCCCGCGAAGACCGCCAGGCGGCGGAAGAGATCCTGCTCCTCGGGCGACAGGAGGTCGTGGGACCAGGCGATCGCTTCCCGCATCCCGCGCTGCCGCGCCGGCGCGTCCCGCGGCCCGTCGCTCAGCAGCGGCAGGCGGCGGTCGAGCCGGGCCAGCAGCGCCCGGGGGGGCAACACGGCCACCCGCGCCGCCGCGAGTTCGATCGCCAGCGGCAGGCCGTCGAGGCGGCGGCAGATCTCGGCGACGATCCCCGCGTTGGCCTCGTCCATGGCGAACCCGGGGTCGACCGCCCGCGCGCGGGCCGCGAACAGCCGCACGGAGGCGGCCTGGTCGGGATCGGCGACGGGATCATCGCCGTCGGGATCGGGAAGGCGCAGCGGGGGAACGGGGTAGCGGTGCTCGCCGGCGAGGCGCAGGGGAACGCGGCTGGTGACCAGGACGGTCAGCCGCGGGCACGCCGCCAGCAGATCCGCCACCAGCGGCGCGGCCAGAACGACGTGCTCGAAGTTGTCCAGCACCAGCAGCAGGTGCCGGTCGCGCAGGGCGGCTCCCAGCCGCTCCGCCGTGGCCCGGTCTCCCCCCTCCCGCACCCCCAACCCGCGCGCTAGGGCGGCGCCGACCAGATCCGGCCCGGCGAGCGCGGCCAGGGGCACGAAAGCGGCCCCGTCGGCGAAGTCCGCCGCCGACGTCTCGGCCACCCGGAGGGCGAGCCGGGTCTTGCCGACCCCGCCGGGTCCGGTCAGGGTCAGAAGGCGCACCCTGTCCCCGCGCAACCGCTCCGCCACGGCCGCGATGTCGCCCTCCCGGCCGAAGAACGAGGTGGGCGGGGTCGGCAACGGCGCCGGATTGACGCCGCCCCGCAGCGGCGCCAGGGGCACCGGCGGTGGGGCGGCGGGGTCGGCGGGAACGGGATCGGCCACGGCACGGTCCTTCCGGGGTCCTCCCGAGCGCCCGAATCGCGCGGGCGCGGGTCGTATCTTCGGAGCAGGGACCGCCGCCCGTCAACGGCGCGGGATCGCTTGGGTCCCGCCGTCCCCGGCCGGTCGGGGCGCGTCGTTCCGGATCGGGTGAGCGGCCTCCGGCGGGAAGGCGGCGACCACCGGCGCGCCGACGGTCAACGATCCCGTCGGCGAGTCGGCCAGGGCCGCGACCAACCGGACGCCGCCGGGCAGCGCGACCGTCAGCCGGACCCCGTCCGGCGTCAGCGCTCGGTTCGCGACCACCCCGGCCAGCGCGTTCCAGCCGGCGGGGATGGGCCGCTCCGGCGCCGACGCCGCCACCCGCGCGGCGCCAACGGCCAACGTGACCCCGGCTTCCCAGCCGGCAGCCGGTTCCGGCGGGCGAACGCGGACCGTCGAGCCGCCGAGATCCACCACCAGGAGCGGCCCCTCAGTGCCGACGACGCGGCCGGGGAGGACGTTGGCGATCCCCAGCAGCCGCGCCACCGCCGCGCTCGCCGGGCGCGCCAGCACCCCGGCCGGTGGACCGATCTGGGCCAGGCGCCCTGCCAGCACCACCCCCAGCCGGTCGCCCAAGGCCAGCGCCTCGGCCGGATCGTGCCCCACCAACACCGCGGCGGTCCCGGTCACGCGGAGATGGGCCGCCAACTCCGGCCCCAGCTCGGCCCGGCTGGGGGCATCGAGCGCCGCGAACGGTTCGTCCAGCAGCAGCAGATCCGGTTCGACCGCAAAGGCCCGCGCCAGGGCGACCCGCCGCGCTTCCCCGCCGGAGAGACCGCGCGCCGGCCGCTCGCCGAGCGCCCCGACGCCGAACCGCTCCAGCCACGCCATTGCCCGCCGCTCCGCTTCACGACGCCCGACGCCGCGAAAGCGCAACCCGCTGGCGGCGTTGGCCAGCACCCCGGTCGAGAAGAGCAGCGGGTCCTGCCAGACGAGGGCCACCCGCCGTCGCAGCGCCCGCTCGGTCCGCCGCGTCGCCAGGCTGCCGGCAATCCGGACATCCCCCGCGTCTGGGCGGCGCAGCAGCGCCGCCACCAGCAGCAGCGTGCTTTTGCCCGCCCCGTTCGGCCCGACCAGGGTCAGCGTTTCCCCGGCCTCGACCGTGAGCGCCGGGACGTCCAGCGTCACCCGGCCGTCGCGGCGGACGACCACCCCGCGCAGTAGCAGGGCGGGCGGCGGGGTGGTGCTCTTCGCCGCGTCGCTCAAGATCCGGGGCGTCGTCGCTGCTGCAGCAACGTCAACGCCAGGGTCACGGAGTAGGCGAGCAGCAGCAGGACCACCGAGAGCGCGACCGCGGTCGTGAAGTTGCCCCGCCCCACCTCCAGCACCGTCGCCGTGGTCAGGACCCGGGTTTCGCCCTTGATGTTGCCGCCGACCATGATCGCCGCCCCGACCTCCGAGATCACCGCCCCGAACCCGGCCACCACCGCCGCGATCAGCGGCAACCGTGCCTCCCGCAGCAGCCACCAGACGGTTTGCGCGGGCGATGCCCCCAAGGAGACCAATTGCAGCCGCAGCCGCGGGTCCAACCCCTGCACCGCCGCCAGGGTCAACCCGGCCACGATCGGGGTCGCGATCGCCGCCTGGGCGATGGTCATCGCGGTCGGCGTGTAGAGCAGCCGCAGCGCCCCCAGCGGCCCGTTCCGCCAGAGCAGCAGGCTGACCAGGACCCCGACGCTGACCGGCGGCAACCCCATCCCGGTGTGGACCAGGCCGACCACCAGCGCCCGCCCCCGAAACCGGACCAACGCCAGCGCCGCCCCGATCGGCACCCCCAGCAGGAGGCTGATCCCCGTCGCCGTCAACGAGACGCGCAACGAGAGCAGGACGATCTCCCAGACCTCGCGGTCCCCGCCGAGCAGAAGGCGGATCGCCTCGCGGAGTCCGTCCCAGAGGTCGTTCACGCCGGGTTAGGCCGCCGGCGTGGCGGCGGGCGTCGCCTGGGTCGACGGTAGCACCCCGCAGGCGTTGTCGGCGCAGGGGGTGAAGAGCGGCTCGCCGAAGCGGTCGACCCCGAATTCGCCGATCACCTCCTGCGTTGCCGGTTCGAGCAGGAAGTCGAGGAAGGCTTGGCCGCCGGCCGCGTTGATCGTGTCGTAGCGTTCCGGATCGACCGTGATCACGTGGTAGACGTTGAGCAGCGACGGGTCCCCTTCGACCAGCACCTCCAGGTCGAGCCGGTCGCCGAGCGAGAGATACGTGCCCCGGTCGGTGACGGTGTAGCCGTCGCGGGCGTTGGCGATGTTGAGCGTGTCGCCCATCCCGGTTCCGGATTCGACGTACCAGCCGCCGCCGGGCGTGATCCCGGCGTCTTCCCACAGACCCAGTTCCAACTGGTGGGTCCCCGAATCGTCCCCCCGGCTGACGAAAGCGGCTTCGGCGTCCGCGATCCGCGTCATCGCCTCGACCGCCGACGGCGCGTCCGCGATCCCGGCCGGGTCGGCCTCCGGCCCGACCACGACGAAGTCGTTGTACATCACGGTCCGCCGCTCCGCCCCGAACCCGGCGTCCATGAACGCCTGCTCCGCCGCCGGGCTGTGCGCCAGCAGCACGTCGGCCTCGCCCCGTTCGCCGAGATCCAACGCCGCGCCGGACCCGACCGCGATCGGCTTCAGCGCGTACCCGGTCTGCTCGTTGAACAGCGGCACTAGGGCGTCGAGCAGGCCCGAGTCCTGGGTGCTGGTGGTGGTCGCCAGGATCACGTCCCGCGCGCCCGCGGTCGGGGTCGCCTGCTGGGCGGCCGCCGAAACGACCGGCGCCAGGAGCGAGGCCGCCCAGATCATGGCGGCAACGAGGACGAACCCGGCGTGGGGAGTCGGCGCGCGGCGGGTGATGGTGCTCATCGGCGGTCACTCCTGGATACGTATGGCGAGGTTCGCCCGCGTAGGATAGCGAGCGCCGGGTGCTCGCACAAACCGAACCGTGAGGCATGGGGAGCGGATGCGCGCCGTGCCGGCACGGTCCGCATGGGCCCCCGCGGGCGCGACCTGCTCCGCCGTCGCCGATCGGCGCGATCCGCTCCCCGTCCCGCCCTCGTGGGCGACAATCCACCGGGCCGGTCGGACGGGGCGGAGGTCACGGTCACGATGGACGACGAGCGCGGGCACACCGCGCCGGGAACCAACCAGGAGCACGCGGCGATCTTGGCGCGCCTCCGTGGGCAGCCGCTTGATGCCGCCCACGCCGCCAAGCACCTGCCGGGCACGACGGCGGTCCAACGGCTGCTTCGCCGCGACGGAGCGGCCCACGTCTTCACCGATCGGGGCACGATGGAGGTGATCGCCCGGGAGATGCTTGACCGTCGGGAGTAGATTGGCGTCCTGCGCGGGCACGAACGGTGGGGCTCGCGGTTTGAGGACGCGATCGGGGTCCGGCTCGCGGCCGACGGCACGACGACCCCGCTGTACGACGCCAAACTCAAGGCCAACGTGGTCACCGGGAGGTACCATGTCATCCCCAGTACCGATCCCAGTGGGCGGTGAGTTGGCGTCCCTCGAAGCGTGGGTCGATCCGACCGCGTCGCCCCCGTACCTGCTGATGCTGCTCGGAGACGACAGCGGTTGCTGGCGGATCGTCGATCCTGGCCAGGGATACCGGACGCTGTTCTCGTCGCGCTCCTACGAGGACGCCAAGAGTTGGGTGCTCGAGGACGAGTACGAGTCCGTGCGCGGCCGGATGACCAACGCGGCCGACCCGGCTCCCGTTTGACCGCGCGGTGGCCGGCGCGGGCCACGCCACGGGCGATCAGAGTCCCGCCGACCCCGCGTTCCCCCCCGCCAGCCGGACCGAGAGCAGCACCAGCACCGCCGCCCCGAGCAGGACCATCGCCAGCAGCAGGGCGGACTGGAGGTCGTTGGCGTAGTAGCGGCCGTAGATCGCCAGGGGCATGGTCTGGGTCCGCTCGGCGTTGTTGCCGGCGAACATGATGGTGGCGCCGAACTCGCCCAGGGCCCGAGCCCAGGCCAGCACCGCCCCCGCCGCCAGACCCGGCCGGGCCAGCGGCAGGGTGACGGTCCAGAAGACGCGCGCCGGGGACGCGCCGAGGTCCGCCGCCGCCGCCTCCGTGTCACGGTCCACCCGCGCGAACCCCGCCTTGGCGGCGCGGACAAAGAACGGCACCGCGACGAAGACCTGGGCCAGCACCACCGCCGTCGTGGTGAAGGTGACCTGGATTCCGGCTTCGTCCAGCCACCGCCCGAGCACGCCCCGGCGGCCGAATGCCATCAAGAGCGCGATCCCGGCGACCGCCGGCGGCAGCACGATCGGCAGGTCCACCAGCGTGTCGACCAGCGCCGCGCCGGGAAACCGCCGCCGCGCCAGGGCGTAGGCCAGCGGCGTCCCCAGGAGCGCCACCACCAGCATCGTCGCCCCGGTGGTCGCCAGGCTGAGACCCATCGCCCGCCGCAGCACCCGCAGCGCTTCCGGCGTCAGGCCGCGGCTTTCGCCCCAGGCGCGCCAGACCATCGCCGTCATCGGTAACGCCAAGAACACCACCAGCAGCGCCGCCGCCGACCAGACCAGCGGCGCCAACCGCTCGGTTCCCGCCCTCCGATTCGGCATTGGCCCGACCACCGCCCTTCCTCGGCGCGCATGACCCCGGGAGGTGAGGGCGATCTCCTACCCCCCAGTGCCCTCCCTCCCGCGCGAGGGGAAGGGGAGTCGACGCGCGGCCTCACGGCCCCGCTACGGCGATTCGAAGCCGTATTCCTGGAGCGTCGCCTGGCCTTCCGGCCCCAGCAGGTAGCCGATGAACGCCGTCGCCAGCGCCGCGTCGCCGCCCTGGACCGGGGCGATCGGGTAGGCCGCGACGACGTTGACCGCGTCCGGGATCTCGACCTCCGTCACCTGGCCCTCGACGTCGGCGGTGACGTCGGAAACATAGACGATGCCGGCGTCCGCCTCGCCGAGTTGGACCCGGGTCAGGACGTCGCGCACGTCCTCCTCCTCGGAGACCACGTTCGCCGCCACGCGTGCGACGAAGCCGTCGCCGTAGGTCGCCGCGTCGCCGCCCATCAGGCAGACCGAATCCCGGGCGTAGCGGCCGACCGGCACGTCGGCCGCCGCCAGGACCAGGTCCAGCCCGTCGTCGCCGAGGTCGGCGGCAGACGCGACCCCGCCCGGGTTGTCGCGCGGGACCACGATCGTCAGGCGGTTGCGGACGAAGGTGACCGGTGTCCCCGCGATGGACCCCTGGTCTTGGGCGGCGGTCATCTGGGTCGTGTTCGCCGAGGCGAAGACGTCGGCCTCCGCCCCCTCCGCGAGTTGGGTCACCAGGGCCTGGGACCCGCCGAAGTTGAACTCGATCCGTAATCCCTCGTTCGCCGCTTCCAGATCCGTCGCGATCCGCTCGAAGGCGTCGGTCAGCGACGCCGCCGCGAACACGGTCAGATCGCCTCCGCCGCCGGGGAACGCGACCGGGGTCGCCGCGACGTCCGGCGCCGGCGTGGGCGAGCCGGCTGCCGGGACCGCCGCCGGCGTGGCGGGCGCCGGGCAGGCGCTCGCCGACCGCGCCGCCGGCGCCGACCGGGTCGGCGGAGCGCCCGGAACCTGCGTCGCCAGCATCGCCAGGATCAGCGCCACCACCGCACCAAACCGCCGGACCACCGGATCGCCCACGGACCGCTCCCTTTCCTGGCCCGGCCGCACCGGCGCCGCTCGACCGAGGTTACTCAACGATTGAGTACCTTCCGGGGCAGCCTATGGCGCGCGTTCTCGGCTGTCAAGCGGTGGGCGAATCCGGGGGCTAGCGAGAGCCTTCGGGACGACCGAGAAACGCGCGCGACCGGTCGGGTGCGCCGCTGTTCGGGCCGCGTTGGTTTTGGACGCGGGCCGCCAGGGAGAGCCCCCCAACGAACCGGGTTGGAACCCCTCCGGGCACGTCTGTTTCGAACGGCACCGCCCAGGTCGGTCAAGGCGGCTCTCCCTGGCCGCCCTCGTCCTCCACCCGCCACGCAAAGCGGCGCACCCCCGTTCACGCCGTTACGGACCGAACAACCGGCGCCGCCCGTCCGGAGAGCGTTCGTGCGGCGATGCCTGGGAACCGGCCTTTGGTCTTGATCGTGACGCGCGAGCGGGCACCCGGCCGAGCGCCGGGTGCCCGCTCGCGGGACAGGGGAACGGAGCGGCTAGCAGCGAGCGACGATCCCGCGGCCGACGATGGGGGTGATCTGGCCGTCGGCGATCGCGGCTTCGATCTGGGCGGTGTAGAGCGTCAATTCCCGGCCGTCGCCGCGGCGGAAGGTGACGCGGGGGATGCCGTAGTGGTCGCGGTCCAGCTTGGCGACGGTGATCTGCTGGTCCACCCGCCAGGCCGGGGCGTCGCTCTGGGCGTAGCGCTGGCCGAGGGCAAGGAAGGTTTGGGCCGCGACCGGCGGCCGGGCGGCGGTGGTTGGTTCGACGACGGACGAGCGCGCGACGGCCGGCATGGCTGGGTCCTCCTCGGCGCCGGGAGCGGTGGCGCCCCTTGATGACCCCATCCTACCCGGCGAATGTCAGCGCGGTATCGCCAGAACGTCACGGAACGGTCACGGCCCGTTTCTCCTCCCGTCGGGCCCCCGGTTCTCCCCGGTTCTCCCCGGATCGGTCCGTCGGTCCGGCGGCGCGTTCAGGCGAAGGCGACCGTTTTGTTGCCGTGGACCAAGATCCGGTCCTCGACGTGCCAGCGGACCGCCCGCGCCAGCACCACGCGCTCGATCTGGCGCCCGATCCGGCGCAGATCGGCGACATCGTGGCGGTGGTCGACGCGGTGGACGTCCTGCTCGATGATCGGCCCGGCGTCCAGGTCCTCGGTCACGTAGTGGGCGGTGGCGCCGATCAGCTTGACGCCGCGGGCGTGGGCCTGGGCGTACGGCTTGGCGCCGACGAACGCGGGCAAGAACGAGTGGTGGATGTTGATGATCCGGTTCCGCCGGGCGGCCACGAACCCCGGCGAGAGCACCTGCATGTAGCGGGCGAGGACGATCGCGTCGACCCGGTCGTCGGTCAGGGCCGCCTGCCGCGCCTCGGCCTCGGCCTTGGTGGCGGCCGTGACGGGGACGTGGTGGAACGGGATTCCCCACGGGGCGACGTCGGCGGCGAGGGCGGGATGGTTGCCGATCACGAGCGCGATCTCAGCCCCGAGGTCGCCGGCGCGCTGCTGCCAGAGCAGTTCGAGCAGGCAATGGTCCTCGACCGAGACGAAGACCGCCAGCCGCTTCGGTTCCGCCGCCAGGGCCAGCCGCCACTCCATCCCGTGCGGCCCGCCGATGGCGCCGAACTCCCGCCGCAACCCCTCCGCCCGCGCCGCCAGATCCGCCAGCGTGAACTCGACGCGGAGAAAAAAGACCCCGCCGACCGGGTCGGTCGAATGCTGATCGGAGTGGACGATGTTGGCCCCGCGCTCGAAGAGGAAGCGCGACACCGCCGCCACGATCCCCGGCCGGTCCGGACACGACACCAACAGCCGCCCGCGATCGCCCATCCGCGCCGTCCTCCGCTTGCGTCTTCCGCCCCAAGCCGTCCGGGGATGCATACCACGTCGGACCAACGGCAACGATGTTGCGTTAGCGGTGGCCACCGGCGTTCGCGCGATGTCATCAGGCGGGGACGATGCCGACCTACGTCCAACCGATTGCCCAACACCGCGACCACCCCGAGCGCCTGCTGCTGCGCGGCGCGGATGGACGCATCTACGTCTGGTCTGGCGACGACCCGGCCGGATCGCCGCGGGAGATCGACCGGGCGGTGGCGCGGTGGATGCTGGCCGGGGCACGACTCCGCCGCATCCCCGGCCCGCGGGTTTGGTTCCACGCGGCGGACCTGCCGCTCGCGGACGCGGCGGCGACTGTGTCGGGCGATGGGGCGCGCTAACGCACGGGTCCTAGGCAGTCGACCCTCGTCACCGGGTCCGATGATTAAGGTGTTGCCGATGACTACCGTGCATCGCTAGACCGGCTCCGCCGGCACGCCGTCCGCGGCCAGGTCCTCGCGCCAGGCGCCGATGCGGCGGAACTTGGCATCGCGGGCGTCGACCAGGGCGTCGGGGCCGGCGGCGCCGGGGGCGACGTAGGCGGCGTGGAGGTCGGCGAGGTGGCGGGCGACGGCGGCGCCGACGGCGGCGATCGCGTCGCGGGGGCGCTCGTGGGCGGGGACCGGTTCGGGGATCACCTCGTCGACGATGCCGAAGCCGAACAGGTCCTCGGCGGTGATCCGCATCGTCTCCGCCGCTTCCGGGGCCTTGGCGGCGTCCTTCCAGAGGATCGCGGCGCAGGCTTCCGGCGAGGCGACGGCGTAGATCGCGTTCTCGAGCATCAGGATCCGGTCGGCGACCCCGATCGCCAGGGCGCCGCCGGAGCCGCCCTCGCCGATCACGACCGCGACGCAGGGCACCCGCAACGCCGCCATCGTCAGCAGGCTCTCGGCGATGGCGGTGCCCTGACCGCGCTCCTCCGAGCCGATGCCGGGGTAGGCGCCGGGGGTGTCGATGAAGGCGACCACCGGCAGGC
>CADCWE010000269.1 GCA_902806325.1 uncultured Thermomicrobiales bacterium | reverse complement strand
AAGCCCCCGCCCAACCGCGCCCTACTCACGCACCTACGCGGCCGCGGGACCGTCGCCGAGACCGCCCGGCTCTACATGCGGGAGCGATCCTACCGGCGGGACGGGAAGCCCTACTTCGCCCTACCCTTCTCCAACGACAGAGGCTCTCGATCTGCTTCTGGCGGCCCGGGAGGCTGGCGTCGTGCGTTTCCTGCTGCCATCGCTTGCGAGCACCCGTCCCGTCGCACGGTACCGTGGCTATCATGGCGTAGATTGCGACCCACGCGCTCGTGCTCGCGACAGCTAGCGTCTCGAATCGCTCGGTAGTCGCGATCTCACGCTCTTCGATCTTGGTCACCTCCGTCTCGGTGCGGTGGAGGGCAGCGCCCCGCCGCGCCCCGAGGCGGCCAGGGTCGACCGCGGCTAGCGCCCGAGTCCTGGCCGCGACCGGCACCCAGCGAGCAGCACAGCTCCGGTCTCAGAAACGCGGGTCCTGGAGACCCCCGAAGCCACCCGGACAGCCGAGTCCCCGGCCACCGCGGTGGGCGCCGAGTCTAACGCGTCATCCCGGCGCCCGGTCAGGATGGGGTGCACGAGGCGGGGTCGGGCCCGACGGTTCCCCCTTCCGCCGGCGACGTTGTAACCGCGCGCCCGCCAAGGCTTGGAACATTTCGCGAACTGCACTCTCTCCGCACGTCGGCCTCCTTCCTCTGGCTCCAGAACTGTCGTTGGACGTTGTTCGTCCTGGAAAGCACCACCAGAACGTCCAGGCCGGAGGCGAGCGATCCTCCACCGTTCCAACCGTTTAACCGGATCGAAACGCATGGACGACCGGGTGCGCTAGGCTGCCTTGCTCCGCCCGTGCCGCCCGATTCGGGCATATGGCGTGCGAGCATGTGGCCGATAGACGGGCCGCCAGCGCGGCGGTCGTGCCAGCAGTGGAGAGGGGCGAACCGTGCAAACGTCGGATCTGGACGCCGTAGGAACAGCCGGCACCGGTGGCGGGTTGTCGCGGCGGGCTGCCCTGCGGCGGTTGGGCCAAGGCGGCGCCGCGGTCGGCGTCGCGGCCGGGATGTCGGGGCTCGGTCTTGCGGCCGGGCTGGCGGCAGACGGCGACGAATCCGCCTCGTGTTGCCCGGATTGCGCCTGCGAAGGCGCGGAACCGGCGGAGGTGGTGCTCCTTGGGTCAACGGTGGAGGATCTGTCGGAGTCCACCGCCGAAGGCATCGGACGGCTGCGGCGGGTCACCGACTACGATCGCGGGGCTTGGCTCGACACCGGCGACGGGTGGCTCAGCCTGCGCGGCGAGGTCTTCGACGTCCGCGCCTACGGGGCGACCGGCGACGGCGTGACCGACGACTGGGACGCCTTCCAGAGCGCGATCGAGGCGATGACCACGCGCCTGGATGCCGACTCCACCTCGGCCTACGGGCGGACCCTCTACGTCCCACCCGGCACCTACCGGTTGGCCCAAACGCTGGTCCTTAACCGGTCGGTGCGCCTGGTCGGCGCCGGCGCGGCGGGCCGCTTCACCGATTCCGTCTTGCTCCTCGACCCGGGCATCGTCGGCGTGGTGATCGCGGCCGCCGAACCGGGCTTGACCGGCCAGCCGGGGCGCCGCGGCGACGGCGCGATCGTCGAGCGGTTGCGGATCGAGACCGCCGGGACGTCGGACGACCTCGCCGTCGAAGGCGACGCGACACCGGCGGCGGAACGGACGCCGGTCGAGGTCGAACCGGATCGGACGGCGATCCACGGGGTTTGGTTGCGAGCGGCCGGGTCGGTGCGCGACTGCCGGATCGCCGGCTTCGGCGGGGACGGGATCCACGTCGATCTCGGCGCCGCCGACGATGCCGGCCGGGATCCCGTTTGGGAGGTGGCGCACTGCCAGGTCGAGCGCTGCGGCAACCACGGCCTGGCGGCTCGCGGCATGGGCAGCGGCGTCTGCCGCCAGTTGTCGGCGATCGGCAACGCCAAGTGGGGGATCCAGGACGACGGCGTCGGCGGCAACGCCTACGTCGGCTGCTACGTCGCCGGCAACGGCACCGGGGCCTACACCTCCAGTGGGGCCGGCGCCCGGGTCCTCTTCGCCGGCTGCTCGGCGGCGCCGGACCAGCCGCGGAGCGTGTTCGGCGAAGCGACCCTGATCGTCGGCGGCAATCACGGTGCCGGTTTCGAGGGCGGCAACGCCTGGACCACCACCGGGGCACGGATGCGCTTGCTGGCCCAGGAACCGGGGAGCGGCGAAACGCGCCTGCCAACCGCGCCGACGCTGTACCTGGAAGGCGCCCGCGGCCAGACATCGCCGCACCTGTTCGTCACCGATCGCGAGGGCGGACGACAGGTCGAAATCGACCCCTCCGGGCGAACGTTCCTCGGGCCGGTGGGTCCGGCCGACGCGGTCGGGACACCGACCGACGGCGCCCCGGTGCAATTGTCGATCAGCCACCCGGAAAGCGGCCAAGCGGCGATCCGATGGGCGATCGGCGGCGAGACCCCGGCCTGGATCGCGCAGGCCCGGGCCTTCCGCGAGACCGCCGGTCCGGACGCCCCGAACGCGATCGCCGGCAGCCGCCTCACCTTCCAGGTAGCCAACGCCGACGGCGCCGAGTTGGACGTGCTGACCGTCCGACCGGGGGGAGTCGGCGTCGGCACGGTGGCGCCCGCGCCGACGGCCGCCCTGGAGGTGAACGCAACGGCCCAGGGCTTCTTGCCGCCGCGCCTGACCGCCGAGCAACGCGATCAGATCGTCTCCCCCGCCGAAGGGCTGCTCATCTACAACACCACCAGCAACCGGCTCAATTTCCACGACGGGGAGCGGTGGCAGGAGGTTGCGATCCCGATCGTCGGCGGGTAGCACCCAAGGAGCGGTGCGATGATGGGGCGAACGCGGGAATCGCCCGCGTCCGCCCACTCGCGAGGAGCGGTCGATGCCCACCAACACGTTCCGCATCGCGGTCATTCCTGGGGATGGCATCGGCACCGAGGTCGTGCCGGAGGGTCTGCGGGTCCTCGACCGGTTGGCCGAAACCTCGGCCGCGTCGCTCGCCTTCGCCTACGAGCACTTCCCCTGGGGGTGCGACCACTATCTGCGCACCGGTCGCATGATGGACGAGGATGGCCTGGACCGGCTGGCCGGTTTTGACGCAATCTATTTTGGCGCGGTCGGCTGGCCGGGGGTTCCCGACCACGTCAGCCTTTGGGGCCTCCGCCTCGCCATCTGCCAGGGGTTCGACCAATACGCCTGCGTCCGGCCGGTTCGCCTCCTGCCCGGGATCGCCAGCCCGCTCCGGGGGGCGACGGCCGAAACCGTGGACTGGGTCGTGGTGCGCGAAAACTCCGAAGGCGAGTACGCCGGGGTCGGCGGGCGCAACCTGGTCGGCCGGGGCGCCGACCGAGAGGTGGCGGTTCAGGCCGCGCTCTTCACCGCCCAGGGCTGCGAGCGGATCATCCGCTACGCCTTCGACCTGGCCCGGACCCGGAAGCGGCGGAAGGTGACCAGCGTCACCAAGAGCAACGCCCAGCAGTACGGGATGACGCTCTGGGACGACGTGTTCGCCCGCGTCGCCAGGGACTACCCCGACGTCGAGACCGAGCAGTGGCTGGTCGACGCGATGGCCGCCCGCTTCGTCCTCCGACCGGAGACGCTGGAGGTGGTCGTCGCCTCCAACCTGTTCGGCGACATCCTCTCCGACCTCGGCAGCGCCCTCGCCGGCTCGATGGGCGTGGCCGCCAGCGCCAACCTGGACCCCGAGCGCCGCCGCCCGAGCATGTTCGAGCCCGTCCACGGCAGCGCCCCGGACATCGCCGGCCAGGGCGTCGCCAACCCGATCGCCGCCGTCTGGACCGTGGCGCTGATGCTCGACCACCTGGGCTGCACCGAGGAAGCGGCGCGGGTGATGCGGGCGATCGAGGCGACGACGGGCGCCGGGATCCTCACGCCGGACCTCGGGGGAACGGCGACGACGCGGGAGGTTGGAGACGCGGTGCTGGCGCGATTGTGACGCCTCGCGGCCGTGGGGGCCCGGCTTGCCATGCCCCTACGGATTCATCCCCGTCGCCGCCGCCTGAGCCAGCGTGACCTCGGCCATCTTGATGCTGGCGGCGTCGATCATCTTGTTGTCGACCGCGACGGCACCGCGCCCCTGCTGGTTCGCCGCGTCGTACGCCTCGATCACGCGCTTCGCCCACGCCACTTCGGCCTCGCTCGGGGCAAAGACCTCGTTCGCGATCGCGATCTGGGACGGGTGGATGCACCACTTGCCATCGAAGCCCAGCGCGCGGGCGCGGAGGCAGGAGGCGCGGTAACCGTCCAGGTCACGAAAATCGGCGAACGGACCGTCCATCACCCGGAGGCCGGCGGCGCGGCCGGCGACCAGGATCCGGTGCATCACGTAGTGGAATCGGTGGCCGGGGTAGGCGGCGTCCCACTCGTCCATCGAGCCGATCGAGACGGCCGGCATCCGGGCCGAGGCGGTGTAATCGCCCGGGCCGAAGATGATGCTCTCGATCCGCGGGCTGGCCTTGGCGATCGCGTCGCAGTTGATCAGGCCTTCGGCGGTCTCGATCTGGACCTCGAGGCCGATCCGGCGGCCAAACCCGCGGTCTGCCTCGATCTGGGTCAGCAGCGTCTCGACCACGTAGACGTCTTCCGGACGATTGATCTTCGGCACCATGATCAGGTCGAGACGGTCACCGGCGGCTTCGACGATGTCGATGAGGTCGCGGTAGAAGAACGGCGTGTCGAGCGCATTCATCCGGTAGAGCGCCGGCTTGCCACCCCAGTCGAGCTCGTTGACGGCCCGGATCACGGTTTGGCGGCTGGCGACCTTCTCGTTCGGAGCAACCGAATCTTCGAGGTCGAGAAAGACGACGTCGGCCGCCGATCCGACCGCCTTCTGGATCATGTCCCAATTCGAGGCCGGCACCGCCAGTTCGCTGCGTTCGACCCGCATCGCATCACTCCTCACCGGCGTTCGGGCGAGGATCGCGTCGGAACGCGATCGGCGGCTCGAGGTCGAACAGCGTCGGCCCGGCCTGGTATGGCGCGACCGGAGCGTCGCCCCGGTCGGCATCGGCCAGCAGCGCCGGTTGGATCCAGCGGTGCTCGTCGTGGTGGACGAAACGGGCGAACCGCTCGACCAGCAGCCGTCCCTCGGGACCGAGGTCGCGAAACACGGCCAGGAGGCGGCCTTCCGCCTCGTGCTCGCGGGTCGGCGGGGCCTGCTCGAGCAGGCCCGCGGCGCGAAGGAGGTCGGTGCGGGACGCGCCGAGGGCGGCAGCCAGCTTGTCCATGATGGCGACGCTCGGCCGGGCGCCGCGACCGAGTTCCAGCTCGCAGAGGTAGGAGCGGCTGAGACCGGCGCGGTCGGCGAGGGCGCGCTGGCTGACCCCTTGGCCGGCGCGGGTGGCGCGGAGCCAGTCCCCGAGGGTGGGTGCCGACGGAGAGGTGCTGCTGGCCACGATCCCCGCCACCGGTACGGCCATCTCCGATCCTCCCTCGACTGCCGGCCCGGCCGGAGCTCGTCCGCTGGGTCCCGGCGGGTAGGGCCGGGACAGACGGGCGATCATAGCAGGGGACGGGGGACGGGGGACGGGGGACGGGGGACGAGGCCACCGTGCCGCGCCCGCAAGCGAGTCTGGTCTCCCACACCCGTCAGTCTGAGCGCAGCGAAGAATCTCCTGCCGCAGCAGCGTTCCTGCCGCAGCGTCGGCGGCGACAACGTCGCCTGCGGGCGAGCGATTCTTCGCCGCGCTAGGAATGACGAACCCGGGGAGCGTCTCAGCGCACCAAAAACCCTTCCCGCGCCGGGTCGTCGGGGTCGATGACGAACTGGTGGAAGCCGGTGACGAAGCCGCGGCCGGCGATCTCGGTTTCGACGCCCGGGTAAGGTCCGACCGTCGTCTCGCCGACGACGCGGCCGGTGAAGACGCTATCGGTGACACTTTCGTGGACGTAGGGCTGGTTCACCGCGATCCGACCGGCGGCGTGGAGATTGGCGAGTTTGGCGGAGGTGCCGGTGCCGCACGGGGAGCGGTCGACCGCGCCCTCGGCGTAGACGGTGACGTTGCGACCGTCCCCTCCGTGGCGCCGGGCCGCTTCGGAAATGATGGTGCCGTAGATCCCGCGCAGTTCCGGTTCCTGAGGATGGGTCACGTCCAAGACGGCGTCGACCCCGCGCTTGACCTCCATCCCGAGGCGGATCAGATCGGCGACCCGCTGGCGCTCGACCGGCACGCCCAGGTCGGCCGCATCGACCAAGGCGTAGAAGGCGCCACCGAAGGCGACATCGGCCCGGACCTTACCGGCGGACGTGGGAACCTCGACCCCGGTGGCGTAGCGAAACGACGGCACGTTGCGAAACGCGACGGCGGTCACCCGGTCGCGGTCGAGGCACGCGCGCGCGCGGACCAACCCAGCGGGGGTGTCGTACGCGGCAACAACATCTTCGTGCATCGCCGCGACGACCCCGGTCTCGATCAGCGCGGTGGTCAGGGCGATCACGCCGTGACCGCACATGGTCGAGTACCCCTCGTTGGTCAGGAAGAGGACGCCGAAATCGGCTTCGGCGGAGACCGCCGGGGTCAGCACCGCGCCGTACATGTCGGCGTGGCCACGCGGCTCCCAGAGGAGGGCACGGCGGACGTCGTCGTGGCGCTCGGCCATTGCCCGGCGGCGGTCGAGCATCGTCGCGCCGGGCAGGGGCGGCAGCCCGCCGGTGACGATCCGCAACGGTTCCCCGCCGGCGTGGGCGTCGACGGTGGTGATCAGGCGGGAGAAGCGCATCGGCGGCCCCGGAAGTCGGAAGTCGGAAGTCGGAAGTCGGAAGTCGGAAGTCGGAAGCAGATTAGCATGGCGAGTCCGGCCCACGGGTGGGTCCGGCTGCTACGCTAGGCGGTGTGGTGCGCCGGGCCTTCCGGGGTGCTGCGCGGAATGCGACGCAGGAACGAACCGTGACTTCGACGCTCGATCAAACCCGGGTCACGCCGGTCGATCTCGACGCGACTCCGGCGACGGGCGGCGATCCGCCGGTCCCGGAGATTTCGGACGCCGCAAACCCGGCGCTCGGGCCGATGACCCAGCGCCGGGTGCTCGGGATGGCGATCCCGATCATCGGCGAGAACCTGCTCCAGACCAGCGTCGGCGCCGTCGACACCTTTATGGTGGCGCGGGTCGGCGAGGCGGCGCTGGCCGAGGTCGGGACCTCGGTCGAGTTGATCTTCTTCATCATCTCGATCTTGATCGCGGTCGAGATCGGGGCGACGGTCCTGATCGCGCAGGCGATCGGGGCCGGCGACGGGGAGCGGGCGAACCGGTTGGCGCGCCAGGCGGTGGTCTGGGGGGTCGTGATCGCGATCCCGGTTTCGTTGTTCGGGTTCCTGGCCTCCGAGCCGGTAATCGCGCTCTTCGGGGTCGAACCGGACGTCGCCGACGCCGCAACGACCTACCTCCGGATCACCACCGCCACCACGATCACCCTGCTTTTGAGCCTGCTCTGCGGCGCCGTCTTGCGCGGGGCCGGCGACAGCCGGACGCCTCTGATGGCGGCCACCGTCGCCAACGTCGTCAACGTCGGCGCGGCCTATCTCCTCATCTTCGGGCATGTGGGCTTGCCGGAACTCGGGGTCGCCGGCAGCGCCTGGGCGGCGACCATCGGCCGCGCGGTCGGGGCGTCCATCCTGCTCGCCTTGTTGTTCGGCGGTCGGCGCAAGGTCTCGATCCGGGGCCGCGTTGGATGGCGACCGGACCCTTCGACGGGACGGCGGTTCCTCAAGCTGGGCGTCCCGACCGCCGTCGAGCAAGGGCTGATGGCCGGCGGGTTCACGACCATGATGGCGGTCGTCGCGGTGCTGGGCACTGCCTCGCTGGCGGCGCAGCAGATCGGCTTCACCGCGCTCTCGATCGCCTTCATGCCCGGGTTCGGGTTTGCCATCGCCGCCACGGCCCTGGTCGGGCAAAGCATCGGCGCCGGCGATCTGTGGGCGGCGCGCGAGGCGGCGCGCCTGGCCACCTTCTGGGCCGTACTGTGGATGGCGGCCGGAGGGGTGCTCTACTTCGTTCTCGCCGAGCCGGTGATGCTGCTCTTCACCGACGACCCGGAGGTGGTCGGGATCGGGGTCCGGGCGCCGCGGGCGCTCAGCGTCGGCCTGCCGTTCTGGGCCATCTGGTCGGTCAACGGCGGCGCCCTGCGCGGCAGCGGCGACACCCGGACGCCGATGATCATGGGGGCGGTCTCGGTTTGGTCTGCGGTGGGGCTGGCCTTCGTCCTGGTGCGGTGGTTCGACGGCGGGCTGGGTTGGGTGTGGCTGACCTTCTTCTTCACCGCGCCGCTGGGCGCCCTCGGCAACTGGCTCGCCCTCCGCAAGCGCCTGAGACCGGGGGCGGACGTGGCGGCGCTGGCGGTGGCGGCGGGGCCGGGCGGGGCGGGACATTAGGCGAGGGTGAACGAGGCCCCCTCCCCAACCCCTCCCCCAACGTTGGCCGAGGGGGCGTTCTTCACCGCGTTGTTCACGAGCGACACGACGCTTGGCTCCCCCCTTCCGCCGACGATGGGGAAAGGCGTCCAACACGGCGCCCCGCTACCACCACCCATACGGCACGTTCCGCCGTGGGTTCAGGTGCGGGTAGTGCCCCGTTTCGAGCATCCGGTCCACCCGGCTCCAGAGGGCGGCGATCTCCCCGTTGTCCAAGAACGACGCCAACTCGCCGCCCACCTCGTCCGAGCGGAGGCGGAGGCGGCGCAGGTCGGCCAGCAAGGGAGGGGAAATTGGCTGGCCGACGAACTGCCAGAGGACGGTGCGGAGTTTGGGCTGGCGGCTGAAGGTCAGGCCGTGGTCGATGCCCCAGACCTTGCCGTCGGGATCGCGCAGGCAATGGCCGATCTTGCGGTCGGCGTTGTTGGCGACGTGGTCGAAGAGGACCAGGCGCTCGATCTCCGGCGCGCAACTGCCCCAGAAGCGGCGCAGCTCCGGGCTGTCGGGGGTCGGCTCGACGTAGAGCTGGAGGCTGCCGACGCCGTTCGGCCCGTCCTCGCGGACGACCGTCGGCGGCACGATCCGCCAGCCGAGGGCGCGGCTAAGGGCAAAGGAGGCGACCTCCCGCCGGTAGAGGCTGCCGTCCGGGAAATCGTAGAGCGGGGCCTCGCCGGCGCGGGGTTTGTAGATCGCCAACTGCTCGCGCCCGTCCGGGCATTCCAGCCCGACGGCGAAGGTGTAGTTGGATCCCCATGGGATCAGCTTGGCGGCGGTGAAATCGGCCTCCCGCAGGAGGTCCAGCGCCGCGTCCTCGGTCAGCGGCGGCGCGGGGGTGAACCCGGCGCCCTCGTCGTCGTCGCGCAACTCCAAGAATAGGTCCGGCATCTGGGGTTCCTCGCCGGGGTCGAAGGACGGTCCGCGGGGGATTCTACCCTCCCGATGGATCGGGCAACCGGGCGCCCGTAGTCCACGCCGCCCGGTTCGGGCGTAGAATGGCGTCCGGTCGAGCGGTGACGGTCGGCGTTCGGCCGGCGGCCCGGTGGGCGGTCCGTGGCGAGAACGCAACGAGGGGAGCAGACGACGTCCATGAAGATCGTGCGGTATCGAGACCAAGCGGGCGTTGGGCGGTACGGAACCCTGGACGGCGAGACCGTCCACGCCGCGGACGGTGACCCGTTCGACGGCGGGCTGACCCCGGGCGAGGCGGTCGGTTCGTTGGCGGAGTTGACGCTGTTGCCCCCGGTGCGACCGGGCAAGATCGTCTGCGTCGGCCTCAACTACGTCGCCCACGTCACCGAGAACGACCCGACGCGAAAGGTTCCCGACGAGCCGGTGCTGTTCATGAAGCCGCAATCGTCCTTGATCGGCCACGGCGCAACGATCGAGATCGCCAACCTGGACCACAACACCGACTACGAAGCCGAACTGGCGATCGTGATCGGCAAGACGGCGCGGGACGTCTCCGAGGCGGACGCGGCGGACCACGTCTTCGGTTTCACGGCCGGCAACGACGTCTCCGACCGGGTGTTGCAGAAAAAGGACGGCCAGTGGGTGCGGGCGAAGGGGTTTGACACCTACTGCCCGCTCGGTCCCTGCATCGAGACCGACCTCGACGTCTCGGACATCAAGGTCGAGTCGCGCCTCAACGGCGAGGTCCGCCAGTCCCAGACCACCGCCAGCATGATCTTCAAGCCCCACTTCCTGATCGCCTACATCAGCCGGGTGATGACCCTCGACCCGGGTGACGTGATCCTGACCGGCACCCCGGAGGGCGTCGGCCCGATGCAGCCCGGCGACACGATCGAGGTCGAGGTCGGCGGCGTCGGCGTGCTGCGCAACCGGGTGGCGGCGCGCGGTCATTGACCTCGTTTGGGGCAATCCCCAAGCGCAACGGTGGTCGCTGCTGATGTCAACGCACGCCGACCCGATTCCGCCACTAACCGCCCGCCTGCTCGGTCCGGTCCGGATCGCGGTCGGAGAGCGCGTCTTGGGCGTCGACGCCTGGCCGCGCCGCTCGGCCCGGTCGCTGCTGCTGCTCTTGCTCGCCACGCCGGGGCACCGGCTGCCGCGGGAGGGGGTCCTCGACCGGCTTTGGCCGGACGCCGACCCGGCGCGCGCCGCTAACGCGTTGTACCAGGCGCTCCACGGGCTGCGACGGGTCCTGGAGCCCACCTTGGCGTCCGGCCGCGCCTCGTCCTACGTCGAAGCCGACCGCGACAGCGTGGCCCTGCGCGAAGACCCCGGACTGTGGACCGACGTCGACGCGATGGAGCGGGCGCTCGACCGGGTTCCCGCGGCCGGCGGCGACGAGCGAAGCGAGGCCCTGCGGGCGGCGCTCGACCTCTACGCGGGTGATCTGCTGGCGCACGAACCGGGGCACGAATGGGCCGTCGTCCGCCGCGAGCGGTTGCGGCGGCGTCGCCGGGACGCCGTGCTGGCGCTGGCCGACCACGCCTTGGCTGGCGGCGACCCGGGGTCGGTTGTCGCCGACCTGGAGCGCGTGACCAACGACGACCCATCCGACGAGGCGGTCCATCGAGCGCTGATGCGGGCGTTTGCCGCCGCCGGGCGGCGCGACCGCGCCCTCCGCCAGTACGAGCACTGCCGGGACGCCCTACGAGACGATCTCGACGTGGCACCGGATCCAGAAACGGAGGCGCTGCGAGCCGAGATCGCCGCCCAGGACGCCCCCACCAAGACGTCCGCAGCCACCGCTCGGGCGCCGTCTCCGGCCACCCGATTTGCTCCCGTGCCCGCGCCGCCGAACGCGCTGGTCGGCCGCGATCGCGAGTTGGCGGCGCTGGCGGACCTGCTGTGGGAACCGGGGGTTCGACTGATCACCGTGACGGGTCCCGGCGGCGTCGGCAAAACGCGCCTCGCCCAGGAAGCCGCCCGCCGGCTCGGCGCCGAGTTCGACGACGGCGTCGGCTACGTCGCCCTCGCCGCCGTCCGTGACCCCGCGTTCGTCCTGCCGGCGGTGGCCCGGGCGCTCGGGGCCGAGGACATCCCGGGGCGAACGGCGCTGGCGGCGGTCGCGGCGACGATCGGCGACGGCGCCGTGCTGCTGGTGCTCGACAACCTGGAGCAGGTCGTCGCGGCGGGACCGGATCTGGCCGCGGTGCTCGACGTTTGCCCCCGGCTGACGCTGTTGACGACCAGCCGCGAGCCGCTGCATCTGCGGGCGGAACACGAATTTCCGACCCCACCGTTGGCGATACCGGGAGCGCGGTGGCCGTCGCTGGCCGCGTTGGCGCGGTCCGAGGCGGTCGATCTGTTTGCGCGGCGGATGCGCGCCGTTCGTCCGGACTTCGTGCTCGCCGACGCCAACGCGGTGACGGTGGCGGAGCTCTGCGCCCGCCTCGACGGGCTACCGCTGGCGCTCGAATTGGCCGCGGCGCGCGGGCGGTCCTTGTCGCCGGAACAGATGCTGGCCGGGTTGGCCGATCGTTTCGCGCTGCTTGCCGACGGCTTTCGGGATCTGCCGCCCCGCCAGCGCACCATCCGCGATGCCATCTCCTGGTCGTACGATCTTCTCTCGGCGCCGGAGCAGGCGCTGGCACGGCGCCTGTCCGTGTTCGTCGGTGGCTGCACGATCGAGGACGCGGCGGCGGTAATCGGCCGGGCCGGCGACGGGAAACGCGGCGAGGAGGTCGCGGCCCGTGACGATCCCGCGGCGTGTCAGGCCGCGCTCGATGCCCTGGTCGAGAAAAGCTGGGCGCGGTGGGAGCGCTCGGTCGACGGCATCCGGTTCTCGATGCTGGAGACGATCCGCGAGTTCGGGCTCGAACGGTTGGCCGAGCACGACGAAGTCGACGCGCTGCGGCGCGCCCACGCCGGGGTGTTCCTGGATCTGGCCGAGCGGGCCGATCCCGAACTGGTTGGCCCCGGCCAGGCGGCGTGGCTGGACCGGCTCCAGCGCGACCACGCCAACCTGGGCGCCGCGATGTCCTGGGCGACCGCCGCCGACGACCGCGAGACGGCGGACGTGGCGCTGCGGATGGCCGCCGCCCTGCACCGGTACTGGCGGCTCCGCGGGTACCTCACCGAGGGCCGGGCCAGGCTGAAGGCGGCGCTCGCGCACGATGGCGACCCGGACGCCAGGGCCAACGCGCTCCGCGTCGCCGGCGACCTCGCCAGCGATCAAGGCGACAACGCGGAGGCAATACCCCTCCTAGAGGCGGCGATCGCGACCTGGCGCGCCAGCGGCGGACGCCCGATTGGCCTCGCCCGCACGCTGGCGGCGCGCGGGCAGGTCGCCCACGAGCAAGGTGACTTTGCGCACGCAACAGCGCTGCACGCGGAAGCGTTGGCGCTGAGCGAGGAGCACCACGACCGATGGGGCATCGCCCAGGCCCACGCCAGCCTCGGCAACGTCGCCTACTACCAGGGCGATCTCGCCCTGACCGAGACCTATTGGATGGCGGCGGTCGATCTCTTCGGCGCGCTTGGGGACCGCGCCAATGTCGCCGCGCAGCTCGGCAACCTGGCCAACTTTATGATCCAGCGCGGCGAACTCGACCGCGCGCGCGACTACTGCGAGCAAGCCTTGACGGTCCAGCGCCAGCTGGACCTGCGCATAGGGATGGCGATCTCGATTGTTGCCCTCGGCGGGGTTGCCCAGGCACAAGGGGACTTCCCCCGCGCCATCGCCCGGTACGAGGAATCAATCCCCCTGTTCCGCGACCTGCGGTACCCCAACGGCGAGGCCGTGGCGCGGCACAACCTCGGCGTGATCGCGCTCGAGACCGGCGACCTCGCAGGCGCGATGACCAACCTAGCGGCCAGCCTCTCGCTGCTGGTGGAATCGGGGGACCGGGCGCGGGCCGCGATGGCGCTCGAATCGCTGGCCAGGGTCCACGGCGCCGAAGCGCGGTGGGAGCGGTCGGCGCGACTGCTCGGCGCTGCGGCGGCCCTGTGGGACGCCACCGGCGCGAGTCGCGACCCGAACGACGAGGCCACCATCGCCCAGCTTCACGCGGCCGCCCGAGATACGCTCGGCGCCGATGCCTTCGACCGCGCACACGCCGCCGGACGGGCATTGCCGCCCACGGAAGCCGCCGCCGGGGCATCGGCCGAGGCAGCCGAAACGCGACGTTCCGACTGAAAGAATTTTGAAAGACCGCGCTCCTACGATGGCGGCGGCGGGATCGAGCACGGGGCAGCCGTAGCCGGTTCCGCGGGATTGCGCCGCCCGCGTTCCGGGCGGCCCGTTCGTGTCGCCGGAGAGCGTCCATGCCTCGTATCGCCTCGCTAGTCCGCGCGTTGGTCGTCGTCGCCGTCATGGCCGGATTGGTGGGGCAACTAGCTTCACCGGTCGCGGCCCAAGAAGAACCACCGTCCAACGCCGCCCCGACCATCGTATCCTCGCCAGCCACCGCCACGGTCCAGGACACGCCGATTGTGGTGGACCTGCTCGCCTTCGCCACGGATCCCGATCCCGGGGACGTGTTGACGGTTGCCTCGATCGGTCCCGCCGCCTCCGGCGCCGCCGTCAATAACGGTGACGGCACCGCGACCTATACCCCGGCGCCAGGGTTCGCCGGGGAGGATCGGTTCACCTTCGCGATTGCCGACGCCGCCGGGGCGACGGCCACCGGCGAACTGCTGGTCCAGGTCGCCGCCGCGTCCCTCGTCGACGGAGGCATTGTCGCGCCGGAGGAAACCCTGCTGCCGACCGATCCCCCGCCGACATCCAACACGCCGCCGATTGCCGGCGACCTTTCCGTCGAAACGACGGTCGGAACGGCGATCCGGATCCACCTCGACGACCTCGCCTACGACCCGGACGGCGACCCAATCGCCTTCACGGGCGTAGGCGAGGTCGTCCACGGCGTCGCGACGATCGAGGACACCACCATCGTCTTCGTTCCCGAGGCCGGGTTCGCCGGCAACGCCGGCTTCACCTACACGGTTGCCGACGCCCTCGCGGCGGGGTCTGGGACCGTGACCATCGAGGTGATCGCGCGGACGGGGCTGGTCGTGACGGTTTACGGCCACGACACCGGAGTCACGCCGCTCCCCGATTTTTGCCTCGACGTCTACCCCGGAGCGGGCACGGGCGGGGCGATCGCCTCTGCCTGCGACGACGACGACAACGCGGCGGACGGGCGGATCGATCTGACCGTCGACGCGGGCGATTATCTCCTTGACGTCCGCACCAGTTGGCCCGGCTACGCGGCCAACCTGATCGTGCCCGCGACCGTCGTCGCCAGGGTGGCCGCCCCGCTCGACGTCGTCCTGCCGGCCGAAGCGGTGATGACGATCACCAAACTCGGCGCCGACACCGGGCAGACGCCCCTCCCCGGCGCCTGCTTCGCGATCCATCGCGACGGCGACGGCGACGGCGCCTTCGACCCGGCTTACCTCGGCACCGGCACCGGACACCACCCTGGAACCGACGGCTCTCTCGGCGGTTCCTGCGACGCCTTCTCCGGTGTCCTCGACGGCGTGACCCGGATCGGCGGTTGGGCACCGGGCACCTACTTCGTGGTCGAGGAGAGTGCCCCCTTCGGCTACCTTCTGGCCGAACCGTTGGCGGTCACCGTGACCGCCGGGGAGCAGAAGTCGGTCCCGTTCGTCGACCGGCCCGGCGGCGCGATCGTCACCGTCTACGGCGCCGGCAACCAAAGCGGCCCCCTCCCGGGGTCGATCGTCTTCGACATCTACACCGACGCCGGCGGCGGGGCGTTGGGCGACCACGTAACGTCCGGGGCAACCGGCGACCGGCCCGGCTCGTTTCACGCCGCGATCCGGCCCGGGAACTACGTCCTGGTGATGGCGGCCTGGTCAACGCCTGATGGCTACCTCCCGATGGCGAACCGCCCGTTCGCGGTCGTCGAGGGCGCCGTCACCCGCCTCGACGTCGTCCTCGACGCGCCGAACGGCGACCTCGACGTGGTGGTGTTGGGCGCCGACACGGGCACCACGCCGCTGCCCGGCGCCTGCTTCGACCTCTACCTGGACGACGGCGACGCCATGTTCGGGAAGGCGGGCGACGAGTTCCGCGGTGGCCGGTGCGACGACGAAGACGGGTCCGACGGCATCCTGCGCTTCGCCGAGCTGCCCGCGGGGCGCCTCTACTACCTGATCGAGACGCGATCGCCCCTCGGCTATCTGCTCGATGCCACGCCGCGCGAAGTGCGCGTGGCGCCGAACACCACCACCCGCTACGAGGTGGTCGACCGCCCCGGCGGTCTGGTGGTCGCGGTGCTCGGGGCCGACACGGACGGCGCGCCCCTCCCCGGTGCCTGCTTCACGGTTCACCTGGACAACGGCAAGGGCGGCGCCGGCACGTTCGTGGCCCTCGTCTGCGACGACGCCGACGGCGCGCGCGACGGGACCCTCTCACGGGCCATCGCCCCCGGCGCCTACATCCTGGGCCAGCAAGCAGCTCCGGACGGCTACGCACCGATCGCACCACGCGGGTTCCAAATCGCGAACGGCGCCGCCACCCGTCTCGACATCACCCTCACCCGGGCGACGGCGGAACTGACCGTGACCCGGCGCGGCGCCGACGCGGGATCGGCGGCCCTCCCCGGCGCCTGCTTCGACCTGCACCGGGACAACGGCGACGGCGTGTTCGCCCCCGCCACCGACGTCAGGGCCGCCGGCCGCTGCGACGCGGAGGATCCGAAGGACCTCGTCGGTGGCAACGGGCAGACGCACTTTACGGGGATCGCGCCGGGGACGTACTTCCTGGTCGAGACCCGAACCCCGGCCGGGCACGGCACGGCCCTGCCGATCCTGGTCGAGGGGCTCCAGGGCGGGGAGGCGCGGCAGGTCGCGGTGCTCGATCCCGCCCCCGCGACCTTGACGGTGCTGTCGCGGGTGGACCCGGACTACCACATCGATTCGAAGGGCTACGGCGCCTGCTTCGATCTTCGCCGGGACGCGAACGGCAACGGCGCGCCCGATGCCGACGAACCGACGGTTGCGTCCGCCTGCGACTTCTCGCTGCCGCTAGGCGACGACGGCATCACCGAGTTTTGGTTCCCGGTTCCGCCCGGTTCGTACCTCCTGGTGGAAACGACCATCCCGGTCACGGCGTCCTACCACGAACTCCTGCGGGCGGAACCGCACCCGGTGACACTGCTGCCGGGCGAGCACGCCAACACGACGGTCCTCCACCCGACCCGCAACGCCTTCTTGGTCCTCGACCTTAGGAACAACCGTTTCCCGAGGCGGACCCTTCACGACGCCTGCGTCGATCTGCGCCGGGACAGCGACGGAGACGGGGTGGTCGATGGTGACGCGGATCCCGTGGCGTTCACCGAATGCGATTTCACCTTCAACGACATGGGTCATGACGGGGAGCTGTGGATCGACGAGATCCCGCCGGGACGGTACATCGTGGTCGAAACGAAGGCACCGTACGACCCCGAATCCGGCGAACAGTACCTCCTGGCCGACCCGTTGCCGTTGAACCTCCTGGCCGGGCACCAATCGGTGAGGCTCGAACACCGGAGCACCACCGGGGACCTGACCGTCGTCAAACTCGCGGCCGACCAGGGGACCACGCCGATTCCTGGTGCCTGCTTCGCGCTGCACCAGGACGCGGATGCCAACGGCGTGCCCGACGCCGGGGTCGCCACCGTCGCCAGCGCCTGCGACGGGCCGAAGGATCTGGTCGGCGGCGGAGACGGGCACACCGAGTTCGTCGCCCAACGTCCGGGCCGATACGTCGTCGTCGAGACCACGGCCCCGGGTGGATACGCATTGGCGTCGCCCGTGCCGGTCGAATTCAAGGCCGGAACACACACCGAACTCGACGTGACGGACGCACCGTTGGCCCCGATGGTCGCCGCGCTGGATGCGTACCAAGGTCTGGCCGAAGGCTCGTTGGAGAGCTTCGACCTCGGCTCCTTCACCAACGTCGCCACCAACGGCCCGTGGACCGTCTCCGTCGTGTGGGGGGACGGGGCAACCGAAACGTTCGAGGTGCCCCAGACCGGCGCGCTCGGCGTCCGCGCTCACGCCTACCCGGACGAGGGCGCCTACACCGCGACGGTCGAGGTCCGAGGCCGCTTCGGCGCCGCCGGTGCCTCCCGGATGACCGTCGAGGTCGCCAACGTCGCGCCGTCCCTCGGTCCCATCGTCGCCCCCTCCGTGGACGAGGGATCCGAGACCCAGATCGCCGTCCTTGCCACCGATCCCGGCCCGGGGGACGTGCTGACGATCGCCTACGACTGCGACAACGACCTGAACTACGAGTCCACGACCGGCCGCTGCCGGTTCCACGACGACGGGTTCCCGCAGGTCAACGTCCGGGTCGACGACGGCGACGGCGGCGTCACGCTCGGCTCGACGGCGGTTTATGTCTACAACGCTCGGCCGACCGTCACCGCGCCCGCGGACCAGACCGCGGACGAAGGCTCGCACACCGCGCTCGAACTCGGGTCGTTCGCCGATCCGGGTCGCGACGATCCCTGGACAATGGACGTGAATTGGGGCGACGGGACTTCGGACCGAACAACGTTGATCGCGCCCGGCGCGCTCGGGTCCCTCATCCACCGCTACGCCGACGACGGCGACTACACCGTCGAACTCGTCGTCATGGACGAAGACCAAGCCTTCTCCTTCCCCGCGACGTTCACCGTCCGGGTCGCCAACGTCGCCCCGACCGCGACCGCAAACTTCGACGCCGCCGCGGTGGGGTGTGGAATTGGCAACGCCAGCCTGACGATCTCGGCCTTCGACCCGGGCGCCGACGACTTGACCGGATCGATCGCCTGGGGGGACGGGACGCCGTCGGAAGTGTTCGCGCCGGTGGCAGGGGGGTCGCGGTCGTTCCTTCACACCTACGCCAAATCCGGGCGGTACACCGCGACCGTTTCGGTTTCCGACGGCGCGTCCGGTGGCGTCGCCACCGCGTCGGTGTCGGTCTCCTTCGACATCACGCGTGGGGGCGTGTTGCCGCCGATCGATCAGGACGGGTCGAGCCGGTTCAGTAACAAGGGCAACGTCCCGGTCAAGGTCCAATTCCTGGACTGCGACGGCTCCACGCCGTCGGATTTGGCGCCGACACTGACGGTGACGATTCTGTCCGGCGGCGTCCCGGTTGGCACGATCAACGAGCCGATCGCGACCGGTACCGGCGACACCTCGGGCGTCCTCCACTACGCCGACGGGATCTACAGCTACAACCTTTCGGCCCGCCAGTTGCCAGACCCCACCGCGACCTACCGTATCACGATTACGGTCCCGCGCACCGGACAAACGATCACCGCGACGTTCGGGATCAAGTAGGGGGCGACGGATCGCCACCCACCGAACGCAAAGGGACGCCCCGCCCCCGACGCCAGGGGCGGGGCGTCTCGTTGGGCTGGGCACTCGGGTCAGACCGTCACGTTGCACCCTTCAAAGCCGCCCTCGTAGCCGGTCAGGAACGACTCGCTGCGCTGCTGGTCGGTGCCGTGGGCCTGGGGATCGTATTGGTCGATGTACTCCGGGTCGCCCAGGTACTCGATCGTGAACCGCACCGCCTCGTCGATGTCGTCGGCTTCGAGTTGGCCGCGGGTGTCGACGTCGAGCGCCCAGAGACCGGTGAAGCAGTCGGCCATCAACTCCAACTCGATGCTGTAGAGGTCGTTGAAGGCCTCGGGCCGTTCGCCCGCGTCGACCCGCTCGATCCCGACCGTGGTCTGGACGTGGTGTGCCCACTCGTGGCCGATCACGAAGGCGACGGCGAAATCGGCCTGCTGCTGAAGCTGGCCGAGCAAACCGGCGTCGAGGTAGATCGTGGCGTCGAGGGGGCAGTAGAACGCCCAGAAGCCGGACTGGGCGGGACCGCATTCGGTCTGCACCGCGTCGTTCGGCGGCACGACGACGACGCCCGGAGTCTCGTAGACGTAGGGCGAGTCGGTGTAGCCGAAGGCGTCCGCGTAGAAATCGTCCAGGTCACGGGTGACGTTTTCGAGCAGGTTGCCTTCGGTCAACGGTGCCCCGCTCGCGCCGCCGAAGCGCTCGATCGCGGTTTCGACGAACTCCCGGTCGGCGCCGAAGAACCACCGCCACCCGCCGCCGCTGTCGACCAGGTACATCGGCGCTTCGACGGTCTTGCGCTGGCCGTCCTCGACGTAGGGCAACGCGTAGCGAACCTCGGCCGTGTTCGGGTAGGTTGCTCCGGTGACGGGCCAGGTCCACTCCACCATCTCGACGCCGAGGATCGTGAACTCGCCCGCCTGCGCCGCGCCGTAGACCTCCTCGAAGGCGCCGACGGCGGCGGCGCGGGGCACCACGGCCTGGGCGTCCGGATGGATCCGGTCGAACATCGCGTTGAACTTGCGCTCTTCGGCGAGGCGAAAAATCTCCTCGGCGGTGGCGACGGCCTCGCGCTGGTCGCGCTCGACGTTCTGGGCACGCACGATCGGCGACGACATCAGGACGCCGAACAGCACGACGAGGGCGACGATGGAGCGCAGGGGCGAAGGCATCGGGATGGCCCTCCGGCAATGCGAGACGGGCGGGGCGACGTGTGCTAGGCATCCAGGAGGCAAGCGGCGTACCGTCTGCGCGGCGGAGGACGCCCGTCCAGACGGTCCGCTAGCGGGGTCCGTGTTCCTGCTCCGGAGCACGAAGATCCCCCGCGGCGGCGCCCGTCGAGGTCCCGCCTCTCGGGTCCTGGGGAACGCGCTATGGAGCACTCCGATCACTGGGTCGCGCCGTCCGAAGCAAGGAGCGACAGCCAATGGAAGGGGGCCCGCTAAAACTCATGCCAGCCGATCCCGGTCCCCTGCTCGAGTTGGATCGCCAGGTCGGCGGGATCGGTGACCGGCGGCAGGCAGGCAAACCGTTCGCAGAGGTAGGCGGTCGCGATCCCGTCCTTGGCCGGCCGGTGGGCGAGGAAGGGCAGAGTCTCGACGAGGGCGGGATCGGCGTACCCGACGATGGCGTGCGGTTCGTAGCGGCGGGACACCACGGCGGCGAGTGCCTCCAGCGCCGGGTCGTCCCGGTCTCCGGCAAGGGCGATCTCGCGCGGGGTGGCGAGGGCGAGGTCCAGGGCGCAGAGCCAGCGGCCGAAGCCGGTCGGCTGCTCCGCCATCGGGCGGGTCATGGTGGAAAGGAGGGCGAAGGCGCGGCGGCGGAACTCCTCGCGACCGGTCAGGGTCGCCAGGCGGAGCAAGGTTTCGGCGGCGACGGCGTTGCCGGAAGGCGTGGCGCCGTCCTGGAGGTCCCGCGGGCGGCCGACGAGGGTTTCGTGATCGGCGCCGGTGTCGTAGAAGCCGGGCCCGTCGGGGTCACCGAACCCGGCGATCATCGCCTCGGCGAGGGCGATCGCTTCCTCGATCCAGCGGGCGTCGAAGGTCGCTTGGTAGAGCGCGATCAACCCGTCGATCAGAAAGGCGTGGTCCTCCAGATAGCCCAGCAGCTTCGCCTGGCCGTCTTTGTAGGTACGCAGCAGGCGCCCCTCGGGGCGGAGATGTTCGAGCAGGAAGGCGGCGTTGCGCTCGGCGATATCGCGGTAGTCGGGCCGATCAAGGGCGCGCGCGGCTTCGGCAAAGGCGCGCAGCATCAGGCCGTTCCAGGAGGTTAGCACCTTCTCGTCGCGGCCGGGGTGGATGCGCTCCTCGCGCGCGGCGTAGAGCATCGGGCGGGCCGCGGCGACGATCCGCTCCACATCCTCCACGGACATCCCGAGGTCGGCGGCGACCGTTTCAACCGGGCGCGGAGTGTGGAGGATGCTGTGACCCTCGAAGTTGCCGCCGGGGGTGACGGCGTAGAACGCGCGGACGACGGCGCCGTTCTCGGGACCGAGGACGGCGTCGATCTCGTCCGGGGTCCAGACGTAAAACTTGCCTTCCTCCCCTTCGCTGTCGGCGTCCTGGGTGGCGTAGAAACCGCCATCGGGGCCCGTCATCTCGCGGGCGACGTAGTCGAGGGTTTCGACCGCGATCCGGCCGTAGCGTTCGGTTCCGAACGCGCGGTACGCGTCCAAATAGAGGCGGGCGAGTTGGGCGTTGTCGTAGAGCATCTTCTCGAAGTGGGGGACCAGCCAAACGGCATCGACGGCGTAGCGGGCGAAACCGCCGCCGATCTGGTCGTAGATGCCGCCGGCCGCCATCGCGTCCAGGGTCCGGGTCACCATCGTCGCGGCGCGCTCGTCGCCGATGCGATGGTGGTGGCGGAGGACGAACTCCAAGGCGGCGGGTTGCGGGAACTTGGGCGCCCCGCCAAACCCGCCGTTCTTGGCGTCGAAGGCGGTCAGCAGGTTCCCAAACGCCGCGTCCAGCACGGCGACGGTCGGCTCGCCCGCCTTCGGCAACGCGGCGGTGGCGTTCGCCAGGTACGCGCGGAGCTGCTCGGCGTTCTCCTCGACCGCCTCGCGCCGCTCACCATAGGCCTCGGCGATGGCCTGGAGGACCTTGGTGAACCCGGGCATCCCCATCCGGTCCTCCGGCGGCCAATAGGTGCCGCCGAAAAAGGGCACGCCGTCGGGGGTCAAAAACGCGTTCAGCGGCCAGCCGCCGTGGCCAGTCATCGCCTGGACGGCGCTCATGTAGAGGGAATCCAGATCCGGGCGTTCTTCGCGGTCGACCTTGATGTTGACGAAGAGGGCGTTCATCACCGCGGCGGTGCGCCCGTCCTCGAACGACTCGTGCTCCATCACGTGGCACCAGTGGCAGGCGGAATAGCCGATGCTGACCAGGATCGGCTTGTCCTCGGCCTTGGCGCGGGCCAGCGCCTCCGGCCCCCACGGGTACCAGTCGACCGGATTATCTTTGTGCTGCAACAGGTACGGGCTGGTCTCGGCGGCGAGGCGGTTGGGCAATGGGGACTCGCTTTCTGGGGATCGGCGGCGGGAAGGCGGGGAGTCGAGAATCGGTGCTTTCGGAATGACTCCCAAGGTTCGGGTCATTCCGGACGCGGTGAGAAATCGGTTATCCGCATCGGCCGACGGAATCACTCCCTTCGCTCGGAATGACCCGGGCAGCGGGAACCCGACCAACGTTAGCGGCTGACGCCTGCGCCTAACGCCTGACGCCTGACGGCTGACGGCTGACGCCGAGCAGCGCACGCCATTGTCGCAGAGGCGGCGGGACTCGTCCCAATCGGGGAGGGAACGGATGACCGACGGAGAACTCGTGGCGGCCCTGGAGATCGCGTTCGCCGGGTTGATCGAGGCGGACGACGTCGACATCGAGGTAGCGCAAGGCGCGGTCCAGGTCAGCGGGGAAGAATGGACGCTGCACGTCGAGGGCTGGCCGGCTTCGCCGCTCGGGTGGCTCGCGTTAGACGACGAACCGGAGGACGCGACGGAACGGCGGGCGACGCGGGAAGCGGCGATGGGCGAGGCGGCGCTGGCGGCACTGGCACTAGCCGACCGGACCTTGGAAGGGGGCCTGAGCGCGGCGTTGCGGGCGCCGGGCGACCCGCTCTCGACAGAGCTAGCCGACGCCATCCGCGACCACGAGCAGTAGCTGCGATCACACACGGCGCCCTTGGCGCACCGCTCCATTCTCCGTCGGTCGCCAAGGAGAATGGGTGGGGTGTGCGTAGGGGCGCTGCTTGCCGCGCCCGTGGCCCGCAGGCCACAACGGCGTCAGACCACGATGTCCCCGTTTGGCCGACGGGCGCAGCAAGCAGCGCCCCTACGACGCAGATGTCCGGCACACTCCTCGGGTGGCCCGCTCAGTCCCGGGCCACCCGCCCCGCACCACCGGCACCGGATCCCCCCGCCACCTTCGCTACGATTCGGCCGCGGTCGCCCGCACCGGGACGACCTCCGGCTGGTCGGACCTGCCGAGGCGGGCGAACAAGGCCATCGCCGGGGCCAGGGCCAGCCCGGTGGCGGCGATCGCGACCCGGATCCCGAACAAGGAGCCGAGGCCGCCGATCATCGGGCCGCCGGTCATCTGGCCGAAGGCGTCGGCCTGGCTGCCGAGGGACAACACGGTGGCGCGGATGCGGGATTCGGCGTGGCGGTTCAGCCAAGCGTCGAAGATCGGACCGCGCAGGGTGCGGGCGAGTCCGGACACCCAGAGCGCGCCCAACGCCAACGGAAAGGTGCCCGCGACGGCGAAGAGGACGGTCGCGACCAGCAGCACGCCGGTGATCGCCAGCAACGCCCGGGCCGCCTGGTGGTGGCCGCCCGTCGGCACCCGGCGCAGCACGACCTCGGTGCCAACGAAGCCGATCCCGCTGCCGACCAGGCCGATGATCCCGAACCAGACGATCGGCGGCCAGCCCCCGAACGACGGAAAAGCGAACTCCGCCAGGAGGTGCGCTTCCCAGAGCCGATCCCAGGCCTCGCTGGACGCCCCGGCGATGACCCCAACGGCCAGCAGCGAGACGAGCAGCGTGCTGCCCCGGACCAGCCGCCACCCGTCGACGAGCGTACCCCGCATCGGGGCGAACGCCCTACCGCGCCAGCCCGCGTTTGCGGTTCGCGGCGGCGGGGTCCAGCCGTGTTCGGTCATCGCCGGGATCAGCCACAGACCGAGACCGACCAACCCGGCTCCCCCGGCGGCGATCGGCATCCACAGGTCGAGGAGGCCGAACCCGACCCCCCCGATCGTGCCCACCACGCCGCCGGCGGTGCCGAACTGACCGCCCCGGAGCAGAACTCGGGACAGGTCTGCCTCCGGGATCTCGTCGGCGACCCAGGCTTGAAGGGCGCCATCAATGAACGCTTCGCCGACGCCGCAGACGATCTGGATCGCGAACACGGCCAGGACGACCGGCAGCAGGCCGAGCAAGACGAACCCGGCGCCCACCAGCAGCAGGCCGACGATCACCGACCAGCGTCGACTGTAGACGTCGGCGACGATGCCGGTCGGCACCTGGCACAGGAAGTAGGTCAGTTCGAGGGTGGTGCCGACGAGGACGAGTTGGAACGGATCCAGCCCGACCGACCGCACCAGGTAGATGGCGAAGGCGACGTGGACCATGGACCGGAACAGCGACGCCATGGACTCGTGGACGAGGAAGACCCGCAGCGGGGCCATCGGGGAGAGAAACAATCGGGACACGGAGCGTTACCTCTGCGCGCGGGCCGCGGACACGACAGAGCCACGGACCCCGCGGGGATCCGGGACCATGTCCGGGGCCGAAACCGATGGTCGGGATCGGCCAAGCGCGCGTGAGGGACCGGGAAGGCGTACGGGTGCCCGAAGCTGCCGCAAGCCGGGGACGGCGATGGAAGTCGCCGCCGCGCGGAAACGGACGGATCGGCGGAACCGGAACCGAAGCGGTCGCCTTAGGCGCGCTGCTCGGCGATTGACATTCTGTTACGCCCCCTTCGCGGTGCTGGGGTCGGCCGTCGTCCTGGCCGGGCCACCACTCTAGCACGCCCCAGGCCGAGGCGGAACAGGGGGACGGCGGGCGGCGTCTGGTACGCTTTCCGATTCAATGCGGCCGGCGGCGGCACAAATTCGAATGCCCGCCCGTCGGAGGCCGGTGTCGGTCGAGGGAGGGAAGCGCGATGGTTTGGGGTTGGCTTCGACGCCGATGGTCGGTTGGGGAAGCGGCGCTGCTGGCGTTGGCGCTGGTGGGTGCCAGCGCGCGCCTCGCGGCGGTGGCGCCGGACGATCCGTCGCCGGCCCTGGGCGACGCCCAGGTGATCGCCCAGGGCGTCGCTCCGATCGCCGACGGCGACGTGGTCTGGCGGCTGGTCCGCGGCGTGGCGGCAGAGGCGACCGACGCGGAACCGGCCGAGCGACCGCTGGGATTCGTGCTGCCGCAGCAGACGACCCTGTTGCTGACCGGTGGCGGCGGACGCCCGGAGCGGGTCGCGGTCGGCGAGGCCGCCTTCGTCGACGGCGGGGCCGAGCAGGCTCGGGGCAAGCTCGGCGCCGGGCCGGGCGACTACCTGGCGCTGGAGCTGGTGGCCGAGGACGACGCCGAGACCGACCCGGGCGACGACGGCGAGATCGTCTACGCCAGCGATCCCTTCGCGCCCCCGGACGGCAGCCGGGATCTGGACCTGGTGCGGGATATGGCCCGCCGGGGCGAGGTCGTGCGGATTCCGGAGTCGGAGGGACGCGGCCCGGCGCTGGCGGTCGCGCTCACCGGGGCGGTCGAGATCCAGGCCAACGGCGGCGGCGACCCGATCCCGCTCGCCGCCGGCGAAGCGCTCTCCGTCTCCGGCTCGTTCACCATCACCGCGGTCGAGGTCGAGGGCGCGAACCGGACGGCGGCGTTTGCGGTCGGCGTGATCGGGCCGGAGGTGCCCGAAGACCTGCTGGCCGGTGAGGGCGAGGACACGTCGGAGGAAACCCCGGACGCGACGCCGGCCGCGCGGGCGACCCGGACGCCGACCGCGGCTCCGGCCGAGACGGCGGTGGGTACCGGCTCGATTTCGGTTCTGGTGTTCGACTGCCCGGCCGGGATCACGTCGGCGACCCTGGATCCGGCGGTCTGCGCTCCCTCGGGCGGCGGCTTCGAGTTGGCCGTCTTGACGCCGGGCGGCGGCCAACTCGACGCCGACGACGGCGCGCCGAACGGCCAAGGCTCGGTCGTCTTCACCGATCTCCCGTTCGGCACCTACCAGGTGCTGCTGACCGCGCTCTCGCCCGGTTTCGACAGCTACGCCTCGACGGGTGGCGAGCTGGCGGCCGACGGTGGCTACGTGTTCGCCATCGGCGAGGGCGCGCCCGACGCCGGCCTGGACCTCTACCAGTTCCAACCCGCGCCGGCGGAACCGGCCCCGGCGGAACCGGCTCCGCCCCCGCCGCCCGCCACCGACCCGGACGCGGGCGGAGACGACGATCCCGACGACCCCACGACCACCGACACCGACGGCGACGGGTTGACCGACGGTTTCGAGCTGTCGCAGATCGGCACCGATCCGTACTCGGCCGACACCGACGGCGACGGCACGCCCGACGGCGTCGAAGTCAACAACGGCACCGACCCTCTCACGCCCGGCTAGGGGGATCGGTCGAGCGCCCGGACCAACCGCAGATGATCCGGGCGAAACCCGAGGCGTTCGTAAAAGGCGCGAGCACGGGCGTTGCCGGCGAAGACATCGAGGGCGATCTCGGTCAAGCCGCGCGACCGCGCCCACGTTTCGGCATGGGCCATCAACGCCCGCCCGGCTCCGGTTCCTTCGGCCTCGGCCGAGACGACCAAAATCTCGACGTGGGCCCGACCGTGACCGGTGAAGTAGTCGGTCGAAGGGGTCAGCGTCAGAATGCCCAACGGCGCGTCGTCCGGCCCAATGGCGACGAAGGTCTCGGTGCCGGGCGGGTCCTCGACCTCGCCGTTGGCCCGGCGCCGAAAGTAGTCGGCCATCACCGCCGGGTCCCGCGTCGGCGTGGCGTCCGCGTCCTGGAGACGGCCGACGATGGCGCGGTAGAACGGCCGGTCCGCCGTGTCGAACGGGCGAACCCGGATCGCTCCCGGCATGGACGACGAATCGGCGACGGTCACCATCGAAGCGCTCCGTTCTCCAGTTCCGCTCATCGAATCAGGCAGGGATGGTATCCGCGCGGGAGCATCGGCGCGATCCCGGCGACGGTCGCGAGAGGGACGGGACATGGAACGGCCTCGAGTGAAGCAGGGGTGGCGGCGTGACGGCGTCCGGCAAACGGCGTTGCGGGCGCTGACGGCGTTGCTGGTCGCCCTCGCGGTGGCGCCGAACTTGATGGCGGTGGCGGTCGCGGAGATCCCCCCCAGCGGATTCGCGGCGGTGATCCCGACCCTGCGCGACGACGTTGCGGCGGCGGCCGGCCCGATGAGCCGCTACCAGATCGTGGCCGAACTGGACCCGGCGACGGCGACGATCTCAGGTTTGCAGCGGGTCGAGTTCGTCAACGAGACCGGAACCAGCCAGGCCGAGGTCTGGTTCCGCTTGTTCCCCAACGCCGCCTACTACGGCCCAGGGGCCCTGACCGTCTCGACGGTGCGCGCGGCGCCACCGGGAGGGCGGATGGAACCGGTGGCCTGGAACACGGCGGTCGACGGGACGGCGCTGACGGTCGAACCCGACGCTCCCGTGGCGGCGGGCGATCGGATCGAGATCGAGCTCGCCTTCGTCACCGTGGTCCCGAGCGATTCAAGCGGCAGCTTCGGCATCTTCAACCGGGACACCGGCGGCGGCACCTGGGTCCTGGCGGACTGGTATCCCGGCCTCGCCGGCTGGGAACCCGGCGCCGGCTGGCGGCTGGACCCGCCGACCTCGTTCGGCGACCCGACGTTTGCCGAATCGGCGCTCTACGACGTGACGCTGACGACGCCCAGCGACCTCCGGGTGGTCGCCTCGGGAAGCCAAATCGGCGAGGGACGAACCTCGGGCGGCGAGACGACCCGCCGCTACGCCGCCGGCCCGGCCCGCGACTTCACCTGGGTCGCGGACGCCGACTACGTCGCGGAGCGGGCCACGGTCGGCGACACGGTCGTCACCAGCTACGCCAACCCGGCCGCGGCGGCGTCCAGCGCGGCCGCGCTGGCGGTGGCGACGGCGGCGCTGACCGCGTACGCGGAGCGGTACGGCGCCTACCCGTTCGCGGAGTTGGATCTGGTGCAGGCGCCGCTGGCGGGGGCGCTGGGCGTCGCCTGGGCGGGCATCCTGTTCCTGGACGGGGCGGGTCTGGGGGGAGGGATGGCGAACGAGGATCCGGACCGGTTGGCCTTGGTCGTCGCCCACGAGATCGGGCACCTCTGGTGGGGAGGCAGCGTCGGCGCGAACACCAACGACCACCCGTTCCTGACCGAGGGGCTGACCAACTACCTGGCAACGGTCTACGCCGAAGACACGGCCGGCGCCGCCGCCGGGGCGATCTGGCGGGAGCGGTTCTTGGCGGCGTCGTACCGGGCGATCCTCGCCGAAGGGGCGGACGCGGTCGCCGACGAACCGATCCGGGAGGGTCAGGACCCCCGGATCCGGGGCGCGGTCCACTACGGCAAGGCCGCGCTCGGGTTCCACGCGATCCGAACCGAGATCGGCGACGCGGCGTTCTTCGGCGCGCTCTCCGCCTTGGCGACGGAATACGCCTACCAAATTGCGGAGCCGGAGGACCTGCTGGCCGCCTTCGAGACAACCGCGGGACGGAATCTGGACGAGCTATGGCGGTTCTGGTTCCTCGGCGCGGACGCGACCGAACAGGACATCGACCGCGTGCTGGCGGGCGGCTGAGCGCGCACCGAGCGCTCCCGACGCTGGCCGGCGTTTGCCGGACCACAACGGGCGGCACGGGGGGCTGGGGTAGACTTCGGACGCGCCGCCGACCGCGGTCACAACCGGCGATGGCCAGCTCACCGAGGAGACCCCGACGCTTTGAGAAACCTGCCGTTCGCCCAGCCCGGGCGGTTCTATCGCGGAAATCTGCACGCCCATTCGACCCGCTCCGACGGGCGGCTGGAACCGGAGGCGGTCGCCGACGCCTATCGCGGCGAAGGCTACGACTTCCTCGCCTTGACCGACCATTTCATGGCCCGCTACGGGCACCGGGTGACGGATACGCGAGATCTGCGTCTCCCCGACTTTACGACGATCCTCGGCGCGGAGTTGCACGGCCCGGCGTTGGAGAACGGGGGACTCTGGCACCTGGTCGCGGTCGGCCTGCCGCTCGATTTCGCCGCCGACGGGCTCGATGAATCGGGTCCGTCGCTGGCGACGCGGGCGGTGGCGGCGGGGGCCTTCGTCGGCATCGCCCACCCGGCCTGGAACGGGGTCACGATCGCCGACGCCCGGTCGGTCCCCGACGCCCACGCGATCGAGATCCACAACGAGGGCCACACCCGCGACAGCGACCGCGGCGGCGGCTGGTACCTGGCCGACGTGCTGGCAACCCGCGGTCGGCGCTTCTCCGCCTTCGCCGCGGACGACGCCCATTTCGGCGAACGTCCGGACCGGTTCGGTGGCTGGGTCCAGGTCCGTGCCGGAGCGCTGGAACCCGAAGCCCTGGTCAACGCCCTCAAAGCGGGCCACTACTATTCCAGCCAAGGCCCCGAGCTGCGGGACGTGGCGGTTGTCGACGGGGAACTCCGGATCTCCTGCTCGCCGGTCGAGGCGATCTACCTGGGTGGCCCGGGCCAGCTCTGCCGCTGGGCGCGGGACGAAGCGGGCCAGGGCCTGACCGGGGCCGCGTTCCCGATCGCGGCCTTTGCCGGCGGATTCTGCCGGGTGACGGTGCTAGACTCGACCGGGAAACGCGCCTGGACCAACCCGATCTGGCTCGACGAGGCGTAGGAGTCGCCCCTCGACCGGCGAGCGAACCGGAACCGGCGTGGTTTCTGTTCCCGCGCGATACGGAACGATCGAGATCGGTACCGGCGTGGTCTGAACGCCGCCGGTCACATCCCCATCACGTGGTAGCCGCCGTCGACAAAGAGCGTTTCGCCGGTGATCGCGGCGGCGCCGTCGGAGGCGAGGAAGACGGCGGTGCTGCCGACCTGGTCCGCGGTGAACGCGGACGCCATCGGCATCCGGTCTTCGAGCGACTCGCGCATCGTGCTGAAGCCGGGGATACCGCGGGCGGAGGCCGTCGAGATCGGGCCGGCCGAGATGGCGTTGACCCGGATCCGCTGCTCCCCGAGGTCGGCGGCGAGGTAGCGCACCGACGCTTCGAGGGCGGCCTTGGCGACGCCCATCACGTTGTACTTGGGGAAGACGCGTTCCGACCCGAGGTACGTCAACGTGGTGATGCTGCCGCCGTCGGTCATCAGGGGCACGACGCGCTGGGCGGCGGCGATCAACGAGTAGACGCTGATCGAGTGCGACAAGCGGAAGCCGTCGCGGCTGGTCTCCAGGAAGCGGCCCTTCAACTCCGCGGCCGGCGCGTAGGCGATGGCGTGGACGAGGGCATCCACCTGGCCCAAATCGCTCTTCAGCGTGGCGGCGAAGGCGTCGAGTTCCTCGTCCGCTTCCACGTTGACCTGGTAGACGCGGGTCCCCGGCAGCTTGGCGGCAAGGGCGTCGGTCGCGCGTTTGGCACGTTCGTCGAGGCAGGTCACGGCCAGGGAGGCGCCGGCGCCGGCCATCGCCTTGGCGATCGCCCAGGCGATGCTCCACTCGTTGGCGACGCCCATCACCACCGCGGTCTTGCCGCTCATCACGCCGCCGTTGTCGCCCTTGCCCATTCCCCTCCCCTTCCGCCTCAACCACCGATCGCCAAGCCATCATACCGCGATGGCGGGCTCCGGTCAGACGGCGCGCTCCGGTCAGTAGACGATCAAGCTCCGCACGTGGTGCCCGGGGAGGGCGGCGCGGCCGTTGAGCGCGGCCAACTCGGCGAGGACGACGATCCCGGCCACCTCCGCGCCCAGGCGCTCGACCAGGTCGGCGGCGGCGCGGACGGTGCCGCCGGTGGCGAGCAGGTCGTCGACGATCAGCACCCGAACGCCGGGCGCGATCGCGTCGGCGTGGATCTCCAGGGTGTTGGTGCCGTACTCCAGGGCGTAATTGGCGCGCTCGGTCGCCGCGGGGAGGCGACCCGCCTTCCGCACCGGGACCAGGCCCGCCCGCAGGGCGTAGGCGATCGGGGCACCGAGGATAAACCCCCGGCTCTCGATCGCGACCACGGTGGCGATGCCCGCGTACGGCGCCGCCATCAGGTCGACGGCGGCGCGGAACGCGGACTGGTCGGCCAGCAGGGGGGTGATGTCGCGGAACAGGATCCCGGGTTGGGGAAAGTCCGGGATGTCCCGCACGCGGGCGCGCAAGGCTTCGACGTCGACTCCGTCCACGAGCGGTCCTTCCGGATGGGCGAGGCGGCGCGCCGGCGCGGCGCCGGGGGCATTGTAGGGCGAAGTCGGTCGTCGGAAGCCGGACGTGACGGCGCCGTCGGTCGCCAGACGCCCCATGGACCGTCATACTCGCGGCTTCCGGCTTCCGGCTTCCGGCTTCCGACTTCGAGAGGGGCAGCGCGGGTGGGTTCGACCGAAACGGTGGTGGTGGAGATCGCGGGGGCGAGCGTTTGGACGGCGGACGGGGCCTGGCTGCTGCGCGACGTGTGTTGGACGGTGCGGCCGGGGGAGCAGTGGGCGCTGCTGGGGCCGAACGGGTCCGGCAAGACCACGCTCTTGTCGTTGGCGGGCGCCGTCCGGCACCCGAGCGCGGGCACGGTGCGGGTACTCGGGGGAAGGCTCGGCGAAGTCAGCGTCTGGGCGTTGCGCGAGCGGATCGGGATCGTCGATCCGGGGTTGCGGACCCCGGATTGGCTGGCGGTCGAGGATGTCGTCCTGACCGGGGCGACCGGCACGATCCAACCGCGCTGGGACCGCTACGGTGACGCCGAGCGGGCGAAGGCGACGCGCCTTCTGGGATTGCTCGGGTGCGGCGGATTGATCGGCCGGGAACTGAAGACCTGCTCCCAGGGCGAGCGGCAGCGGGTCCGGATCGCGCGGGCCCTGATGCCGGACCCGGCGCTACTGCTGCTCGACGAACCGGCGACGGGGTTGGACTTACCGGCGCGCGAGGCGCTCCTCTCGGCGCTGGCGACCCTGGCCCGGGAACACCTGGCGTTGGCGACGGTGCTGGTCTCCCACCACCTGGAAGAACTGCCGGCGACCACCACCCACGCCCTGTTGCTGCGTGGTGGTCGGTCCCTGGCGTCGGGGCCGGCGGATCAAACGTTGGTCTCGGAGATCGTCTCCGACTGCTTCGGCCTGCCGGTGGCGGTGGACCGGATCGCGGGGCGCTGGTCGGCGCGGGCCGCGGCGGGCTGGGACGGAAGCGGTCGGTAGCGCCGCGATTCTCGCGGCTGAAGGCCGGGGTGAGGGCTCTCCGGGGTGAGGACTTACGGGGATCGGGTCTCGCCTTCGCGGCAAGCCCGAGCCTCACGGCAAAAGTCGGGCAATCGCCCAGCTGCCATCGTCGCGCCGCAGATACCGGAGCCGGTCGTGGAGACGACTGGGCCGGCCCTGCCAAAATTCGAAGCGTTCTGGGATCAGGCGGTACCCTCCCCAAAACGGGGGCAGCGGGACATCGCCGTCCGGGTGAAGGGCGTCCAGGCGGGCGACCTCGCGCTCGAGCGCGGCGCGGTCGGGGATCGGGCGACTCTGGCGGGAGGCGGCGGAGCCAATTCGGCTGCCGGGGGGACGACCGCGAAAATAGCGCTCGGCTTCCTCGCGGGAGACCCGGGAAACCGGCCCGACCAGCCGGACCTGGCGCTCCAACTCGCCCCAGTAGAAGAGCAGCGCGGCCCGCGGGTTGACGGCCAGCTCGGCGCCTTTCTGGCTCTCGTAATTGGTGTAGAAGACCAGACCATTCGCGTCGAACCCCTTCATCAAAACGATCCGGGCGCTGGGTTGGCCGTCCGGGGTGGCGGTGGCGAGGGTCATCGCGTTCGGTTCGAGGACGCCCGCGGCTTGGGCTTCGGCGAACCAGCGCTCGAACTGGGCGAACGGATCCGGATCGGCGTCGGCTTCGTCCAAACCGGCGCGCGTGTAGTCCTTCCGCAGATCGGCGATGGTCATGGGTGCTCCAGGGGCGTTGTCGGTCGTGGCCCGCTGGTCAAAGTATAGGACGGCGGGCACCGGCTGACGGGCGGCGCGGAAGGGCGTACCATGCCGTCAGCGAAGCCGGGACGGCGGCGCGCCGACGACGGCGCCCGCAAGGAGCGTTCAGATGGTGGTAACCGAGGCCCCGCGTTCGGCACGCGGGTTGGGGAGCGGCGGTCTGGACGGCGGCGAACTGGCGACGCTGGAGGAGATCGAGCGCCGCCTGCTCTGGCTCTCGACGCTGATCGTCCACCACGCCAACAACGTGCGGCCGAACCCGGACAAGTCCAAGGTCGGCGGCCACCAGGCGTCGTCGGCCTCCGTCGTGACGATCCTGACCGCGCTCTACTTCCACTTCCTGCGGGCGGGGGATCGGGTCTCGATCAAGCCCCACGCCTCCCCGGCCTTCCACGCCGCGCAGTACCTGCTCGGCCGGCTGCCGGCGCGGTACCTGACCACGCTGCGCGAGTTCGGCGGCCTCCAGGCCTACCCGAGCCGGACCAAGGACCCCGATCCGGTGGATTTTTCGACCGGCTCGGTCGGGCTGGGGGCGGTGGCGCCGGTCTTCGCGGCACTGGCGGCGACCTACGCCGAGCTGCACTTCGGCCGCGTCACCGCGAACCGGTTCATCGCGCTGTTGGGCGACGCCGAACTCGACGAGGGCAACGTCTGGGAAACCGTGGCCGAGGAGGCGATCCAGGGCCTCAGCAACGTGATCTGGATCGTCGACCTGAACCGCCAGAGCCTGGACCGCGTGATCCCGGGGGTGCGCGCGGCCCGCCTCAAGGCCCTGTTCGCCGGTGCCGGTTGGACCGTGCTGGAAGCCAAATACGGCGCCCGCCTCGAAGCGGCGATGGCGGGTCCGCGCGGGGCGGCGCTGCGCCACCGGATCGACGCGATGAGCAACGAGGAATACCAGGCCCTGATCCGGCTGAACGACGCCACCGCTCTCCGCGCCCGCCTATCCGACGTGCCCGACCCTGCCGCCAGGCAGGCGATCTTGGACGCCGTGGCCGAGACGACGGACGCCGACCTGCGGCCCCTGCTCGCCAATCTCGGCGGGCACGACCTCCCGCGGCTGCTCGACGTGCTGGCCGAGGCCGACGCGGTCCAAGACGCGCCGGTGGTGATCTTCGCCTACACCGTCAAAGGGTGGGGGCTGCCGTTCGCCGGCGACCCGCTCAACCACTCGCAACTCCTGACGGCGGCGCAGATGGACACCCTGCGCGAGGGGTTCGGGATCGCCGAGGACGACGCGTGGAGCGCCTTTCCGCCCGACTCGGCGGCGGGCCAGTGGTGCGCCAGCGCCGGCGCGCGGTTGACCGCGACCGGCGACGCGATGCCGCCCTTGTCGCCGGGGGCGATCCCGGCCGCCCTGGACACCCGCCACCCGAAACTGACCTCGACCCAGGAAGCGCTCGGCCGGGCGCTGATGCGCCTCGCCGACGTCCCCGAGGTCGGGCCGCGCTTGGTGACGCTGTCGCCGGACGTGGCGACCTCGACCCACCTCTCGGGCTGGATCAACAAGGTTGGCGTCTTCGCGCGGGAGACGGCGGCGGACTTCGAGCAAGCCGGGCAAAAGATGCTGCGCTGGGAACCGTCGCCGTCGGGCCAGCACATCGAGCTCGGGATCTCGGAGATGAACCTGTTTATGGCCTTGTCGCAGTTCGGGCTGTCCCACGAGCTGACCGGGCAGCACCTGTTGCCGCTGGGCACCGTCTACGACCCGTTCGTCTGCCGCGGTCTGGACGCCCTGATCTACGGCCTCTACGTCGGGGCGAAGATGGTCTTCGCCGGCACCCCGGCCGGGGTGTCGCTCAGCCCGGAGGGCGGCGCCCACCAGAGCACGGTCACGCCCAGCTTGGGGATCGAGTTGCCGCGGTTGGTCTCCTACGAGCCGTGCTTCGGACGAGAGGTCGAGTGGGCCTTGCTCGAAGGGCTCCGCCAGTGCTGCGACCGCGCCAACGGGCTATCCACCTACCTCCGGCTCTCGACCAAACCGGTCGATCAAGGCTTGCTGGACGAGCCGCTGTCCCGGTTCGGCGAAACCGAGCTGCGCCGCCAGGTGCTGCTCGGCGGGTACCGGATCGTCGACCGGCGGGTCGCCGCGCCCGACCTCCCGGCGAGCGACGCGGTCCAGATCGCGGCCGGGGGGATCATGGTCCCGGACGCGATCGCGGCGGCGCAGCGGCTGCACGCCGAAGGGGTGGCGGCCAACGTGCTCCACATTTCCAGCCCGGACCGGCTCTACGACGCCCTGCGGCGGGCGCGCCGGGACCAACTGGCCGCCGCCCACCGCCCCTTAAACCTCGGCCACCTAGAAACTCTGCTCCCGGCGGAGGAGCGCCGGGCGCCGCTGGTGACGGTCCAAGACGGGGCCTCGCACTCGCTGGCCTTCCTGGGCAGCGTCTACGGGGCGCCGGTGGTCCCGCTGGGGGTGGACCAATTCGGCCAGTCCGGCTCCCGCGCCGCGCTCTACCAGGTCTCCGGCATCGACGCCGACCAGATCGTCAACGCGGCGCTGCTGGCGTTGGAGTTGGCGGAGGGATAGGCGATCGCCGGTGTTAGTGACCGCGGCGAGCGGTACGCCCGGCCGAGCAGGATCGCGCGGTCCCGGTGTGGAGACACCGGACAACCGGGGCCGCCATCCCGATCCCGTGGCCGGGTTCGGGTTCACCTCGACCAGGGCGGGAATCCCTCCTCGCCGCCGGCATGAAAGTAGCGCACCCCGACGGGTGCCACGATGAGCCACTGCGCGGGTTCGGACCCCGTGGTCTCGACCTTGTGAGACGTGCCCGGTGGAACGATGGCCGCATCGCCGGGGCGGAGGGCGACCGGCTCCTCCTCCACCGTCAGGGTGACCGTCCCCGCGAGCAGCACCATGACCTCCTCGCGGTCGTGCGTGTGGGGGGGATTGATTCCCCCGGGCCCCTGCCGCTGCCGGATCACGCTCACCTCGGTCGCCCCCCGGCTCGGCGTCGCCATCCCCGCCCCGGCGTTTCCGCCCGGTGTCTCGATGTCGTGCAATTGGTCGCCGTGGACCACCGTCATCGTCAATCTCCCGTCGCCGCATCGACAACCCGGAACGCGGCAGGTACAGTAAAGGAGGTTGCCTATTACGATGGTAAACGTACTTTCCTATTCCGTCAAGGGGGGACGATGGACCCAATCGGCGAAGACGGAGCGGACGGGGAAACGTTGCGCCACCTGCGTGACCGGCATGTCGGTCGGCTCTTGCTGCGGGCGCACCGCGCCTTCAGCGCGCGCGCGGTCGCGAAACTGCGGGAACGCGGCTACGGCGGGTTGACCCTGGCCCACATCGCCCTGTTGCCGCACCTCGACGCGGACGGGACGCGGGTGACCGCCCTCGCGGAGCGTGCCGGGATGACCAAGCAGGGCATGGGGCAACTGGTTATCGAGTTGGAACGGCAGGGCTACGTCGCCCGCGCGCCGGACCCAACCGACCGCCGGGCGACGCTCGCGCGTTTCACCGCAACCGGCCGCCGGCTGCTGCATGATGCGGTCAACGTCACCCGCGAGATGGAGACCGAGTACGCGAACGTGTTGGGCGAGCAGCGGTTGGAGGCGCTCCGGAAAACGCTCGGAACACTCATCGAATACGACCATCAACGCGGCTCGCCCATCGAGACCGATCGAATCTAAACGGTCCAGACCGGTTTGGCGTTGGGCGTGGGATCGACGGCGCGCGCGGGGAGGGGGTCCGAGGACGCGGCGCCGCGGTGGCACTCCCGCATCCGGCGGCGCAGCGTGGCGACCAGGTCGTCGTCGTCGCGGTCGCGGGGCAGCCAAACGACCATGCCCCGGCTCCCGGCGAAGGGCTGGAGGTAGACCCGGCCGGCGCGGCGACGGGCACCGGCGAACTCCGTCCAACGGCGCGGGGCACGGCGTCCCAGGCCGATCCCATTCGGCGTCACCGTGTACCGCATCGGCAGGGCGAGCACCACGACGAGGGCGGCGAGCGGGCCAATCGCCCCGACCACGGTGCCACCCAAGGAGGCGACGCCGAACGCGCCAAGCAGCAACGGAACCAGGACCGGGGCCTGGTAGCGGGCGCGAGGGAACACGCCGACGCGGACGCGGTATCCGGCGTTCCGCTCCCGAGTCGGCAGCCAGGCGACGCGCGCCATCCCGGCCACCACGCCGGCGACCGCCGCAAGGGTCGCCAGGGCTTCCCAGCCGGTCGGCAATACGGGGGCAATCAATCGGTCCACGTCCATCGAAACGGTCCTTACCCGGAGACTGGCGCACCGCCACCCGGCGGGTAGTGGGTGGTGGGTCAACGGTAGGCCATCGCGTTGCCGATGCCTATGGCCATGATGCGTGAAAACTGTCACGGAGTTGCGGCATCGGGATGAAATGTTTGGTCTGGCTGCCCGGGAAGTGAACGATGGGCTATCGTTCGGGCCATCGCGAGCCAGCCGCAACACGCGCAGGAGACGATGCATGAATGCCGCCACGGATTCGGCCCCGCCCGCCAAACCCGCCGCCACGTGCCGGGTCATCCGGCCAGCGGGGACGTACGACGGCAAGCAGGGCTTCGCCTACGTCGGCGGGATCTCGGCCGAGAGCGTCGGGGCCGAAAAGATCTGCATGATGCTGCTGACGATTCCGCCAGGCGGGCGGGCCAAGGCCCACCTCCACCAGGACCACGAGACCGCGATCTACGTGGTCTCCGGAGAAAGCGAAACCTGGTACGGGCACGACCTGAGCCAGCACGCGACGATCAAAGCCGGGGAGATGTTCTACATTCCGGCCGGGGTGCCACACCTGCCGTTCAACGCGAGCGCCACCGAGCCGTGCGTCGCGGTGCTGGCGCGGACGGATCCCAACGAACAGGAGAGCGTGGTGCTGCGGCCGGATCTGGAGGCGATGTCGCCGTAACCCAAGTGGGCAACCGATCCCCTGGGACCGTTGGTGCCCATCGTGACGGGGCGACCGGGGACGCGGGCGGTCGCTCAGCATCTCGTCCACCCGCGTTCGATAGCGAGAGCGACACCCAAAAGCAGGAGCCTCGATGGACCTCGACGCCAAGAAGACCATCCTCCGGCAGATCACCTACGGCCTCTACGCGGTGACGGCGGCGCACGGTGACGATCGCGGCGTGTTCACGGCCAACTGGCTGACCCAAGTCTCGTTCGATCCGCCGCTGATCGCCCTCTCGGTGGAGCGGGACTCCTCGACGCTGCCGCTGATCCGGGCCAGCGGCCGGTTCGCGGTCTGCCCGCTGGCGGAGGGGCAACGGGACCTCGCTGGCGCGCTGGGCCGCCCAAAGGCGCGGGCGGGGGATAAGTTCGCGGCGCTTGGCCTCGCGGTCGCTTCCACCGCAAGCGGCATCCCCGCCCTGGCCGACTCGGGGGGATATGTCGTATGCGAGGTCCGCTCGGCGACCGACGCCGGCGACTCCATCCTGTTTGTCGCCGAGGTCGTCGAGGCGGCCGTCTTTGCCGACATCGAACCCCTGACGATGCGCGCCGCCGGTTTCCGCCACGCGGGCTAGCTCGCCGTCTGCGCCGCCCGTTACGGTGCCGGCACCTCCAGCCGAAAGATGCCGCCTTCGGTCTGGATCAGCAGGTGTTGCTCGTCCGGGGTCCAGCCGACGATCGGGTCGGGGCCGAGACCCCGGTAGAGCGCGGTCCAGTCGCCGGAGCGGCCAAAGCGCCGGATCTGCACCTGCCAATCGCCCAGCCAATAGCGCGAGAACCCCTCGCCGTGGACGACGCAGGCGATCCAGGTCTGCCGCGGCGAAACGCCATCGCAGCCGACCGCCCGCAAGGTGACGTCGGTCTCCCAATCGCCGGGCAGCGGCGGCTCTGAGTCCCCGGCCGGGAGCGGGCGAACGGTGCCTTCGGCGGGGAACACGACCACCGCGCCGACCCGGTCGGATGGCGCCGCGGAGTCCCGGAACAGCAACGCCTTGCCGTCGTCGGACCCGGCGATGAAGTCGTACGTCGCCAACGGGAGGTCCAACGGTTGGCCGCCGGCGATGTCGTGCAGGACCACCGTGCCGCCGCGCCGGTCGGCGATGTAGCGGGCGGTGAATCGCTCGATCGCCAGCGACAGTTCGACCGGGACCTCCTCCCGAACCACCACCAACTCGATCCGGTGGTCGGCCTCGTAGAGGCGCGTCGCCTCGTCGCCCGGCACCAAATCCAACGCGTACCCCAGCCGTAACCGCAGCGACGACGAAAGAATCAGCGGCGCGGCGATCGCCACCACGACGACGCCCAGCACAACGGCGATGCGAACGGCGAGGCGTTGCTCGCGGCGGACGTGGTGCATAGCGAACGAGGACACTCCACCGTCGCGCTTCCCCAAGCAGACGCCGGGGTCTGGCACGATTCGCCGCTCACCACCGCATCCCGACCGGGATGGTTATCCGTACTCCGCCTCGGAGAGACGTTGCCGGCGTCGCGCGGAGCCCGGGTGCCCGGGGTCGGTGGCGGCGGCCTTGTCGAGACCGGGTCGGCGGCGGGCGACTCGCGCCCCGGTTGGCCCGCCTAATCCCCGTCGCGGGACGGTTCTTGGGCGAGGTCTTCCTGCTCCTCGGTCGCTTCCTCGATCTCGTACTCCTGGTCCTCGTCGTAGTCGAGCTCGTACTCGCCGCTGGCGACGATGGACAGGTTCTCCAAGGTCTCGAAGGTGAGGAAGGTCATGTCCTCGAACGGAACATCGCCCTGAACATAGCGGACGAAGATCTCGGTCAGTTCCTCGCCGATGTCGCGCGCCAAGGCGGCCTGCTCGTTGGGGTCCTTGGGCGCGACCGTGGCGTGGTCGTGGTCGTGGTCGTGTCCGTGGTCGTCCGCCAAGTTCCCATCCTCCCGCGCTCCCCGTGGCCAGACCGCTGTTACGGGTGAGGGTACCACGTCGGTCCGGCCACGCCCTGGAGCGAGGGTGCCGGGCACGCCGACGCGGGCGGACCGGTGGTGGTCCGCCCGCGTCGAGGCGCTGGTCTATTCGCGCAGTCTGGACGCTAGGCGACGGCATCGACCAGATCGCCGACCTGGATCGGCGCCGGCGCCGGCTTGGTGACGCGGGCCTTCTCGGTCGGGGCCATCATCCACGCGACGACGAGGAGGGCAAAGCAGGCGAAGGCGATCAGGATCATTGGAGCCGTTCCTTTCGATCGCGGGTCGGAGGCCATACGCCCGACTTCCGACCACCGATTACAACTGGTAGGCGAGTTCGCCGTGCTGCGAGGAGTCGAGGCCGAGGACCTCTTCGGACTCCGGGACGCGGAGACCGATCACGATATCGATCACCTTGAGGATCACGAAGCTGATCGCGCCGGCGTACAGCCCCGCCGCGCCGACCGCGATCGCCTGCTCCCAGAGCTGGGCCGGATTGCCGTAGAACAGGCCGTCGTCGCCGCCCGGGTTGATGCTCTTCTGGGCGAACAGGCCGGTGGCGAGGGCGCCCCAGATGCCGCCGACGCCGTGGACGGCGAAGACGTCGAGCGCGTCGTCGATGCCGACCTTCTGCTTCAGCAGATCAACGGCGAAGAAGCAGAACACGCCGGCCCCGAGACCGATCAGGATCGCCGCCATCGCGTCCACGTACCCGGCGGCCGGGGTGATCGCGACCAGACCGGAGACCGCGCCGGCGGCGGCGCCGAGGACGCTCGGCTGGCCGTGCCGCATCCAGGAGATCGTCATCCAGGACAGGGCGCCCATCGCGGCGGCGGTGTTGGTGACGACGAAGGCGTTCGCGGCGAGACCGTTCGCGGCCAGCGCGCTGCCGGCGTTGAAGCCGAACCAGCCGAACCAGAGCAGGCCCGCGCCGAGTACGGTGTAGGTCAGGTTGTGCGGGTCCATCGACTCTTTGCCGAAACCGACCCGCTTGCCGAGCATGCTCGCGGCGACCAGCGCCGAGACCCCGGAGGTGATGTGGACCACGGTGCCGCCGGCAAAGTCGAGGGCGCCGAAGTCGCGCAGCCAGCCGCCGACGGCCCACACCCAGTGCGCGACCGGGGCGTAGACGAAGGTCGCCCAGGCGAGGGTAAAGATGACGAACGCCTTAAACCGCTTGCGCTCCGCGAAGGCGCCGGTGATCAGCGCCGGGGTGATCACCGCGAACATCATCTGGTAGGCCATGAACGCCTGGTGCGGGATCGTGCCGGCGTAGTCGGCGTTCGGCTCGGCGCCAACGCCGTTGAGGCCGAACCAATCCAGGCCGCCGATGAACCCGCCCTGGTCGGGGCCAAACGCCAGGGTGTAGCCCCAGAGGACCCATTGGACGCTGATCAGGGCGAGGATGAAGAACGAGTGCATCAGGGTGGCGAGGACGTTCTTGCGACGAACCAGGCCGCCATAGAAAAACCCCAACGCCGGCGTCATCAGCATCACCAGCGCCGCCGACGCCAACACCCACGCGGTATCGCCCGAGTTGATGTTCTCCAAACCGCCGCCCTCCCCCATTTCGAGGCCAAACCCGGCCCGCACGCCGCGATCCGCCTCCGAGTCTAAGCAGGGTCCGATCCCGATCATAGGTGCGGGGGCGCCGAATTCGTTCGGGGTTCGTGTGCGGGTTGCACAAACGGTCGGGATGTATCCGGAACGCGCATCGGTGCGTCTGATGGGATAGGGCTGGCTTCCGCGCGTGGTCCGCCAATTGGGCCGCGTCGTATACTCCGGCGGGTTCGAGACGATTTTGGGCTTCGGGGTGGTCGAGGAACGCGCGCGGGTGGCGAGAACGCGCGCGGAACCGAAGGCGAGCCGGAGCGGGGACGACGAGGACTTTGCGCGCACCCACGACGAAACGCCGGTCGAGCGAGGCCAAGCCGGACGACGGTCACGGGGTCCTCGAACCCGACGGCGCCGGGACGGCGGCGATCCCGGCGATTCCGGGCGAGCAACCCGCGAACGGCGCGGAGCGGCAGCTGGCCGAAGCCGCTGTCGCGCCCACGCTCCGGGTCGAGCCCGTGGACGTGGCGGATGGCGAGGCCGCGGCCGTCGACCGGGTGGCGGTGCCGTGGACGGCGCGTGTCACCTGGGAACACGCCGCCTACGCGCTGCTGCTGGTCGCCGCGGCGCTGACGCGGTTCTGGGACTTGGGCGGCAAGGCGCTGCACCACGACGAGAGCCTGCACGCCTACTACTCGTGGGGCTTCTTTGCCGGGGTCGATCCCTACACCCACGACCCGCTGATGCACGGGCCGTTCCTGTTCCACGCCAACGCCCTTGCCTACTTTCTGTTCGGCGCATCGGACGCGACCAGCCGCTACGTGCCGGCGTTGGCAGGGGTGATCCTGGTCGGGTTGCCGTGGTTCCTGCGCGGGCCGCGGCTGCTCGGGCGGTGGGGGGCGCTGACGGCGTCCGTGCTCCTGCTGTTTTCCCCGGCGATCCTCTACCAGAGCCGGTACATCCGGCACGACATCTACACGGTGGTCGGCTCGCTGGCCTTGTTCGTCGCCATCGTGCGCTACATCGAACGGCCGCAGCGGCGGTGGCTCGTGATCGGGGCCGGCACGCTCAGTTTCCTCTACGCCAACCACGAGATCGTGTTCGCGATCGCGCTCGTGTTCGTGCTGGTGGTCTGGGGTGCCCTGCTCTGGGGCACGCTGCGGCCGCTGGTGCCGCTGCACGTCGGGGCGGCGGCGCTCGGCGTGGCGATGCTGGTCGCGGTGCCCCGGATCTGGGACGAGCCGTTCCCCGAGATCCCGTGGGGCGGCGACGGCGCGCCCCAGGCGACCCGCGACAACCAGCTCCGGTTCTACGGCGAGTTGCTGACCTGGCCGCTGGTGGTGGCGGCCCTGCTGCTGGCGGCGACCTTCGTCGTCCTGGCGGTGCTGGTGCTGCGGATGCAGCGCGATCCGAACGCGCCCGGCCAGGGGCTGGTCGAAGGCTCCCTCGGCGGGGCGCCGGAGGGCAGCGTCGATCGGGCGGTGTTGGCCGCCTGGCGCGATAAGATCGGCCTCGGCGCGGCGATCGCGACGTTCGCCGGGATCTTTGTCGTCCTCTACACCACCCTCTTCACCAACATGGAGGGATTGGCCACCGGCACCGTGTCGACCCGTGGCACCCTCTTCTATTGGCTGGCCCAGCACGACGTCCAGCGCGGCGAGCAACCGTGGTTCTATTTCCTCCTGCTCTTTCCGCAGTACGAGTTCGTCGCGGTGCTCTTTGGGCTGGCGGCGGCGGCGGTCGTGCTCTGGCGGACCGTCGGCCCGGTGCGGATCACCCGCGGAACGGGCACCGGCGTCCACGTGAACCGCGCGTGGTCGGCGGGGCCGCGCCAATTCACGAACCTGTTCCTGCTCGCCTGGTTCGGGTTCATGTTTGCGGTGCTGTCGTGGGCCGGCGAGAAAATGCCCTGGTTGGTGATCCACTTCGCGTTGCCGGCCACGCTGCTGGCGGCGTCGCTGATCGGCGAGTTGGTCGAGCGAGCACCGGCGGCGCTCGGCGCGGCACGGAACCGGGTTGGGACGGGACGGGCATCGGTGTCCGGATCGTGGGTCGCGCCGGCGGTCGGGATCGCCTTGGTGCTGCTCGCCGGGGGGTGGTTCTTTCTCGCCGGGCGCCTGACCTACGGCGGCTTCAGCCGCGGGCCGGATGGTGCCGGTTGGGTGCGCGACGTTTCAGGCCAGGCCCTCGACGACTGGTGGCTCCTGGCGCTGCCGCTGATCGCGGCGATTGCCCTGATCGGCCTCGCCTGGTGGGCGGTCGGACCGGGCCGCGCGGCACGGACGGGAGCCTTCGCGGCGCTGGCAGTCCTGCTGCTGTTGCAGGTCCACGCTGGGTGGCGGCTCAACTACCTCGACGGCGACGTGCCCCGGGACATGATCGTCTACACCCAAAGCTCCCCCGACGTGACCCGCGTGATGGCCGAGATCGACCATCTTTCGATGGAGCTGACCGGCGGCAAAGACCTCGAGGTCTGGTACAACAGCTGCGCCTCCTGGCCCTACCAGTGGTATCTGCGCGACTATCCGAACAAGCGCTACTTCGGCAACGGGATCAGCGAGGCGCCCCCGAACAACGCCGCCGTCGTCATCGCCAACGAGACCGAATGCGCCAACATCGCCCAGTACATGGACGGCTACACGGCGCAGACCTACGCGCTCCGCTGGTGGTTCCCCGAGGACGAGACCTACCGCAAGTTCGCGATCGCGCCAGAGATCGAGCCGTGGCGCTCGGCCTGGGGCAGCCAAGACAACCCGAGCGACCTGCCGGCGATCATCGGCTCGATCGGCGACAGCTTGGAAACCCAGCTCACCGCCGAAGGCCAGCAGCGGCTCTACCGCCTGGCGATGTACCGCGACCTGCCCGGCAAAATCGGCAGCTTCACGATGACGGTCTACGTGCGGGACGATCTGGTGCCGCGGTTGAACGGGATCCGCTACTAAGCTTCGGCCGTCAGCGATCGGCGAGCGGCTTGCTGCCGACGGCTGACCGGCCGACGGCTTCGTCCCGGAGGACGACAGGCGTGGAACGAACGGCGTCGGATTCGTCGGGGCGGCCGGTGACGGTGCTGGACCGGACGATTGATCTGGGCGCGGTCAGTTGGGCCGCGATCGGCTGGGCCATCGTGCTGGCGACGGCCGTGGCGGTCCGCTTGGGCAACCTGGATGTCTGGGGCCTGTCCCCCGCGGAGGCGTACCGGACCTACCACGCCTTTGCCTTCTACGAGGGACGACCCAGCTTGCCGGGGGCGGACCTGCCGACCACGGCGCCGCTCTTCTTGCTCTTGCAGGCGTTCGGGTTCTTCCTCTTCGGGGCGACGGATGCCACGGCGCGGATCGCCCCGGCGCTGCTCGGGTTGGGGATGCTTGGCCTGATCGGCGCGCTGCGGCCGTTCGTTGGCCGTCCGGCGGCCCTGGGAATGGCGGCGGTCGCCGCGCTGTCGCCGACGCTGGTCTGGTCGTCGCGCACGGCGCAGCCGGAGATCGCGGTCGCGTTCTGCGCCCTGCTGCTGGTCGTCGCGGTCCTGCGGGCCGGACTTGGCGGGACGGCGGTCCGACGGTGGGCGATCGGCGCCGGGGCGGCGCTCGGCGCCTTGATCGCCAGCGGGCCGAGTTCGATCTCGGTCCTGATCGCGCTCGGCGCCGGGGCCGGGTTGGCAACCGTCTTCGACCGGGCGCGGGCCTCCAACGACGATCCGGACGCCCCGCCGGAGGGTGAACCGGGCGCGACCGTTCGCGGCTTGCGGGCGCTGTTCGGCTCCGGCGAGACCGCCGGGCTGTTCGGGATCGGCGCCTTCGTCGCCCTGGCGGCCTGTTTCACCCGCTTGTTCAGCGACATCCCGGCCCTCTCCGGGTTGGCGACCACGTTCGCCGACTGGGGGCGGCTGCTCGGCAACGACACCTCGCCGACCTCATCGCGCTTCTTCCTGCTCGCGATCCTGCTCTACGAGATCATGGCGGTCGTTTTCGCCGTGGTCGCGGTCTATTCCGGCCGTCTCGACGGCGACGGCGCGCTCGGGTGGACCTTCTTCGCCGGCTGGTTCGCGGCGGCGCTGGTGCTGTTCAGCTTCAGCGCCGGGTCGACGCCGGATCACGCCGTCCACGTCGCGCTGCCGCTGGTGCTGCTGGCGGGGGGCGCCATCGGGGACTTGTTCGCGGCCGTCAACTGGCGCAACGTCCTCCGCGGTCCGGGCGGCTTGCTGATCCTGGCGCTGCTCGGCGTCTTCGTCGCCTCGGTCGCGTTTGCGGTTCTGATCGGGCGGACCGGCGAGGCGGTCGACGAAGGCCGGGCGACCGTTCAGGCGGTCGTCGCCGGCTTGATCGTGGTCCTGTTTGGCGTCGCCGCGTACGGCGTGATCCGGAACCCCGACCCGGCCGCGCGGGTGGTCCGGCCGGGCGCGGTGTTGCTGCTGGTGGTGCTGCTCGTGCTCGGGGCCTACAGCCTGCGCTCGACGGTGCTGCTCAACTTTTACGAGGCCGACGAGGGGCGGGAACTGCTGGCGCAGGAAACCGCGACGGCGGCGGTCCAGCCGTTGGTGGCGCGGGTGACCCGCCTCTCCCGCGACGTCACCGTCGCCCAGGGGTCGGTCCGCGACCCGACCGGCGGCAACGGTCTCGGCATCGCCGTCGATCAACGGTTGCAATGGCCGTTCCGCTGGTACTTCCGCCAGTTCCCGGATCTCCAGGTGGTGGCGGCCGGGCAGGCGCCGCTGCAAACGTCCCAAGTGGTGATCGCGCCGGATCGGACCGGGATGGCCGATGCCGGATACACCCCGTTCGACTACCCGTACGTCAACCGGGTGCCGGCCACCTACCAGAATCCGGACATCCTGGACGTGGTCCGCCACCTCGTCGTGCCGGGCAACTGGCTCGATGGCACCCGCTATCTCCTTTACCGCGACCTCGAGACCGATCCCGACCCGACGACCATCGCGGTCGGTTTCAACGCCGAGTTGAGCGCTCGCCTGATCCCCAACAGCGGGCCCTTCGACCTCTTCGACCGGGCCGGCCAAGGACGCGGGCGCGGCCAACTCGACCGCCCGCGCGGGATCGCGGTCGCGCCGGACGGCTCGGCGATCTACGTCGTCGACCAGGACAACCTGCGGGTCCAGACCTTCGACGCCGATGGTCGCTTCGTCGGCATCTGGGGCGGCGACGGCGGCGGCTACACGTTCGGCACCCAGTTTCAGCAAGGCCCGAGCGGGATCGCCACCGGCGCCGACGGCCTGATTTACGTGGCAGACACCTGGAATCACCGGATCGTCGTCTTCGACGCCTCCGGCGCCGTGATCCGCCAGTTCGGCGAGAACGGCGACACCGGCGGTTCGCCGACCGCCGCCGTGCCCAATCTCGACGGCAAGTTCTTCGGCCCACGCGGGGTTGCGGTCGATGACGGCGCCAGCGAGGTCTACGTCGTCGACACGGGCAACGAACGGGTCCAGGTCTTCGGTCCCGACGGCTCGTTCAAGCGCACCTTCGGCGGCAACGGCAGCGGCCCGAATCAACTCCTCGAACCGGTCGGGATCGCGCTTGGGCCAGACGGCCGGGTCTACGTCGCCGACACCAACAACGGCCGGATCAGCGTTTGGGACAAGGCGGGCAACGCGCTCGACCAATGGCCGGTCCCGGCGTGGATCGGCTCGACCGACTTCAGCCCCTACCTCACCTTCGGTCTCGACGGCAACCTCTACGCCACCTCCGCCAACACCGGCTCCGTCGAGGTCCTCGGATCCGGCGGCGAGATCCTCAGCCCGATCACCCAAGTCGGCAACGAACTGCTCCAAGCCCCGGTCGGGATCGCGACGGCGCCGGACGGCGCCATCCTGATCACCGACCAGGGCAGCCACGCGGTCCACCGCTACCAACCGGCCGCCGCCGTCCTCGCCCCCTTGATCCCAAACCAGGGCCAGGGCCAGGTGCCGCCCCAAGGGGAGGAGGTGGAGATCGTGGACCCGCCGCTGGACGCCACGCTGACCTCGGAAACGCTCCCCGAGCCGCCGGTGGGGAACGGGTAGGGCGGCGCGTCCGGCGGGGTTGAAGCGGCGCGGGGCTGAAGGCCCGCGCTGAACCTACGAAGTCCCTCCGGGACTTGAGGTCGCGTTAGCATGCACTATCGGCATATCATGGGCATGCCATGAGCGGATAGTGTCAGAGCGGGTTGCAGAAGCATTGAGACGCCTGCGAAGATCGGGCGATGAAAGCGTACTCGGCCGATCTGCGATCCCGCGTCGTGGGTGCCGTCGCCGCCGGCATGGCCAAGACCGAAGCGGCCCAAACGTTCGGGGTGGGGCGGGCGACCGTCTACCGCTGGCTGGCGCGGGCCGGGGAACCCGGCGGCCTCGCCCCGCGCCCCGTCCCCGGCCGGCCGCCGCGCATCGGGGCCGCCGACGAGGCGGCCCTG
>CADCWE010000268.1 GCA_902806325.1 uncultured Thermomicrobiales bacterium | reverse complement strand
TCGGTGATTTTGACGATACCGAGCGCGATCATCCTGGTGCTGCACGAGTTGTAGGGCGGTAACGTTTTCTGTCCGACGGTGGCGGGAGATCGGCCCCTCCCCAGCCCTTCTCCCATGCAGGGGAGGGGCTGTTGCCACGGCGTTGCCCAACGGGTTGATGGACTGGCTCCTCCCGTTCCCGCTTCGTCGAGGACAGGGAGCTGGGGGATAGGGACCTCCCCGGGAGCACCCGTCCGTCCTCCAACGCGGTATCATGTGCATGACGATACACTTGTTGGATGGGAGGACCCCGATGACCACCACCGATGCCGAGCGCTGCGAGACCGACTGCGTGCATCCGGCGCAGGTGGCGGCCGCGTGGGGGCGGTTGGCCGTGGCGCCGGCCCCGGATCGGGTGGCCGCCTTGTTCGGCATCCTGGGCGATCCGACCCGCGTCAAGGTGCTGACGGCGCTCGGCGACGGGGAACTCTGCGTCTGCGACCTCGCGGTCGCGACCGGGGTCAACCGGACCACGATCTCCCACCAACTGCGGGTGCTGCGCGACCACCGGCTGGTGCGCCGTCGCCGCGACGGCAAGATCGTCTACTACGCGCTGGACGACGGGCACGTCCGCGATGTCCTGACCATCGGGGCCGCGCACGTTGCCGAGCCGGCGGCGCCACCCCTCGGCGTCGAGGATCCCGCGGACCACGCCACCGCCGAGGCGACGCGGCGGTGACGGCTCCCACCCTGGCCCCGATTGCCGAGCGCGAACCGAACCGCGACCGGTCCTCCGGCGCGCCGACCCAACCCTCGCCATCGGTCTTCACCGTGTCGGGGATGGACTGCGGGGACTGCGCGCGGTCGGTCGAGGTGGCCGTCGCGGCCCTGCCCGGCGTCGGCGAGGCCCGCGTCAGCTTCGGCGCCGGGACGCTGACCGTGGTTCCCGACGGGCGGAATTTGGCGGTGGAGTTGCCGCGCGCCGTCGCCGGCGCGGTGGCGCGGGCGGGGTACCGGGCGGAACTCCGGTCCCCCGGATCGAATGTCGCGAGCGTCCGCGTTTCCCCGTGGCGGGAACGGCGGGTGGCGACGACGGCGGTTGGCGGCGCGTTCTGGGCACTCGGGTGGGCCGTCTCGCCGCTGGCGAGCGGAGCGCCAGGGTGGCTGGTCCCGGCGGTGTTTCTTGCGGCGATGGTGATCGCCGGAGCCGGGTTCGCCCGCGCCGGGTGGCAGAGCGCCCGCGTCGGTCGGTTCGACATGAACGTGCTGATGAGCCTGTCGTCGATCGGGGCGGCGCTGCTCGGCGAATGGTCGGAGGGGGCGACGGTGGTCGTCCTGTTCGCGCTCGGCGGCACGCTGCAATCCTTGACCCTGGACCGCACGCGCGGCGCGATCCGCGCCTTGATGGACTTGTCGCCGCCGGAGGCGCTGCTGGTCGACGGCGCGACGACGCGGCCGGTGCCGGTGGCGGCGCTTGCGCTCGGCGACCTGGTCCGCGTCAAACCCGGCGCCCGGGTGCCGGCCGATGGCCGGATCGTCGAGGGCGACTCGGCGCTCGACGAAAGCGCGATCACCGGCGAGTCGCTGCCGCGCGACAAGGGCGCCGGGCACCCCGTCTTCGCCGGTACCGTCAACGGGCACGGCGCGCTCCTGGTCTCGGTGTCGCGCCTGGCGGCCGATTCTGCCCTGGCCCGGATCGTCCACCAGGTCGAGGAGGCGCAGGGCAGCCGCGCGCCGGCCCAGCAGTTGGTGGACCGGTTCGCCGCCGTCTACACCCCGCTGGTCATCCTTGGCGCGGTCGTGCTGGCGCTGATCGGCGTGGTCGCGACCGGCGACCCGGCGCCTTGGGTTTACCGGGCGCTGGTGCTCCTGGTGATCGCCTGCCCGTGCGCCCTGGTGATCTCGACCCCGGTCACGATCGTGGCCGCGATCGGCGCCGCCACCCGGCGGGGCGTGCTGGTCAAGGGCGGGGCCGCGCTGGAGGCGGCCGGACGGGTGCGCGTGGTCGCCTTCGACAAGACGGGCACGCTGACCGAGGGCACCCCGAGCGTGACCGGGGTCGTCCCGCTGGCGGAGCGTTCGGACGCGGAGGTCTTCGCCCTTGCGGCGGCGGTCGAGCGCCTGTCGGAGCATCCGCTGGCGCGGGCGGTGACGGCGCGGGCGGAAGCCGATGGGGTGACCGTGCCCACCGCGACCGCCTTCCGGGCGCTGCCGGGGAAGGGCGCCCGCGCGGTCGTCGGATCGCGCACCGTCGCCGTCGGCAACGTGCGCCTGATCGAAGAGATGGGCGTCGCGGTGGACGATCGGCTCGCGGCGATCCTGGCGGACCTCGCGGTGGCGGGTCAGACACCGCTCGTCGTCGCGCTCGGCCCGGCGGACGGCGAGCCGCGGAGCGGAACGGGGTCCACGTTCCGGGCGATCGGCGTGGTCGCGGTCGCCGACACGCCGCGACCGGCGGCCGGCGAGGCGCTGGCGATGCTGCGCCGCGCCGGGGTGGCGCGGATCGTGGTCCTAACCGGCGACACTGCCGCGGTCGGCGACGCGATCGGACGCGCGGTCGGCGCCGACGAGGTCCACGCCGAACTCCTGCCGGCCACCAAGGCGGCAACCCTGGCCGACCTGCGTGCCCGGTACGGCCCGGTGGCGATGGTCGGCGACGGCGTCAACGACGCCCCGGCGCTGGCGACCGCCGACGTCGGGATGGCGATGGGCGCCGCCGGCACCGACGTCGCCCTGGAGACCGCCGACCTGGCCTTGATGGGCGACGACCTGCGCGGCATCGCTCACGCGCTTTGCTTGTCCCGCCGCGCCACCCGGATCATCCGCCAGAACATTACCCTGTCGCTGGCGGTGAAGCTGTTGGCCCTGTCGCTCGGCGCCCTCGGCTTCGTCAACCTCTGGATCGCCGTCCTGGCCGACACCGGGATGTCGCTGCTGGTGACGCTGAACGGGCTGCGGGTGGGGCTGACGGCGGGGACGCGGGACGAGGGGTGAGGCCCGCCCCGACGGAGCGGTGGCCCGGGCCGCTGTCCCAGGGGGGTGACGCGCTCACCCCGCACCGGTCTCCGCGCCTGAAGCGACGCCGGCGCTCCCCAGCGGCGGCGCCCTGTGGCACGGCGGAACGGCGACCGACTCGTGGTGTCCCCCGCAGGTCGCGGCGGCGAGTTGGTGGCGGAGGCGGTGCCAGCGGTTGGCCGGCAGCGCGGGCACCAGCAGGCTCAGACCGCAGGCGAACTTGCTCATCGCCACCGGGCGGAACCCGTGCCGCCAGAGGAGGCGGTCCACGGCGGTCGGCCGGCCGGCGCCCTTAGTCTCGATCACGAGGTGGCCCGGCAGGGCGCGGAACTCCCCGCTCGGGAGCGCGAAGACGAGGCCGCGGTCGATCGTGACGCGCCCGCTGCCGCCCGGCAGCACCAGGGTGGTGCGCCGGTACCGCGTCGTCAGGCAGTGGCGCAGCCGGTCCGCGTAGGGCGCCACCTGCGGGAAGCGGCCCAACCAGGCGCGCTCGGCGTCCGCCAGGCGCTCGGGGGTGCCGTCGTGCGGCAGGCGGTGCTTCACGGTCCGGCCGCGGGCGTCGCGCGTCTTGACCTCGATCTGGCAGTCGCCGCTGTTGGTGTAGAGCCGCGTCCGGACCTTGAAGCGGTCCGGTCGTCGGCGGGCGGCGCGGCGATACGCGGCGTAGGCGTCGTCGTCGAAGTAGGGCGTCAGATACCCGAAGCTGCGCCGGCCGTCGATCTCCAGCACCCGGACGCCCGGTCCGAGGCCGGCCAGCAAGGCCCCGGCCGCCGCGATCGGGACGAGGTACTTCCGGTCCCGCCGGGTGAGGAACGCCGCCTCCGCCTGGAGTTCGGCCCGCGAGATCGGCGGGAGCGCGCCGAGCCGCTCCTGCGCCGCGAACGCGTGGTCCATCACCGGGCCGCCCGCGCCGCCGGCGCTGGCGCCGGCGGCGCGGCGTGGCCGGCCCGGGCGGCCTCCAGGGCCGTCTCGTACCGGACCTCGACGTTGGTCGTGTCGTTGACCAGGTCGACGCGCCGGACCGTCAGGCCGCGCACCGGGCAACCGAGCAGCGCGGTCAGGTGGGCGGCGAGCTGCCGCTCGTCGAGGAACGCGCGGTCGAGCGTGAGGACCTGCGCCCGGTACCGCCCGAGCAGGCGCGGGTGGTCGCCGATCCAGAGCGCCAGCAGCACCGCGCCCATGAGCGCCAGCGTCACCCCGTAGGCGGCGACCTCCGTGCCGCCGAGCAGCCCCAGCGCCAGCGACGCGAAGTAGTAGGCCACCTGGCGCTGGCTCAGCTCGTCGGAGCGGAGCCGGATGATGGAGAGCACGCCGAACAGCCCGATCCCGACCCCCACCGAGGCGTCGACCGAGGAGAGGACGGCGGCAATCGCGAGCACCCCGGCGTTGATCCCGAGGTAGGCGACCACCATGTCGCGGTGGCGGTGGCGCGGGAAGTAGATGCCGAAGACGAGCACGGCGATCGCGACGAGGTTCGCGGCGATCGTGATCAGGTGGGACACCGGTGCCTCCTTCCGAGCGGATCACATTGGGGACGGTTTTAACGATCGTTTTTGTGAGTTCCTTGGGACCCGGCTTCCGGCGTGCCGCCGGCATCGGGGGCAACGCCCCGGCGACTCACAGAGTTCTCTCAAACGCGCCCGGGAGAATCGGGGCCGGGTTCGCGTCTCCCCCCTTTGAGACGGTTGGTTGGAGGTTCCGATGGTCCCCGTTCTCCCGCGCGCCGCCTCGACCGTGAGCCGGCGCCGATTCTTGTCCCTGGCCGCCGGCGGTGCGCTGGCGGTCGTCGCCGTCGGCCGCCCGACCGGGGCCGCGGCGCGCGCCCCGCTCGCCGCCTCCGCCGCGACGCCGGCGTTCCTCGACGCCGGAGTCGTCCACGACATCGCGGTCACGTTCGACCCGGGCGCCTACGCGGCGATGGTCGAAACCTACGCCGACACCGGCGACAAGGAATGGATCGAGGCGACGGTCGCGATCGACGGCGCGACCTACCCCCGGACCGGCCTCCGCCTCAAGGGCAACTCGTCCCTGATGGGGCTGCGCCTGGCCGGCGGCGGTGGGGCGGACCGCCCGGCACGGGTCGCCGGTCCCGGCGGCGACCTTTCCGCCGCCGAGCCCCAAGGGCTGCCGTGGTTGGTCCGCCTCGACAAGTACGCGGACGACCAGCGGCACGGCGGGATTGCGGAATTGGTGATCCGCTCGAACCCCACCGCCACCGCCTTGAACGAGGCGGTCGCCCTGGACCTGCTGGCGGAGGCCGGGTTGGCGTCGCAGCGGGCCGCCCCGACCGCGTTCCGCGTCAACGGCGGCGCGCCGGCGCTTCGCCTCGCGGTCGAGCACCCGGACGACGCCTGGATGGCCGCCAACTTCTCGGCCGACGGCCTGCTCTACAAGGCCGAGGCTTCCGGCGACTGGACCTACCGCGGCGACGACCCCGCCGCCTACGACGACGTCTTCGACCTCGAGGCCGGCGGTGCCGGCGACGACGCCGCGGACATGGCGCCGCTGGCGGCGTTCCTCGACTTCCTGAACAACAGCGACGACGCCGCCTTCGCCGCGGAGTTGCCGACGCGGTTGGACGTCGACCGGTTCGCCGTCTACCTGGCAATGATGGACCTCGTCGCCAACTTCGACGACATTGACGGCCCGGGCAACAACGCCTACCTCTACCACGACTCGACGACGCGGCGCTTCACAGTTGTCCCCTGGGACATGAACCTGGCGTTCGTCGGCATGGACGCCGGCGTCACCCGCGACTTCCCGGGCTCCGGCCGGGTGCCCGGCGGGAGCGACCCGTCGCTGGCGCCGGCGCCGCTCGGGCCCGGCACCCCAACCGCCGTCGACGTGCTGCCGACCGACGAGCGGGTCGGGCCGGGTGGCCCCGTCGTCGTCGGCGCCCATAGGCCCCACCCGCTCGTGGAACGCTTCACCGCCGTTGCCGCGTTCGCGGCGCTGGTGGACGAGCACACCGCCCGGCTCCGCGCGGACCTGTACGATAGCGGCACGGCGGCGGCCGTGCTGGCCCGCCGAGCCGGCGTGCTGGAAAGCGGGGCGAGCGCCATGGTCGACCAAGCGACGATCGCGTCGGAAGCCGCGGCGGTCGCCGAGCACTTCGCGCGGACGCTATGAACGCGCGCCCCCGCGTCTTGGTCGTCGAGGACGAGGAGAACATCGCCTTTCTCGTCGCCAGCGCCCTGGAGCTGGCCGGGATGGAGACGGCGGCGGCGGCGACCGGCCGGGACGCCCTGGCGCAGGTGGCCCGGTGGCGTCCGGACGCGGTCGTCCTGGACGTGATGCTGCCCGATCTCGACGGGTTCGCCGTCCTCCGGCGCCTGCGGGACCAGGGCCACACCGTGCCGGTGGTGTTCCTCACGGCGCGGGGCACCGCCCAGGATCGGGTCCGGGGGCTGAGCGACGGCGGGGACGACTACCTGGTCAAGCCGTTCGAGGTGGCGGAACTCGTCGCCCGGGTGCACCTCCGGTTGCGTCGCCCGGGCGACCCGGCCGCCGGCCGCCGGTTGCGGTGCGGGGACCTGGAGATGGACACCGAGCGCCACGAGGTGGTCAAGGGCGGACAGCCCGTCCACCTGTCGCCGACCGAGTTCAAGCTGCTGCACTACCTGCTGGTCAACACCGGCCGCGTCCTGACACGCGCCCAGATCCTCGATCGGGTCTGGACCTACGACTTCGAGGGCGATCCGTCGGTGGTCGACACCTACGTCAGCTACTTGCGGCGCAAGATCGACCACGCGCCGCCGAAGCTGATCCACACCGTGCGGGGCGTCGGGTTCTGCCTCCGGGTCGAGGCGTGAGCCTGCGGACCCGGCTGATCCTCGTGGCGGTCGCCTTGATCGCCACCTACGCCGTCGCGGCGTACGCCGTCGTCTCGACCCAGCGCTCGCTCCTGATCGAGCAGATCGACCGCCGGCTCGGGGCGCTGCCGACGGACGTCCTGGCCGGGGCGGTCGTGCCGGTGCCGCCGCCGGGGCATGAGACCGTCTTCGCCGAGACGGAGCAGCCGATCTCCGAGTTCTTCGTGGGCGTCGTCGGCGCCGATCGCAGCGTGGTCCCCCTTGTCTCCGGCGCGCTGCTGCCGACCACGCCGGACGTCGTGCGGGCGGTCGCCGGCACCGGCGGCACCCCGGGGCCGGTCACGATCGACGCCGCCGGCGCGCCGGGCCGCTTCCGCGCCATCGTCGCGCCGCGAGCGGGGACCGAGGGCTGGGTGGTCGCCGCCCAATCCCTGGCCGAGACCGACGCGGCGATTGCGCGCCTCGTCCGCACGCTGTGGATCGCGGGGGCGGTCATCGCCGTGGTGCTCGGCGCCGCGTTCTTCTGGATCCAGCGGCTCGGCCTGCGGCCGATCGCCCGCGTCACCGCGACGGCGGAGGCGATCACGGCCGGCGATCGGGCGCACCGCGTCGCCGTGCGCGACGCGCGCACCGAAGCCGGCAAGCTCGGCCGCGCCTTCAACGTGATGCTCGACGAGCGCGACACGTCCGAGGCGCGCCTGCGCCAGTTCGTGGCCGACGCCTCCCACGAGCTGCGCACGCCGCTGACCTCGGTCCGCGGCTACCTGGAGCTGTACCGCCAGGGCGCCTTCCAGGACAAGGCCCAGCTCGACGACATCGTCCGGCGGCTGGCGGCGGAATCCGCCCGCATGCACGGCCTCGTCGAGGACCTCCTCGCGCTGGCGAGCCTGGACGAACGGCGGCCGCTCCGATTGGAGCGCGTGGACCTCGGGCAGGTGGTGCGCGACGCTGCGCAGGACGCGCGGGCGGTTCAGCCCGGGCGCCGCATCTCCGTGGTCCTCCCCGACTCCGGGCCGAAGGTGACCGGCGACCCGGAGCGCCTCGCCCAGTTGGTCGGCATCCTGGTCTCCAACGCGCTCGCCCACACGCCGCCCGGCGCGCCGGTGACGCCGGCGGCGGCGGCGCAGGGTGCGGAGGCCGTCGTCACCGTGGCGGACCAGGGCGCCGGCCTCGATCCGGAGGCGGCGCGCCGGGTGTTCGACCGCTTCTGGCGGGGGCAGGCCGCGCGGTCGCGGGCCAAGGGGCCGGGGGCGGGCGGCGCCGGGCTCGGGCTCGCGATCGCCCGGTCGATCGCCGACGCACACGGCGGCACGATCTCGCTCGCCACCGCGCCCGGCGAAGGGTGCGCGTTCACGGTTCGCCTGCCCCGGAACGCGCCACCCGACAAGGATGACGCGGCGTGACGGCCGCGCGACCGGGGCGGCGGGTGGCGCCATCCGGGGGTGGGTCGCCGCGTTCGCGGCGTCGCGCCCGGCCGGCACCCCGTCGGCGGGGCGGTCGCTCGGGATGCCGTCCTCGACCAGGTCCGACAGCCACGCCTCGCGGCCCCGCAGGACCGCCGTCGCGTTGGCGCGGTCCCGGACCGGGGCGAGGGCGTGGTTGTGGGCCAGCAGCCGGGGGGGGCGGGGGACGAGGATCGCCCGGGCGAGGAGCCACCGCCGCCGTGCGAACCGCGTCCTTGGCGCTGCCCGGTGCCGCTCCGAACCGGTCGCGCGGGCGTCCGCCCCGTGCCGAGGGGACCAATTCGGGGTGGCGGCGTCGCCCAACCGGCGGGCGACGGACCGGGTTACCGTCCCGTCGCCGGGGTCGCGGCCGCCGGGGTCGCCGCGGTGGGCACCACCGGCGAGGCGATGCGGATCGGGGCGCCGAGGTCGGCGTAGGCGAAGGTCATGTAGTGGGCGCGGGAGACCATCGCCTCGCGGCGGGGAAGACCGGTGTCCACCCCGATCCACCAGGCGTACCAGGCCTGGGTTTGGCGCGCGGTGCCGGGAACGACGAACGTCACCACCCGGCAGGCCTCCCCGTCCACGTCCATCACCGGGCCGAGGCGGAAGCCGGTCGCGCCCGCGTACTCCTTGCCCCACGCGGCGATCGGGGTCGGCTCCCGGCCCTCGCGCTCGGACCAGGTCCCGTTCGGCAGCAGCAGCCACTGGCGCTCGCCGATCGAGATCAGGGCCTGGCCGCCGCCGGTGCGGACGTCTGAGGCGGCCGGGGCGCCGGGGGAGGAGACCACGGCGTGGTCGGAGCGGCCGAAGGCGCCGGAGCCGTCGGACAGCGTTTCGGCGTAGCGCAGGGACGGCAGCGCGGCTTGGGTGGCCAACCCGCGCTCCCAGACGGCGCTGGCCGCGGGGTCCTCCGGCGGCGTCGGCACGGCCCCGAAGCCGTGGGCGTTGGGGTCCGGCAGGAGCAGGGCGAACGGCGCGACCAGGTCCGGCTCCCCGGCGCGGCGGATTGTCGCCTCCACCCACCACCAGCCGTCCAAACTCAGCGGCAACCCCTCCGTGGCCCAGCCGAACCCCAACGCCGCCTCGGCGCCGGCCGGGCGGTCGGCGGGCGCCAGCGGCGCTAGGTCCCGGGTCTGGGGAGGCAGCTCCTGGGACAGGCTGGTCGCCGTAAAGCGGACCAGGCCGATCCGCTCCGGCGGCAGCGGCGCCCCGTCCGGGCCGGCCACGCCGACGGTGAGCCGGTTCCGGCCGGCGTCGGCCGGTTCGATCTTCAACCGCACGGTCGGCCCGGGGTCGTTTAGCGGGCCGACGGAGGCGGCCAGGATCACCGGCCCGCCGGCGTCCGCTTCGACCTCCGGCGAGGCCATCAGGGCCATCACCGAGCCGCCGAGCACGACCAAGACCGCCAGCACCGCCTCGACGCGGACGGTGCGGCCGAAGGCGGCCAGCGGCGCGTTCAGGGTCCGGCGCAGCGCGCGGCGGTGAAACGTCGCCAGCAGCAGCACCGGCACCAGCACCGCGACCTTGACGAGCAGGACCCAGCCGTAGCGGGTGTCCCAGAGCGCGTCCGGCGCGAGCACCGCGAGATCGAATGCGGCACCGGAATCGCCCGCGCTCGGTGGCGACCCGGACGGCCGATCCGCCGCCCCGGCGCCGTCGCCGAGGGGCAACACGAGCCCGGCGTTGACCACTCCGGTGGCGATCCCGACCAGGGCCAGGACGAGCGCGATCCGCGAGAACGCGCGCCAGGGACGAAGCACGGGGTCGGTGTCCCGGTCGTCGGAGGCGGCGGCGCGGCGGAGCGACGGGCGGCCGAGCGCGAGGTGGACGAGGCCGCCGACCCAGAGCGCGACGGACCACTGGTGAACGATGTTTGAGCCGAGCGCGATGCCGCGCCACCCGTCGCGGGCGGCGGCGTGGCTGGTCAGGCTGAGACCGAGCAGGGCTCCCAGCGCGAGTGCGAGGCCGATCCACTCCGACCACGTCGGCAACCGCCGTCCCCGAAGATGGAGCAGATGCCCGGCGGCGCCCAGCGCCAGCACGCCAAGCAGCGTCGCCGGGCGCAACCACCAGGCGTCGGGCAGCCCCCGCAGCGCGTCGCCCAGCGCCGGGGCGACGGCGCCGGACGGCGGAAAGGCGGTCTGCAATGCCGGTTCGGCCGCGGTCGCGAGCAGCGCCACGGCCGCGCCCAACCCGATCGCGATCTGGCGGCGTCGCCAGGTCTTGGTGTCCTCCGCCGCCCCGCGCGCGACCACCCGACCGACCAGGTAGCCGCCACCGGCGACGGCGGCGCCGAGGAAGGTCAGCCACCGGGTCGCCACCGCCCACGGTTGGGGCGCATCCCCGGCGACCGTCGCCGCGCCGGGGGCCCGCCCGCCGCCGACCCGGAAGGCGAACGACCCGGTCAGGGTGTGGCCGTCGACGTCGGATCGCGCCGTCCAGGCGACGGTGTAGGTGCCGGGACCGCCGGGCGCGACGTTGGCCGACACCCGCCGGGGATCGGCTGGATCGACCGCGACCTCCGAGACGGCCACGTCCTGGCCAGCGTCGTCCAGCAGCCGGATCCCGGGGGACCCGCCGCCGGTGGCGACGGCCTCCGACAACCAGAGTTCGATCCGCTCCGGCGACACGGTCAGCAGCGCGTCCACCGGCGGCTCGGCACGGACCAGCTCCGGGTGAGCGGCCACGGAGGATCTTGCCCCGAACGCGGCGATTCCAGCGACCAGTAGCGCCGGAAGCAGCCAAGCCAGCCCTGGGCCGCAGCGGGGCGACGAAGGCTGCGGCAACGAGCGAAAAAACTCCACGAGACGAAAGTTCCTCTCCAAACCGGAGGTTCCCGGCGAACCCAGCGGGAACGACCCCGCGCGGGTTTGTTGACGTAATCGTACCGTTTTGGGCCGTCCGGGTCGGCCGTTCTCGCCCCGGATCGGGCAGAGGCGCACGGTCGCGGCGATGATCGGTGCCCGGAGCCATGGACAGCGACGGTGTTGCCCCATTCCCCCTCGACCGTTGACGCTCCCGGCAGGCGTAGCCTATCGGCGGCGTGGCGCCGCCGTGGCCGAGGAGTTGCGCCCCGGACATTCGGGAAACCGTCCGATCGGAACGTCAAAGGGAACGGCGGGTATGACGGGCGAACGCGGGCTGGATGGGCCAGGGACCAGCATCTGGCAAGGTTTTACCGTGCGGTTGCGGGCGGTGGAACCGGAGGACTGGGAGTACTTCCACCGCTGGGGCGGTGACGACGTGGTGGCGCGGGCAACGGACGCGGTGCCCTTCCCTGAATCCCGGGCGGCAACCCGGTCCTGGACCGAGCACGAAGCGAACCGGGAGCGGAGCAACGACCGGTTCCGCTGGGTGATGGTTGATGCCGACGATTCCCCGGTCGGCACGATCAACACGCACTCCTGCGACCGCCTGGCGGGAACCTTGTCCTTTGGGCTGGCGGTGGCGCCGGAGCGGCAAGGAGAAGGGTTCGCCTCCGAAGCGATCCGGCTCGTGCTGCGCTACTTCTTCGACGAACTCGGGTATCAGAAGGTCAACGCCCACGTCTACGCGTTCAACGGCGCGTCCCAGGCCTTGCACGAAAATCTCGGCTTCGTCCAGGAGGGCCGCTTGCGGCGGATGCACTACGCGGCCGGACGGCACTGGGACACCCTCGTCTACGGGATGACGCGGGAAGAGTTCGCGGCGGAGCAAGCCGGAAAACTGCCGCCGATGGGCGCTCCCGATCAGCCCTGACCGGGTCGCCGCGATCCCCGATCGCCCGCCGCCGGTGATTTTTGCCGGCGATCGGGATGGGGTCGTCGAACCGACCGTGACCGGTCCGCGCCCCCAAACCAGCACGGCACCGGACAACGCTAGGCGCTTGGTGGCAGAATCCACGGTGGCCGTCGGCCATCGGCGTCATTGGTGGACGGGCATCCTACCTCGGACTCGGGATGACCACGGCGCTGGTCGGAGGGGAGCGAGGTTCGTGACCGGCGGCGTTTCCGCCCCCTTCCTCTCCGATCCGTTCGCGCCTCTCAGGCAAGCAGGCCGCGGACCCAAAGACCGGGACCATCGCAACGGTGGCGATTCCCGATACGCGGGCCGTGGTCGACGCCGCTTGCCCGACCGGTGCTGGCATCGGCACGGAGTCGGAAACGCCGACCAAGACCAATCCCGGCGATCTCCAGAAGAGCGGACCAAGCAGGGCATCGGTGAACGACATCACCGCGATGATTCCGGAGACTTCGAGCGGCGGCCAGCGGCGAGCGTCCTTGTCATTCAACGGCGCCTTCCCGTGGAGGAGTCGCCAGAGGAAGTCTCCGATGGTCGGCTGCTGGTGATCGCGGTTTCGCATGTTCCCCCTCGGGCAGCCCTACTCGTGCCGACACCATGGTCGCAGCGGCGGTTTGCGACGTCCTTGACCGAATGGTCATAATGGTCCGGCACCGGCATCGTCCGGGCCAGCTCTACGCCGATCGCTCGTCTGCGACCGAAACGCCGGTCCCCGTGCCGCACGACCGATCCCGCGCCGAACCGACGACATCGGAGACCACCGCCGCATGACGTTGCTCATCCAAGCCGCCGCCATCCGCCACGCCCACGGCGGGAACCGGATTTTTGAGGACGCCTCCTTCGAGTTGAAGGAGGGGGACCGGGTCGCGCTGGTCGGGGAGAACGGCGCCGGCAAGAGCACCCTGTTCCGGATCATGGCCAAGCGGATCAAGCCGGACGGCGGGACGGTGACCCACCGCCGCGGCCTCCGAGTCGGGTTCCTGACCCAGGAGCCGGAGCTGCAACCGGAGCAGACGGCGCGGGGAACGGTCGCCGAGGCCGGGGGCGACCCCGAGGCACTCGACGCCAAATTGCGGGATCTCGAAGCGCGGATGGCCGACGAACTCGACGACGATGCCCTGGCGGCCGTGTTGGACGCCCACGCCGCCTGCCTGGAACGGCTGGAAGCGGGCGGCGGCGACGGCGAGGCGAGCGGGGCGCAGACGCTGCTCGGTCTGGGGTTACCGGAGAACCGTTGGGATATCCCGCTGGGCCGGATGAGCGGGGGCGAGAAGAAGCTGATCGGGTTGGCCCGGCTGCTACTGGAGGAACCGGACCTGCTGCTGCTCGACGAGCCGGACAACCACCTCGACGAGGGCGCCAAGGACTGGCTCGACCGCTACCTCGCCGCCTACCGAGGCGCGGTCGGCCTGATCTCGCACGACCGCTGGTTCATCGACCGCGCGGTGAACCGGATCTTCGAATTGGAAGACGGCAAGATCGTCGGCTATCCCGGCAACTACACCGTGTTCCAAACGCTGAAGCGCGAGCGGCTCGAACGGCAGGCCCAACTGAGGGACCTCCAGGAGCGCGATTACAAGAAGCTCAAGGCCAGCGCCGAGCAGCTCACCCAGTGGGCGCGGCAGAACCCAAAGTTCGCCTCGCGGGCCGAGAACCAGCGCCGCAAGCTGGCCGAGGAGCGGGACAAGCTGGAGCAAACCCCGGCGCCGGTGCTGCACCGCAAGGGGATCGACGTCGACTTCGCGGCCGAGCGCGGCTCGACCCTGGTGCTCGACGCCAAGGGGCTGGCCAAATCCTACGGGTCCCGCGAGTTGTTCCGGCCGTTCGACCTGACGATCCACCACGGCGAGGCGATCGGACTGGTCGGGCCGAACGGCGCCGGCAAGACGACCCTCTTCCGCCTGATCCTGGGCCGCGAGGAGCCGACGGCCGGGACGTTGCGGATCGGTCCCTCGGTGACCGTCGGCTACTACGCCCAGGAGCAGGAGACCCTCGATCCGGGCATGACGCCGCTGGAACTGGTCCGCCAA
>CADCWE010000267.1 GCA_902806325.1 uncultured Thermomicrobiales bacterium | reverse complement strand
GCGGCCAGCCGTGGTTGATCAACGCCTACAACGACGAGGATCACCTCCAGGTCGCGATCGACTACATGAAGTTCTGGTACCTGCCGGAAACCCAGCTCGAGTTCGCCCGCCGCGGCGGCGACCCGGCCGTCAAGTCCGTCCTCGACGACCCGGAATTCGAGACCCTGCAGCCCCACTTCCGGGCCTACAAATACATGATTCGCGAGGGCCGCTCGCGCGACTTCTGGCACGATCCGAAGTACTCCGAGATGCTCGCCGCCCAGCAAGAGGCGTTCAGCGCCTACGTCACCGACCAGGTCGAGGACCCGATGCAAGCCCTCCGCTACGCCGCCTGCACCCAGCAGCAGATCCTCCACGATGCCGACACCACCGGCACCGTCGCCGCGCCGTCTGATGCCTGCGCGGATGTGAGCCTGTAGGGGTCCCGGGAACGGGGAACGCGACGACGACCGTCTTTGCCCTCAGGGGTCGTCCGTCCCCCGTTCCCCCTTCCCAATCCCACCCCCGGAGACCCACCATGGCCCAGGTCGGCACACGGCGATTGGAGGGCGTCGGCGGGATCGCGGGCGCCCGGTCACGGCCGCGCGGGCGCCCGTTTCGCAAGCTCGACGACAGCCGGTTTTTTCCGCTGGTGCTGCTGCTGCCGATCCTGATCTTCTTTTTGATTTGGAACGTGGTGCCGCTGCTCTGGTTGGTCGGGTTGAGCTTTTACCGCTACGACCTGACCTCACCGGAACCGGCCCGATGGCTCGGTCTCGACAACTTCACGGCAATCTACAACGACGCCCAGGTTTGGGGCGCGCTCGGTCGCACGCTCTCGTTCATGTTTTTCAGCGTCGGGTTGCAGACGGTGCTCGGCGTGGTGCTGGGTCTACTGTTCTGGGGCAGCAGCCGCATGCCGGGGCGGCGGCTCGCGCTGACGTTGCTCTTTGCCCCGATGCTGCTGCCGCCGATCGCGATCGGCTCGTACTGGCGTTTGATCTACGATCCGATCTTCGGGGTCCTCAACTACTACGCGCGCGAGATCTTCGGCCAGCGATACGACTTTCTGGGATCGAAGGACTACGCCTTCCCGGCGGCGGTCGCGGTTGACGTCTGGATGTGGACCCCGTTCATGATCCTGATGACGCTGGCGGCGCTGGCCTCGGTGCCGAAGGCGGAGCTAGAAGCGGCAGAGGTGGACCGGCTGCCTTGGCTGAAGCGGCTCTGGTACGTGGTGCTGCCGCACGGCAAGTTCATCCTGATGCTGGGGATTCTGCTGCGCACGATCGACGCCTTCAAGACGACCGACATGATCTTCGTGATGACCAAGGGTGGTCCGGGGGTCAAGACGGAGTTGATCGGCTTGACCGTCTGGCGGCGCGGGTTTGCGTCGTTCTCGATGGGCGCCGCCTCGGCGCTGGCGGTAATCGCGCTCTTGATCGCGATCGCCTTCACCTCGATCTACCTCTACGTCCTCAACTACCGCGAGACGCGGGGGCAGTTCCGGTGATCGCGCGCCGGTTCGTTGACCAGGGGGATCGCCGATGAACGCAACCGCCCGCATCCGCCAGGGTCTGTACTACGCCGTGCTCTGGGGCATCGCCATCGTCTTTTTTCTGCCGGTGCTGTGGGTGATCCTGGCCGCGCTGAAGACCAAGAAGCAGATCATTGCCAAGACGCCGGTCTGGTTCTTCGAGCCAACGCTGGACAACCTGCAACGGGTGATCGAGCGCGAGAATTTCTGGAAGTACCTGCGGATGAGCGTCTTTCTGTCGCTCGGTGGGGTAATGATCGCGCTGGTCGTCTCGTTTCTGGCGGCGTACTGCTTTTCCCGCTACAAACCGCGGGGCACCAACTTCCTGATGTTCCTCTTGCTGTCGGTGCGGATGGTGCCGGCGGCGGCGGTGGTGGTCCCGGTCTACCTCATGTACGCCGCCTTCGGCTGGAAAGACACCTTTCTCGGGATGGTGCTCTTCTACGCGATGTTCAGCATCCCGTTCTCGCTCTGGATCCTGAAAGGGTTCCTGGACGGGGTCTCGCTGCGCTACGACGAGACGGCGCTCGTCAACGGCGGCTCGCGGTTGCACATCATCTTCCGGGTGGTGCTGCCGCAGGTGAAACCGGGGTTGGTGGCGGCGTTCATCTTCAACATCATCTTCGTCTGGAACGAGTTCCTGTTCAACTACATCATCGGCGGCAAGTCGGTGACGATGGTGCCGGTGCAACTCCAGGCCGGGGTCAACTCCGGCGGCAGCGCCGATTGGGGCTACATCGCCGGGCTGTCGACGATCTACATGATCCCGCCGATCCTGGCCATCTACGCCTTCCAGAAGTACCTCCTGGTCGGGATGACGTTCGGCACCGTCCGCGGCGAAGTCTAAGGGACGGGGGGACGAAACGGTGACCGATCCGGTGGTGGCCAAGAAGTCGCGGACGCTGCCCTTCGCGGCGCGCTTCCAAACGTTCTTGATCGGGTTCATGGCTATCGGCTTCGTCCTGGTGGCGCAGCAGCAGCGGGAAGGGCTGTACCAGATCGGCCTGATTGTGTTGGTGGTCGCGGCGTTTCTCCAGATCGCCTTCGGCAACATCCCAGCCAGCGCCAACTTCGCAACGTCGTTGAAGCTGCTCGGGTTAACCTGGCTGATCGTGGCGGCGGTGTTCGGATTGGGAATCTGGCTGGCGCCGCGACTGGTCGAGCTGGGGCGATAACGGGGGGGCGAACGGGTGCCCGATTCCGGTGGGGCGGTGCTGGAGTTTCGCGGCATCGCCAAGACCTACGGCGAGCGGCCGTTGCTGGCCGGTCTCGACCTCGCCGTGCCGGCGGGCGACTTCCTGGTGATCTACGGGCCACCGGCGAGCGGCAAGTCCGTGCTGTTGCGGCTGTTGATGGGCTTGGAGACGCCGACCTCGGGCCAGGTCTGGCTGCGCGGCGTGGACGCCACGCCGATCGCGGCGGCGGAGCGCAACATCGGCTACGTTCCCCAATCGTTCGCGCTCTACCCGCATCTCAGCGTCCGCGACAACATCGCCTACCCGCTCCAACTGGCGGGCACGCCGAAGGCGGATCGGGAGGCGATCGTGCGGCGGGCAGCGACGATGCTCAAGATCGGCGAACTGCTCGGCAAACGCCCCGACCAGCTTTCCGGGGGCCAGAAGCAGCGGGTCGCGATCGCCCGCGGGATCGCGAAGGAGACGGAAATCTTCGTCCTCGACGATCCCTTGGCCGGTCTCGATTTCAAGTTGCGCGAACAGCTGGTCGACGATCTCAAGGTCCTCCAGGAGGAGACCCGGGCCACCTTCGTCTACACCACCTCGGACCCGATCGAGGCCCTAACCCTGGCCGACAACCTGGCGGTCCTGGTCGACGGCCGGATCGTCGAAGCCGGCGAACCGGAGCGGTTGTACCGGTCGCCCGCCCATCTCCGGACGATGGAGTTGGTCGGGTTTCCCCGCACCAACTTCGTTCCGGGCACGCTCCGTGGCGCCGACGGCGCGCTGCGGTGCGAGACCCCGTTGTTCGTCGCCGCGATGCGGCCCGAATCGGATGCCAGGCAGGAACCCGGTGAGTGGTCGGTGTCGGTCGGCATGCGCCCGGAAGACGTGGTCCTGGTGGAGGAGCGAACCCGGTCCTCGCTCGCCGCCGAATGGCTGCCGTTCTCGGCCACGGTGACGCTGCGCGAAGACCTCGGCGGCGAGGAAATCGTCTACCTCGATGCCGGGGGGACGCCGCTGACGACGGTGATCCGGCACCACGCCGGCCAGGCCAATCCCGACCTCGGCCAACGGGTCGACCTCGCGGTCCGGGTATCGGACCTGTTGGTTTTCGACGCCGGGAGCGGGCGGCGGATCGCGCGGGGGATCGAGACGAGCAATGGCTGAGATTCGGGTCCAAGGGTTGCGCAAAGAATTCGGCGCCCTGGTGGCGCTCGACGACGTCTCGTTCAGCTTCCCAGAATCGCGGGTCACCTGCCTCCTCGGACCCTCCGGGTGCGGCAAGACCACGCTGATGCGGATCATCGCCGGGCTGGAGCGCGCGACCAGGGGCGATGTCTACTTCGGCGGCCAACGGGTGACGCACCTGCCGCCGCGCAAGCGCAACATCGGGATGGTCTTCCAGTATCCGGTGGTCTACCGCGGGATCAGCGTCGCCGAAAACATCGAGTTGCCGCTGAAAAGCGAGAAGCTCTCCAAAGCCGAGCGCACCGCCCGCGTCGCCGAGGTCGTGGAGATCCTGGGACTCGGCGACCACGTCGCCAAGGACATCACCCAGCTCGACAACGGGACCCGCCAAAAAGTCGCCGTGGCCCGCGCGGTGGCCCGCCAACCGCGGATCATCCTGTTCGACGAGCCGATCACCAACGTCGACGCCAACGCCAAGCTGCAACTGAAACGGGCCTTCAAGGAACTGACCCGGCGGCTCGAGCAGACGATCATCTACGTCACCCACGACCAGACCGAGGCGATGACCCTGGCCGACCAGATCGCCCTGATGCAAGACGGCCGGATCGTCCAATGCGACGCGCCCCGCGAACTCTACAACCACCCCAGCGACGTGTTTGGTGGGTGGTTCCTTGGCAATCCGGGGATGGTCTTCGTCGACGGAACGCTGTCCGCGAACGGATCGGGGACGGTCGTGACCGCGCCGCTCTTTCCCGCGCCCGTCCCAACCGCGGGCGGCGCCTCGGACGAGCCGGCGACGGCGGTCACCGTCGGCATCCGCCCCGAGCACATCCGCGTCGCGACCGGGGACGCCCCCGGCGCCGTGGCGGCCGATCTTCTCCGAAAATCCATCACCGTCGGCCGCCAGTACCTGCTGAGCCTCCGCGTCGGCGACGTCGCGTTCAAGGCCAAGGTCACGCCCCAGGTGGGCGAATCGCTCCCTGCCCGCGGCGCGGTTTGGGTCACCCTGCCACCCGAGCGGGTCACACTCTTCGCCCCGAACGGCAACCGCGTCGACGCCACCCTGACCCAACCCCGCTGAAACGGACCCGACTGCGGCCGCGCCCTCCCCCTGCCCCACCGCCCACTGGCCATGCCTTCGCCGCGGCGCCTTTACGAATCGCCCCGTGGGCGCTACCCTGCACCCCGCGACGGCCTCCGGGAGGGCGGAGCAGGCGTGTGGCGGGCACGCGAGGCGGCACGGAAGAGGCGGGGCGACATGGAAACCTACAACATCTACATGGACGAGGCGCCGGCCGGCGGCGCGATGGACGGCGAGGACGGCTTCGAGGTCGAGTTCCGCGTCGTCCCCAACGGTTCCGACGACGGCGATCCGGAGTCGAACGCGGTCCTGGCCGGTCTCGACTTGGTCGATCTGATCAACCTCCGCGACGCCCTCCAACAGGAGGTCGACAACTACGCCTTGACCGCGCTCGAGGCGGAGGCCAGCACCGCCGGCGACGAGGGGGACGAGGAGCCGATGCCGTAGCGTTGCCGCGTTCGCAATCGGTCGGCGACAGCCCCTTTGGAGGCGCCCTCCAGTGACGGACTAGCAGACACCGGTCGCCCCGCGCCGACCGCGCCCGGCGATCCCAAGAACGACCCTCGCGCCGTGGCATCCGGCCGCATCCGCGAGGGTCGTTTTGGCCATCCTGTGGGGGGATCGGGGGGTTGCGCGATGTTGGCGGTCAGCGGCGTGTCCAAGCGGTTCGGCGATGTGCTCGTGCTCGACCGGATCTCGTTCAACGTCAATCCTGGTGACCGGATCGGCGTCGTCGGTCCAAACGGGACCGGCAAATCTACCCTGCTGGCAATCCTGGCCGGAGAACAGGCCCCGGACGAGGGTGCGGTGTCGTTCGCGCCAGCAACGCGGGTCGGGTATCTCCGCCAGGGAGCCCTCGAACTCGAAGACCAACCGCTGGCGGCGCTGCTCGACGGCCCGCTCGACGGTTTACTCGCCGCCCAGGCCACCGTCGACGGGGCCACCGTCGCCCTGGCCTCGGCCGGGGACGCGGGGGCACTCGACGGGGCCTGGGCGGCCCTGGACGCGGCCTCGGCCCGGTTCGAGGACCGCGGTGGCTACGCCGCGGTGGATCACCTGACGGCGCTCCTCGGCAAGTTCGGGTTGGCCGACGTTTCACTCGAGAAATCCCTGGCCACGTTGTCCGGTGGCCAAAAGACGCGCGCCGGGTTGGCGGCGCTGCTCGCCAGCGACGCCGACCTGCTGCTGCTCGACGAACCGACCAACCAGCTCGACGTCGACGCGTTGGCGTGGCTGGGCGGCTTCCTGCGTGGGTACCGGGGGGCGGTCGTCGTCGTCTCCCACGACCGCGCCTTCCTCGACGAAACGGTGGGGACGATCTTTGCGATCGACGATCGGACGCACCGGCTCTCCGCGACGGCCGGCAACTACTCCGATTTTCTCGCCGCCGAAGCCGCCGCCGCCGAGGCCCAGGAGGACGCCTACCAGCGCCAGCAGCGCGAAGTGGCCCGGATCGAACGCGACATCCGCGACCTGAGTGCCCACGCCATCGGCGTCGAACGCTCGACGATCGACTTCGCGCCCCGGAAGCGGGCGAAGAAGGTGGCCAGAACCGCCAAGGTGCGGGAGCGCAAGCTGGAAAAACGGCTCGCCGACGAGGACACGGTCGAGCGGCCCGAGCGGCGGCGGGGGCTGGCATTGGACTTCGGGGAGCGGCACGAAAGCGGGCACGATGTCGCGGTGGCGGAACGCGTCTCGGTCGCCTATGGCGAGACGACGGTGCTTCGCGACTTGGATCTGCACGTCCGGTTCGGCGAACGGGTCGCCCTATCGGGACCCAACGGCGGTGGCAAATCGACGCTGGTCCGGCTGCTCGCCGGAACGCTGACTCCGGATTCGGGGCGCGTTCGGCTGGGCGCGGGGGTGATGCCCGGAATCTACGCCCAGGAGCAGGAGACGGTTGCCTTGGAGCGGACGGTCCTCGACCAGGCGCGGGCGGTCGCCTCGCTGTCCGAAACCGACACCCGCACCTTTCTCCACCGGTTCTTGTTCCAGGGCGACTCGGTGCACCGCCGCGCGGGGGATCTCTCCTACGGCGAACGGGCGCGATTGGCGCTGGCCTTGCTTGTGCTCCGCGGCGCCAACTTCCTGCTGCTCGACGAGCCGCTCAACCACCTCGATCTGCCATCGCGGGAGGCGTTCGAGGAAGCGCTGACGGGGTTCGGGGGCACAATCCTGATCGTGCTCCACGACCGATCCGCGATCGCGCGGGTGGCGACCCGCGTGCTGGAACTGAGCGACGGCCGGCTGTCGGAGCGGTAAGCGACGGCCCGCGTCCGGCCGATGGACGCCCGCCCAGCCAGAACCGCGCGGTCCGCTTCCGCACCGGTATCCTCAGACGGCATCCCAATCATGGACCATCGGCCGGTCGCGCCGGTTCGGCCGAAGCGATACGGCCGGCCGTCTAACGAAAACCGCCCAGCGTCGGTTTGGGTCAGTTGCCCGTCACCGAGCGCAAAGCCACGCCCATCCGCCCGCGCCGCGAGGGTGGCTCGGATCTCGACGTCATAAGCGGCGATGTCGGTTCCCGAGTCGAACGACTCCGGCGCCGCGAAGCGCACCGGCTCGTCGACCAGGCGGATCGTCACGAGTCCCCCCGCCGCGATGGTCGTCACCGATCCGACCTCGACCGTTTCTGAGGGCGCGAGCGTTGCCGTTGCGACGAAGCGGGACGCGCCCGCGTCCTCGGTTGCGTCGTCATTCCGGATTGCGGTCGCCCGCAGGTTGTCGATCTCGGTCAGCACGCCGTAGAGCCGGACGCCGTCGCCGTTCCACTCAGCGCGTCCAACCCAAGCGAATCCGGCGGCGCCGACCAGGCGCACCGCTTCGGTGGTCTGCCGTGCGTCCGCATGGTGAAGGTTCGGCGCCCCCAAGACCATGAAGAGGGAGAGCATCAGGAGGGATCGCCCGGCGGCTTGCGCCGGCGACGGTCGGGCGTCAACCATGGCCGGGTGCCAGGAACCGGACCCCGACGCAGCCGTCGACCCGCGCCCGTGTGGCCGGGGCACCCTCCCCAGGAGCCCCGGTCGCCGCGACCGCGGTCCCGGCGAAATCCGTGACCACCGCGCTGCCGGCGGCGTCCCGGGTCGCCCCCAGGGCCGTGACCAAGAAGGAGGCGCCCGGTTGGCCAAACCGGAGCGACTCGTCGCCGAACGGGAACGGTTCGGCGGTCGTGATCGCGAGGTCGACGGCGATCAACGCGGCGCCGTCCTCCTCCGCCGCCCGGACATCCTGAAGACTTGCGTCGGCCTCCGCGACGGCGGTACCGGCGAAGAACGACTCCGGAACCGCATAGTCCGCCCCACCACCCTGATTGGTGTAGATCCGGGTGGTACCCGAGAAAGATTCGACGACCATCCCGTCGAGTTCGATCCGGGAATCCAGGTCGGCGCTGCCGAACACGGTGAAGCGCGCGGTCCCAGCGCCCGGGTCGTCCGGGTCGGTGAACACCTCCTCGGCGGTCAGGCCAGCAACGCGGGAAAGGTAGCCGTAAAAACTGAGTCGGTCGTTGCGCCGCCGGGTTTGGCCGACGACCGCGAACGCGGCGGCGCCGGAGGCGCCGCCGACCCCGATCTGGCGTGGCTCCTCGGCTTGGCGAGCCGCCGTTGGGGACGTCCCAAGTGGGAGGATGGCGAGGACGAGCAGGAAGATCGCGCGCCGGACCATCCACCGCCTCCCGGCATGCTCTCGCCTCCGAATCGACGCCCCGATCCTACCAAACCCGCGCCGGTCCCGAAAGGCTACGCGACCGCGGTTCGCGCCTTGCGCCGGCTGGCCGGCGGTTTCGCTCCGTCGCTCGCGGACGCCGTGGCGGGGCGGCTCTCGGTCGTCATCGCCAACCCGTCGGACTCCGGCTCGACGGCACCGGACGCGGTGCCATCGGCCGCCCCAATAACCGTCTCCGGGCTGGCGGACGCTCCCTCGTCCGCCGTCTCCGCCGACGGCCCCTCGGCGCGGGACCGTTGCCGCTGGCGGAGGATCTCGACCGCCTCGTCGAGTTTGACCCGCCGCCGCATGACCCGCGCTTGCGCCTTGGCAAGCTTCGATTCGGCGGCGCTCAACCGATCGCGTTTCTCCGCAACCGTCAGTTCGGCCCGCCGCTCGCGGTCGAGCAGGCGGCGCTCGGCCTTGCCGGACCGCCGCAGCAGTTTTTCGGGATCGGCGGCGACCGGCGCGATCTCCGGCCCCGCGACCGCATCGGGCGTCTTGCCGTTGGCGCTGGCCCCGGCCGAGGTGGTGCGTCCGCTTTGCTTGGTCGCCATCGTGGTCAAATCCTTTCCGCGCCGGAGGTTCGCTGGCCGTTCGAATGGCAAACCGCCGAATTGTTAACGGTGAGCGGTGTCCGGGACCGTGAACGACTTCTCATGCGCCTCAACCACATTAAGTTCATGTTATCATCTCCCGCGCCAGGCCGATGAGTCGCGATTGCCCGCGGGACTCGCGCGCATGGGCATCGCCCTGCTCCGACTGGCTCCGGGACCATCGCGATGGACGAACTTCGGATGAACGAAACGCCGCCGCCCGTCGTCGCGGCCGTCGATATCGGCTCGAATTCGGTCAAGATGACCGTCGCCCGCCGCGGCCCAAACGGTGGGTTGGACGAACTCGGCGGAGCGTCCGAGCCGGTCCGCCTCGGGGCCGGCGTCGACGCCACCGGGCGCCTCGACGATGACCGGGTCGAGCGGGCGATCGCGACGCTGCTCCGCTTCGCCAAGGAAGCCCGCGCGCTTGGCGCCACGCGCTTGGTCGGCGTTGCCACCGAGGCGACCCGGGTCGCCGCCAACGGCCCGGCGTTTTTGGACAGGGTCGGCACCGAGACCGGGTGGACGATCCGCTCGATCAGCGGCGACGCCGAGGCCGCGCTCTCGTTCCGCGGCATCGCGACCGAAACCGACCTCCGTGGCGAGGTCGTGGTCGCCGACATCGGCGGCGGCAGCACGGAGACCGTCGTCGCCCGCGACGGAGCGATCCTGTCGGCGACGTCGATCCCCCTCGGCTCCGGGCGCCTGACCGATCGCCTGGTGCCTGAGGATCCGCCGACGGCGGCGGCCATCGCGGCGTGCCGGGCCGCGGCCGGTGAACGGATCGCCGCGCTGGATCTTCCGCCGGCGACCTCGTCCCGCCTGGTGGTCGTCGGCGGGACCGGGGAATACCTGTTGCGCCTGGTCGGCGATGCCGTGCCCGCAACCGTTGGCGTGCCGTCGATCGATGCCGCGCTAGAGCGACTCGGGGACATGTCGTCCGACCAACTGGCCGAGGCGATCGGGATACCGGCGGCGCGGGCGCGGGTGTTGCCCGCCGGCGTGGCGATCATCCGCGCCTTCGCCGACCGGGTGCAACCGGCGCGGGTCGAGATCGCCCGCAGCGGGATCCGGACCGGGTTGCTCCTAGACGCGCTGGACGACGCGGCGAAGGATCGAGGAGATTGACGTCGCGATGGCCAAGCACGGCAAGGACAAACTCTCGCCCGACCAACCGTACGCCGAGGCGATCGCGGCGCTGATCGCCCAGCGGTGGAGCGACGTCTGGAACGCGGTCCCGGCGGCGATCGCCGGGGACGACAGCGAGGGCGTACACGACGTCCGCGTGGCGTCGCGGCGGTTGCGGGCGGCGATGGACGTCGCCGTGGACTGCTTTCCGGCCGGTTGGTACAAGCCGCTCCACGCCGCCGCCAAGGAGATCACGGGTGCCCTCGGCGAGGTGCGGGACCGCGACGTATTGTTGGAGTTCCTTGCTGAAGAGCGGGCGTCCGTTCCGGCGCAGGAGCGGCCCGGCCTGGACCGCCTGGTCGCGAAGATCGGGCGCGAGCGCGACGTTGCCCGCGCAGCGATGATCGCCTTCTTCTCGACCTTGAACGAGCGCGGGATCGAATCGGAGGCCGCGCGCCGCTTCGCCGCCGGGGGTGGCCGATGAGCCGCGCCTGGCCGGTGCCCGGGATCGAGCCGGAGGGAACACTCGCCGCCAACGCGCGGCGAATCCTGGCGGTCAAGATCGCCGAGTTCTACTCGTTCGCTCCGGTCGTGCCCGTTCCGGCGGCGGTCGAACCGCTGCACGACATGCGGATCGCGGCGAAGCGGCTGCGCTACACGCTGGAACTGTTCCGGGTGGTCTTTGGCAAGGACGGGGAGCGCCAGATCGAGCGGATCAAGGCGATCCAGGAAGAGCTGGGCGAGATCCACGACCACGACGTGCGGACCGCGCTGATCGAAGCCGAGCTTGCGGCGCTGGTCGCCGAGCAAACGCGTGACGTCGGCAGCGCCCTCGCCGCCGCGCCGGCCGACCACGCCGCGATCACCGCGACCGCCCTGCGCCCACCGGCCGACGACCCCAAGCGCGGTCTGCTCGCGCTGCTAGGACGGCAGCACGCGGCCCGGCGCGCACACTACGACGCCTTCGTTGCGCTCTGGAACGGGTACAACGCCGAGGGGATGCGGGCCGACTTGGTCGGGCTTTCGCAAACGCCGGATTGATCGGCCGGCGGTGTCACGCCGTCGCTTGACTCGTGTCCGCCTCGAGCGCCGCCGCAGGGAGGTGGCGCTCGGCGTGCCCAAGCGGCGAGAACGCGAAGCCGACGGCGATCAGGCACGACAGCGCGCCGATGCCCGCGTAGACGAGCGCGATGTTGCCGCTGGTCTCGATCATCCAGCCGCCAAGCAGCGCGCCGAGCGGGATCGCGGTGAAGGCGAGCACCCCAGCGATGCTCATGACCCGGCCGAGCAGGTGGTTCGGCACGATCCGCTGGCGCAGGCTGGCGGTGCTGATGTTGAACACGCTGGCGAACCCGCCCATCATCGCCAACGGCACCAGCGCCAGCCAGGCGCTGCCGATCATCGCCAACCCGATCGTCGCCACGCCGTCGAGCAGCAATGCCCCCAGGGCGACGACCGCGAACGGGAAGCGCCGGTGGAGCCAACCGGCCGCGAGCGACAGCACCACCACGCCGCCGGCGTCGGCCGCAAAGAGCAGTCCGATCTGGGCGTCGGAGGCGTCGAGCCGGTCCTTGGCGAACAGGACGAGCTGGCTGAAGATCGTCGACCCGACGAAGTTGAAGAGCGCCATCATCAGCGAGATCGAGCGCAGCACCGGGTGCCGGAAGACATAGCGCAGACCTTCGACGACATCCCGTCGCAGCGCCCTCACCGACGCGGGCTCCTGGCCCGCTGCCCGCTCCGGATTGAACGACCGCCGGACCAGGCCCAACGACGCCGCCGAGACCAGGTACGACCCGGCGTCGATCAGCAAGACGTCGGCGACCGAGAACCGTGCGGCGAGGAACCCGGCCAGGGGTGGACCGGCGATCATCGCCGCGGAATAGCTGGCCTGAACCCGGCCGTTGGCGCTGACCAGGTCGTCGGCCGAGACCAGACTCGGGATCGCCGCGAATTGGGCCGCGTCGAAGGCGATGCCCAACGTGGCGTTGGCGAACGCGACCGCGTAGACCGCCTCCACCGTCAACCGGTCGGCGAAGGCGAGGGCGGGGATGACCGCCACGACCGCCGCCCGCAGGAGATCGGTGGCGATCATGAGCTGCCGCCGGTCGACCCGGTCCACCCAGGCGCCGATCAGCAGGCCGAACAGGAGGTACGGCGCAAAGGTGGCCGCCGTGGCGATTCCGAGGTCGAGCGCCGAACCGGTGAGGTCGAAGACCAGCAGCGGCAAGGCAAACAGCGTCACCGAGCTGCCGAGACTGGACGCCGTTTGACCGACGAAGAAGCGCCGGAAATCGGCGTGGGTCGGACCGGTGGCCATCGGCGGAGCGCCTCCCCGCTGCCCGTGCTACCCCGTCGGGTCGTTTCCGTCCCGGTTCGACCCGGGCGGCGCGGTCGGGTAGAACGCGATCAGCCACTCGTAGAGTCGCTGCTCCTGCGGCGCGGCGGCATCGCCTGGCGGGTCGGGTTCGGTGTCGAAGGCGGCGACCGTGTCCGCGAACGTTCGGTAGGCCCGGTCGAAGGCGTCGACCTGGTCCGGCGTCATTCGATACCACTTGCGGCCGATGACCAGCCGGTCGGCGGCGATCCGGTCCTCGGCGGCCCGTCCGAGGTCGATCAAACCGGCGTCGACGGCACGCTCGATCTCGGCCCGAACCTCGTCGAGGACGACCGAAAGGAACACGTCGAGCCCCGAACGCCGCCCGCCGTCGCCGACCGTTTCGAGCATCGTCTTGTCGACCGAGAGCCGCCGCGCGACCACGGCGTAGCGTTTCTCGACGAGTCCGGAAACCAGACGCGTGTCCACGACCTGGATCAGCGCGTGTTTTTGCAGTAACCGGACGTGGTAGTAGAGCGTGGTCTTGCCGACGTCGAGCGCGGCGGCGAGTTGCTTCACGGTTTGCGGTCCGCCCGACCGCAGGCGCTCCAGCAGGCGCAGCCGCAACGGATGGGCGAGCGCGCGGAGGGCCTCCGGGTCGCCGATTACGGCGACGGCGGCCAACGACGGCGTGGGGTTACCGCGATCCATTGTTCATCTTTCGTTCACCATTCAACAATTGTTGAACCATCATCGTCGTTCGATCGCCCGCCGTCAAGCCCCGCTATCGAAGGCGCGGTGCTACCCTGCCGCCGAACGGAAGTGGCCACGGCACGACGCGGGAGGTCCGGGTGGATTCGGAAGCGGCGGTGACGGTCGAGGACGAAGCGCGCGCGAGGCGGATCGAGCGGATCGTGGCCGCGGTCGAGGAGCGCCGCGACCACCTGATCGCCTTGATCCAAGACCTGGTCCGGATCGCCAGTCTGACCGGAGAGGAGGGCACGATCCAGGCGACGGTGGCGGCGCGGATGCGCGACGACGGGTTGGAGACGGACGTCTGGGAACCGGACCCGGCGGAACTGGCGCCGTACGCCGAGCACGTCGGCGCCAGCGACTCCTTCGCCGGGCGCCCGAACGTGGTCGGCACCTTGCGCGGCACGGGCGGCGGGCGGTCGCTGATCCTCAACGCGCACATCGATACCGTCGAGCCGGGGGATCCCGCCACCTGGACCCACCCGGCGTTCGGCGCCGAGATCGCCGACGGCAAGGTCTACGGTCGCGGGTCCTGCGACATGAAGGCGGGCCTGGCGACCAATTTGGTCGCGCTCGTCGCGGTCCGCGCGGCCGGGTTCGCGCCCCGCGGTGACGTGATCGTGCAGAGCGTGGTCTCGGAGGAAGACGGCGGCGCGGG
>CADCWE010000266.1 GCA_902806325.1 uncultured Thermomicrobiales bacterium | reverse complement strand
GTCGACCCCACGGCAACTCCTGGAAGCAAGAACGTCCAACCCAAGCCGCCACCGCTTCAGGTGGTCAAGCCAAAACCTTTGGCAACAGTTGGGCCGGAGCCCCCCCCTGGGCCGAGCGTCACCGCCGCGTCGCCGCCCGAACCCGTTCCGGCCACCCCAAATCCATCCCCTCCTCCGAGTGCCGGGAAGGGCATCCAGACGGCCAAGGGCTCGTGGGCTCCCAAACTGACCAAAGGCATTGGGATGTATTCGACCCTCATGACGGCCGTGGCAGCCGTCGGTGAGCTTTGGACGCTGTCGAAAGGCGAGGAGTTGCACCCAAACGGGTACTACGACTACGGCCTTGGTGGGCGGATCATTTCCGATTTCGGGAGGGGCCTGATGCTCGCGAGGAGGGTACCTTGAACAAGATCGTCTTCCCGTTGACCCCCGGCATGCAGGGGACCCAGGTCGCCGATCTGCACGCCGCGCTGCACGTCGTGCTCGACCGCGGCGTGATCCTAGGTGTCGATGACGGCGCCCGCGCCGAGCTTCGGGAGGGCTTGCGGCGCGAGGGACCCGATCAGGACTATCAGGACGCGACGCAACAGGTCGTGGCTTTGTTCCAGGAGGCACGCCGGCTGGAACCCGTCTCCGGCGAGGTCGACGAAGGCACGGCTAACGCGCTGAACGCGATCCTGCGCGAGACGGGGCTGCTCGACCGTGGCGCGGGCGGGGAGCGGGACCGCCCGTTCGTCGTCGGTGGCCGGGTGCTGCGGGCGGACGGCGTGCCGCCGCGTGGCGGACGGGTCCGAGCCGACCACACGGCGGGGGGTGGCACGCTTCGCCTTGGCGACGCGATCACCGACGCGGATGGCAGGTACACGATCCGCTACGACCCGCTGCCCGGGGCGGCCAGCGTCGTGCTCAGGGTTTCGGTGGTGGCGGAGGACGGGCGCGAGATCGCGGCGGCGGATCCCCGCCCGAACCCGGCGCCGGTCGAGATCGTCGACCTGTCCGTGCCCGTCACCGAAGCCCCGCCCGCCGAGCGCCGGGTCGAGGGCCGGATCGTGCTTGACCACGGCCTCCCGGCGGCGGGGATGACGGTCCGCCTTTACCGGCGAGAGTTCGGCGGCGGCAAGACCGAGCTGGCCAAGACGACCACGCTCGAAGGCGGCGTCTACGCCCTGCCCTACGCCGCCGACGGCACGCCCCTCAGTTTGGAGATCAGCGCCGGCGACGGCGACGCCGAGGTCCCACTCGCCACCGCGCTGCACCCCCGGGATGACGGGGAGCGAACCGCGCTCAACCTGATCGCGCCGGGCGCGCTGCAACCCCTGGCCGCCGAGTACGGGCGGTTGACCGAGGCCCTGACGCCCCACCTCGGCGACGGCGGGATCGCCAACCTGGCCACCGCCCAGGAGACCGCCGACCGCCGCGAGGGCGACCGCGTTGTGTCCGGCCGCAAAGATCTAACCGTCCTCAACCGGGCCACCGGCTGGGACGCGCGCTTGATCGCCCTCGCCGCGACGGCCGAAAAGCTCGGCGCCGACGCGGCGATCGGGTTGCCGCCGAAGGCGCTCTACGGGCTGTTCCGGGCTGGGCTGCCGCAGGATCCGCTGCAACTAGCCCAAGTCGACCCCGGAATCGTCGATAAGGCGCTGGCGAAGATGCGCGACGACGGCTTCGTCGACTTCACCGACGACGACGTCACCGCCACCAACGCCGCCTTCGCCACCTTTCGCCGGGACAAGCGCCTCTCGGTGCCGGCGCCGGGGTCGCGCTCGACCTACGGCGACCTGCTCGCCGGGTCCGGGTTGGCCGCCGACCAGCAGCAGGCGTTCGCCGACGCGTTCCTCGACCGCCCCGACGGCGCCGACATCTGGCAGCGCGCCACCGATGCCGGTCTCGACGACGGCCAGGTCCGTCGCCTCCAAACCCAAGGCAAGCTGGCGTTCTTGGCCGCCAACAGCGCCCCGCTGACCGCCCTGCTCCAGACCACCGTCGCCGATCCGGCCGACCTGGCGGGGCAAGATTTCGATCTCGCCGGCACCTGGGAGGCGACCGTCCGCGCCGCGGCGGCGGTGGCCCCGGACATCGCGCTCGTGGACCTTCCCGCGGCCGACCACGCTACCCTGCGGGGCGCGATCCCGGCCGCGTACCTGGCGGACCTTCCGGCGGACGACCAGGCGCAATTGCTCGCTGGGACCGTGACCGAGCTCGCCAAACAGATCCTGGCCGACGGCGTTCAAACCTACACCGAGGACATGGCGCGCAAGGTCCGGGTCAGCTACCCGACCCAGGTCGTCGGCCAGATCGTGGAGCGCGATGTCGACGATCGGTTCGGACTCGGTCCGGCCCGGGCGGCGACCGCGGCGCTGCTCAAGAGCGCCCCGGCGCACGGCTTCCGACTCGGCCAAACCCCGGTCGCGGGGTTCTTCGCCGACCACCCCCAAGCGCTGGCGGCGCTTCCAGAGGCCGACCGCACTCCCGCGCTGGAGACCGCGAAGACGGTCCAGCGGCTCTACCAGATCACCCCCGGCAACGACGCGATGACGACGCTGATGGAGCGGGGCTTCACCTCCGCCCACGAGGTGACGGCGACCACGCTGGAAACGTTCCTCCGCCGCCACGGCCACGCGTTCCCGTCCCCCAAGCAGGCCGAGCTGGTCTACCGCAAGGCGCAGCAGGTGTCGGCGGTGACCCACGCCTTGTTCACCGCCGCCCAGGCGGTGGAAACCGACACCCCGACCTATGGCGCGTCCGGGACCTTGGAGGACCGCGTCGCGGAGCAAACCGCGGTCAAGAGCGCATTGATCAAGCGGTTCCCGACCATGAAGCAATTGTTCGGCTCGCTCGACTTCTGCGAGTGCGAGCACTGCCGCTCCGTGCTTAGCCCGGCCGCCTACCTGGTCGACCTGCTGCAGATCCTCGACCGCTCCCCCAAGGATTGGGCGGATTTCGTGGTCGCGTGGGACGAGGACCACCAGCCGCGGCGGTACGCCGATCGGTACGTCAACCCCTACGACGCCCTGATCGCCCGCCGCCCGGACATCCCCCACATCCCCCTCACCTGCGAGAACACCCAAACCGCGCTGCCCTACATCGACCTGGTCAACGAGATCCTGGAGTTCTTCGTCGCCAACAAGGGGTTGACCAAGGACGCCGCCCGCGACACCGGCGCCGCGACCACGGCGGAACTGTTGGCCGAGCCGGGGCACGTCCTCGACGGCGCTTACAAGGAGCTCGCGGCGGCGTCCTACCCCCTGACGCTCCCGTTCGACCTCTGGCTGGAAACGGTGCGCCGCTTCGCCGACCAGTTCGAGACCCCGCTCTGGCGCATGCTGGAACTGCTGCGCCCCACCGACGCGCTCGTGGCGGCGGATAAGCCCTACGACTACGCCGCCATCTTTGCCGAATCGCTGGACATTTCGCCGCGCGAACGCGACCTCTTCGGCGCACCCAACCCGCTGGCCGACGACGCCTGGTTCGACCTCTACGGCTACCCGAGGGCTCGGTCAGTAATCGCCAACCCGACCAACGTCGAGCGCGCGACGCTGACGCTGCCGGACGAGGACGCGGCGGCGCTCCACCAAGGGTTCGTCGTCGCCACCCTGGACGCCGCCGGCGCGCTCCGCCCGGGCACCAAATCGATCGCCGAGATCGGCCTCGCGGGGTCCGGCGGCGACGGCCAAACCCTGGTCACGCTGGCGGGGATTTGGGACATTTCGCCGAACGCGGGCGACCAGTTGGTCGTCGACCCGGTGGCGATGCTGGCCTCGGCCACAACCCTCTCCCACCGCTTGGGGGTGACCTACAAGGAACTGCTGGCGGTCGTCGAGACCGGGTTCGTCAACCCGGACCTGGCCGAGATGGTCGTGATGGCCAAACTCGACCTGTCGGTGCGGGACGTGTTCGCGTTCCGGGACCACAAGGCCGAGCTCGACGAGTTGCTGGCGTTGCTCGCCTCGGCGCGGAACGCGCTCAACCCCGCCGACCAAGCCCGGCACGACCAGTTCGAGGCGGACAAGACGTGGCCGATCCCTCAGGATCTGCTCGCGAAGGCGCGGGCGGCGCTCGACGCCGCCGGGCAGGAACGTGTCGATTACCTCACCTCCGGGGATCGGCGGGATGCCCTGAACGAAGCGCACGCCATCACCGCGCGGCTCGACCGGGCGACGACGGCGCACGCCGCGGTCGGCTTCGACGGCCAGGGTTGGCTGAACGGCGCGATCCAGGACAACCGATTCGCCCGCATCCTGGTCCTGCGCGACGAGAAAGCGGAGTGCGACTTCGACGCCACAACCTTGGAGTACGCCGACGGAACGGCGGCCGATGCGATCGCCTTCTGGAAAATCAACCTGTTCGTCCGGCTGTGGCGCAAGCTCGGCTGGACGATCGCCGAGACCGACCAGGCTCTGCGTGCGTTCGTGCCCAAACCCGCCGCCGACGGCACCCCGTTCGACGCCGCCCATCTCGCCCAGTCGCCGCTGGCCACGGCGCTGCTCTTTCTGGCCCACCTGAAAACCTTGGACGCGCGAGTCCCCGCCGGCGAGCGGAGCCGGCTCAAGTGGCCGTCCTTGTGGGGCGACCTGGCCACCGTCGGCCCGGACGCGCTCTATGCCCAACTCTTCCTGAACCGCGCTGTGCTGCGGCACGACCCGGTCTTCGACCACCCACTGGGGCAATACCTGTCCGAGGAGAGTGTGGCGGCGCAGGCCGGAGCGCATCCCTTCCGGGTGAGCGAGGAGAACGTCGAAGCCGGGGACGCGCTCGATCCCGCGGCGTTCGCGGCCCAACCCAACCTCAAGGGCATCGCGTACGACCCCCGGTTCAGGGTCCAATCCTTGACCTACGTCGGGGCCCCGACCGATGCGGAGGCGGCGCAAATCGCCGCCTTGTCGCCGTCGCCGGTGCTGCCGCGACTGCTAGACGCGGCGCGGGCGGCGGCGGCCGCGTTCAAGACGGTCAAGGGCCACCAACCGGCGATCCAGGGCGCGCTCGGGTTGACCGCGGCCGAGGTGGGCGCCGTCCTCCGCGACGCGGACAAGAACCCGGAGACCGAACCGCTGTCGCTGCCCGCGGTCTCGCTGCTCTTCCGCTACCGGCTGCTGGCGAACGCGCTGGGACTGCCGGTCGGCGACCTGATCGCGTTGAAGAAGCTCGCCAAGCGCGACCCGTTCGCCCCGTTGCCCGCCGCCGCGCCCGCGACCCTGGAGGAGGACACCCCGTTCAGCCAGACCCTCGACTTTGTCGCGGTCGCGCAACAGGTCACGGCGAGCGGGTTCACGGTCGAAGGTCTCCGCTATTTGCTGCGCCACCAGTTCGAGGAGAGCGGACCCCACCGGCCCGACCCCGCCGCCGATCGGGCGGCGGTTAAAACCCTGGCCGACGGCATTCGAGCGATCCGCGTCGAGCAGGCGGTGCCGGCCGACGCGGGCGCGATCGGCGAGGATGCGCTGCGCCAGAAACTGGGGTTGATCTTGACGCCGGAGGTGGTCGACCGCTTCCTGGCGATGCTGAACCTGAATGGCACCCGGCGCGACGACCCGACGGAAGAGGAGCGGGCATTTTTTCGTACCTACCTCCAGAAGGCGGCGCCCGGCACCCGCCCGGAGAGCGGATTTCTGGGCTTCCTGGACGACGCCGACTTCGAGGACCTCGTCGCCCCGATCCCCGCGCCGCCCGAAGGCTTGACCCCGGACGAAGCGCGGGAGCGGGAGCAAACGCGCCGCCGCGAGGTCCTCGGCACGGTCGCGCGGGCCTTCCTGCCGTTTCTGGAACGACGCCTGGTGCGCCAATTCGTCGTCCAGACGACCACCACCCAGCTCGGCATCGACCCCGCGCTGGGGGAAGCCTTGATGACCGACGACCGATTGCTCGGCACCCCGGCGCCGCTCGCCGAGGCGCTGACGGGTGCTGCCGACCGGGGCGTGGACGTGACGTTCCTCGGTGTCGACGGGGCCGACCTCCTGCCGGCGACCACCGTCGCGGACGCCGACACGCGGCTGATCGCTGAGAAGCCGGCCAACACCGCCGGGGTCCGCATCGTGGGCGAGTTGGACGTGCCTACCCCCGGCGTCTATCGCTTCTTCGTCGTTTTGGATAAGCAGAATGCCGTCGCCAAACTCGCGGTCGACGGCCGCGCTGCTCCCGTCCTCGATGGCACCGCGGCCAACGATCGGTTGGAGATCGCCGGCGGTCCCGAGGCCGCGCTCGAACTCAAGCCCGGCACCCCGATCCGGTTCACCCTGAACGTGACGAACCTGGACGGCGGCAACGCGCGGCTGCTGATCCACGGGGACGCGCTGCCCAAGGGGCCGGTCGGGCGATTGGCGTCGCCCGCCCCATCGTCCATCGCGCGCGCCAACGGCGCGCGCGTTCTGCTGGCTAAGGTCTGGCACCTGATCCAAACCCTCGACCTGTCCGAGCGCGAGGTGCGGTACCTGCTGACCCACCGCGCCGACTTCGACGACCTGGACCTCGGCAAGCTTCCCACCGTCGACGCCGGCGCCGACGCCGCCGCCCTGGCCACCGCCCAAGCCCTGTTTGCCCAATTCCTCCGCCTGGTCGACTACGCCCGGCTCAAGCGCGACCTGGCCGGCGGCGGCGACGACCTGATCGGCGTCTTCGAAGCCTACGAAGCCGACATCGAAGCCGACGCCGACGCGTTCGCCGCCGCGTTCGCCGCCGCCACCGAGCGCGTCGCCAAGTTGGCGCGGTGCGATCGGGATGTCGTTGCGGCGACGGCGACCGATCTGTTCGGCGCCAAACCGACCTTCAAGGACGAACGCAACCTGGCTCGGTTGTGGGACGTTCTGCAGGCGGTCCAGCGCTTCGGCGTCGCGCCCGGCGACCTTTTCGGCTGGACCCGGATCGTCTCCCCGGTCGCCGAGCCGGAGCAGCGGGCCGCGATCGTCGCCGACGTCAAGGACGCGATCAAGGCCCGCTTCGACCCCGAGGGCTGGCAGCGGGTCGCGCGGCCGATCTTCGACGCCCTGCGCCGCCGCCAGCGCGACGCCCTGGTCGCCCACGTCTCGCACCGGAACGGCTTCGCCAGCCTGGAGCAGCTCTACGAGTTCTTCCTGATCGATCCCGGGATGGAACCGGTGGTCCAGACCTCGCGCATCCGCCTCGCGATCGGGTCGCTCCAATTGTTCGTGCAGCGGATCCTGCTCAACCTGGAACCCCACGTGCCGCCCTCGGTGATCGTCGCCCCCGAGTGGGAGTGGATGAAGCGCTACCGGGTCTGGGAAGCCAACCGCAAGATCTTTCTTTTTCCGGAGAACTGGCTGGAACCGGAGTTCCGCGACGACAAGACGGATCTGTTCCGCGAGTTGGAAGGCACCCTGCTCCAAGGCGACGTGTCCGCCGACCTGGTCGAGGACGCCTTCCTGGCCTACCTCCTGAAACTGGACGAGCGGGCGCGGCTGGACATCGCGGCGATGCACCTGGAGGAGGGCGAGGCGGGGCCGGTCCTGCACGTCATCGGCCGCACCTTCGCCGAACCTCGGAGCCACTTCTACCGCCGGTACAGCGACGGGATGTGGACGCCCTGGGAACCGATCACCGCCGAGGTCGAGGGCGACCACCTGGCGCCGGTGGTCTGGCGGGACCGGCTCTACCTGTTCTGGGTCACATTCCAAGAGCAGGCCACGGCGCCGTCCCGTTCCGGCGATCGCCTGACCCTCGACCAGATGATTGAGGCAAGGGCGATTACGCGACGGGACGGAACCATCGTCGCGGCGTCGGCACCCGCGTCGACGCCGAAGCCGAAGGAGCCACCGGTCACCGAGCTTCTGTTGTCGGAGGTGAAGGACGGCGCGCTGACGGAATCGGACCGGCGCGACGTGGTCGCCCATCTCCATTGGAGCGCCCTCGTCAACGGCGAGTGGAGCACGCGGCAATCGGGTGGGGTGACGGCGCCGAGCCCCGTCTCTAGGAGTGGGATCGCCGGGTTCTCGTCCCAGGATGTGTTCGTCCATGTTTCGACCGAGCCGGACGGCCAACCCAACGCCGGCGTCTCGATCCACCTCGACGGTGTCTTCAACCAGGCCTTCTTCCTCGCCGGTCGCAACAGCTCCCCCGAATTGGGCAGTTGGGCCAAGGCGCCAAAGACCCCCTACGGCCACGCCACGCCGCGAGCCACGCGCTACGCCGGCGGCGGCAGCACCCTGACGGTGCGGTTCGACCAGCGCATCGTCACCGAGGCTGGGGCGGCAACACCGGTGCCGAAGACCGAGACCATCCTCCAAAAGTTGGTCGGCGCGTCTTCCGTCCTGCCGTGCAACAACGAGATCTCCCCGGGTGGGGTGGGCGACGTTTCGCGGGCGTTCGACCCGGCGGCGGTGGCGGCGGCCATCGCGGCCGGGCTGCCGGAGATCGCGGCGCTGCGCATGCCGATCTTTCTCCAGGACCGCCGACACAGCTTCTTCGTCGAGCCGACCGTCGAGGAGCAGACGATCGAGGACTGGCGGGAGTGGATCCCCGCGCCGCCGCAACCCGGCAAGCATCTCGACCCGGTCAACCCGTTCAAGGAGATCCCGCTGCGACCGGCGCGGCCCAAGTTCCGCTGGCCGGTGGCGACCGACACGCTCGACCCGATCTGGAATCAGCCCGACGAAGCGTGGCTGGGCGCCGCCCTGACCGGCACCGACTGGCTGGTTAATCCGGGGACCGGTTTGGTGTTCGAGGGCGAGGTGATCGGCCCAGGCGGGATGGCCGGGTTGACCGTGTTGCCGTCGCTTGCCGCCTCGGCGATGGTCGCGGGCGGCGGCACGGCGATCACGGTCCAGCCCGGCGGCGGAGTGGACGCCGGGGACGTGGTCGTCGTTCCGGGCGGGGTCGGCACCGAATCGGTCCTGGCGGCAACGCCGGGGGGCATCGGCGACCGGGTCGTCGGCGGACTCGAGCGCGCCGGCGGTCTCGATCTCGGCGTCGTCGGCGCGCTGGCGATCGGCGGCGGCGGCGGCATCACCCGCGCGCTGGCGGAGCGGCGGATCGGGCTCGACCGCGCGGCGCTCGATCTTCGCCTGGGACGCGGCGGCGGCTTCAACGGCTAAGCGGCGGAGGACGCACGATGGCGAGCAACGGTCCGATCCAATCCTTCCACCTCCTCGTCGACGACGAGTTGAGCATCGTCGCGAGGCCGCGCGCCGTGTCCACGGCCAGGCAGAGAAAGCGTCTCACGATTCAGGAGCGGGAGATCGGCTACCGCTTCACGCCGCACTTCCATCCCTACGTCGGCGAACTGGGGCGGCGCCTGCTCCGGGAATCGGTGGCCGGGCTCCAAGCGGCCGACACGCTGTACGCCCCGGACGGCGCGTCGCTGCCGAGCAGCGTCGACCTGGAACTGCGCCAGGAAACCGCGCTGGTGGTTGCCGCCGGGGCGCGGTTCTCGCTGCGCGGCGACGCCACCGCCACCCTCCCCAACGGCGACCAGATGCCGCTCGCGGCCAACCTGCGGTTGGCGTTCGCCGTCCCGCCGCGGGCGAACGTGGCGGCCGGCACCCGGGCGCGGCTCGACGATGGGCTGGCGCCGACCCCGGCGGTCGGCGCCGAGTTCCCCCTGGCGGGGGCGATGGGCGCCGCGTTGGCGGGCGACACCGAGATCGCGCTGGCGGCGGACGCCGCGATCACGCTGCCCGACGGCACCGCGGCGACGATCAGCGTCGACACCGCGATCTTTCTACGCGCCGAATCGCCGTTAACCCTGCCCGCCGCCACGCCGGTCCGGTTGCTGGCCAGCAAGCCGCGGCCGATCGAGGCGCTGTACGCCGACCTCTTCGGCGCCGCCGAGCAGTACCAGCCGTCGCCGATGGTCCAGCGCCCCTACCCGGTCAAGGATCTCGACTTCTCCGCCGGCGGCGCCTACGCCGTCTACAACTGGGAGCTTTTTTTCCACGTCCCGTTCGCGATCGCGGTCCACCTGAGCAAGAACCAGCGTTTTGCCGAGGCGCAGCGCTGGTTCCACCTCCTGTTCGACCCGACCGACGACTCCGACGCCCCCGCCCCGGCCAAGTTCTGGAAGGTGCGGCCGTTCCAGACCACCGACGTCAAGAAGATCGAGGAAATCCTGGTCAACCTTTCGACCAAGGCCGACCCGACGCTGCGCAAGGAAACGGTCCAGGCGATCGAAGCCTGGCGGGCGGCGCCGTTCCGCCCCCACCTGGTCGCCCGCTACCGCCAGCAGGCCTACATGCTCAAAACGGTGATGGCCTACCTGGACAACCTGATCGCCTGGGGCGACGCGCTGTTCCGTCAGGACACCGGCGAAAGCGTCGACGAAGCCCTGATGCTCTACGTGTTGGCCGCCAACATCCTTGGCCCGCGCCCGCAACCGGTGCCGAAGAAGGGGTCCGTCCGGCCGCAAACCTACGCCAACCTGCGCGGGGACCTGGAGCAGTTTGGCGTCGTGCTGCGCGAACTGGAAGCCGATCCCCCCTTCGACCTGATGCCGTTCCCGGCCGCCGGTGGGGTCGACGGCGGGCAGTTGGCGCCGCTGCGCGGGCTGGGCCGGGCGCTCTACTTTTGCGTGCCCCGCAACGACCACCTGCTCGCCTACTGGGACACCGTCGCCGACCGCTTGTTCAAGATCCGCAACAGCCTCAACCTCCAGGGCACCTTCCGCCAGCTCGCCTTGTTCGAGCCGCCGATCGACCCGGCGCTGCTGGCGCGGGCGACCGCCGCCGGATTGGACGTCGGCGCGATCGTCAACGGCCTCAACCAGCCGCTGCCGCTGGTCCGGTTCGCGCTGCTGGCCCAGAAGGCGGCCGAGATCTGCCAGGAGGTCAAGTCGCTCGGCGCCAACCTGTTGGCGGCGCTGGAAAAGGAGGACGGGGAAGCGCTCTCGGTCCTGCGCGCCCGCCACGAGCGGGTGGTGCTGGAGCTGGCCGAGCAGGTCCGCTACGGCCAGCTCCAGGAAGCGGGCAAGGCCCGCGAAGCGGTGGTCGCCTCGCTCGCCCAGGCGATCGGGCGCTACACCTTCTACGAGCGCCAACTGGGGCGCTCGGCCGAGGACATCGCCCGCTCCTTGCCCGAGTTGGACGACTTGGACGAAGACGGTCTGGCCAAGCTGAAGTTCGCGATGGCCGAACCGGCGGTCGAACCGCGGCCGATCCCGGTCGACATCGCCCAAGATCTGGGGGCCTCCGGCGGCAAGATCGTCAGCAGTCACGAGGCGGAGGAGTTGGCCAAGAGCCAGGCCGCGCGGGACCTGCAGGAGATCGTCAAGGCCCTCAACCTCGGCGCGCAGATGCTGGCGCTGATCCCGGACTTCGACATCAACCTCCACTTCTGGGGCCTCGGCGGCAGCAGCACCATCGCCGGCGGTTCCAAGCTCTCCGACGCCGCGCGTTTCGCCGCCAACATCGTCGACTCCGCCGCCGACGGGCTGAATTTCGAAGCCGGTCGCGCCGCCAAGATTGGGTCCTACGCCCGGCGCGAGCAGGATTGGGCGTTCCAGAGCGCGACGGCGGCGGGCGAAATCACCCAGGTCCTGAAGCAGGTGCGGGCGGCGCAGATCCGCGAGGCGATTGCCAAGCGGGAGTGGCACAACCACCAGCACCAGATCCGCCACGCCCAGGAGGTTGAGTTTTTTCTGACCGGAGAGAAAAACGCGGAATGGCGGCACCGGATCACCCCGACGGCGAAAAAGGCGACCAACCAGGGGTTCTACACCTGGATGAAGCGCGAGGTGCGGGCCCTCTACGGGCAGTGCTTCCAGTTCGCCTTCGACACCGCCAAGAAGGCCGAGCGGGCGCTGCAGCACGAGTTGGGCGATTCCTCGCTGCGCTTCCTGGAGTTCGGCTACCTGGCCGGCAAGGAGGGGTTGGTGGCGGGCGAGAAGCTCCATCTCGACATCAAGCGGATGGAGATGGCCTATTACGACCTCAACCGGCGCGAGTACGAGCTGACCAAGCACGTCAGCCTGCTGCAGGTCGATCCGGTGGCACTGGTGTCGTTGCGCGCCACCGGCGCCTGCACGGTGCGGCTGCCGGAATCGCTGTTCGACCTCGACGGCCCCGGCCACTTCTTCCGCCGGATCAAGTCGGTCGCGGTCAGCATCCCTTGCGTCGCCGGCCCGTACGCGGGGGTTCCCTGCACCCTGACCCTGCTCCGGAGCAGCATCCGCACCACGCCGGTCCTGCTCGGCGGCGCCTACGCGCGCGATGACGCCGAGGACGACCGCTTCGACGATTACGCGGGCAGCCTGCAATCGATCGTCACCAGTTCGGCTCAGAACGACAGCGGTCTGTTCGAGACCAACCTCCGCGACGAACGGTACCTGCCGTTCGAGAACGCCGGCGTGATCGGCGAATGGCGGCTCGAACTGCCGGCCGACCCGACCCAGAACGACCCCCGGCCGTTCGACTACCAGACGATCAGCGACGTCGTCCTCCACCTCCGCTACACCGCACGCGAAGGCGGCGGGTTATTGCGTCGGGGCGCGACCGCCAACCTCAGGGAGCGGATCGCGGCGGCCGAAGCGGCGGGGTCGGTGCGGTTGTTCTCGGTCCGGCACGAGTTCCCGGACGAGTGGGCGCGGTTCGTCGGCCAGGAGGTCGCCGCCGGCGCCCGCTTCAAGCTGTCGATCCCGCTGCGCTCGGAGCACTACCCGTATTGGAGCCAGGATCGGTTGGACGCCGTGCACCGGGCCGATCTCTGGGTCCGGGGCGCCGATCCCGCGGCGGCGCCGGCGACGATGGACGTGTTCGCTCAGGCGGTTGGCGATCCGCCCGACGTCGCTAGGGCGACGTTGGCCAAGGACAAGCCGCTCGGCAACCTGCTGGTCGGGACCCTGAACGAGCTGGCGCCGACCAAGCCCGACGCCGCGTTCGATCTATTCTTCCCCGACAAGGCATTCGCCGACTTGTGGCTCGCGATCACCTGGAAGGGCGATTCCTAGGCCCAATCCACAGGGGGCAGGGTCGAGCTGCATGCTCCCGACGGAGCGGCTCGACCCTGCCCTAAATCGTCGTGTTTGAAGAGGCTAGGCGCATCAACTTTGGGCGATGCTCGTAGGTACGTGATCGCCTTGTCCGGCGTCCGCGAGACTCTGCGACGGGTTCCAAGTTGAGAAGCGCGAGGGGAACGGTCAGCGACATGCGACCGCCGTGGACACCACCGAGTCCCATGTCGAGGGCCACCGATGGGCTGGCCTGGCGACCCCCATCCGAAATCTGGTGGCGTGGCGCTGGTCCTGGCCAGTCGGGCGGATCCGCTCCACGACGGTCAGCGAGGGGGGGGCGAGTTGCCAGCACTCGCGGGCGAGCGATCTAAGATTGGCCGCCCGTGGGCGGCACGACGACGCAAGCCCCTGGAGTTGGTGCGGGGCCGCGTACCGCTTAACGCGCACGGCCGGGACGTCGTCCCGCTGCTGCTGGAGCCGAAGCGTCCCGCCCGGATTCGGGACCGTACGAGGCTCCAGGCGCCACGCGCCGCGCCGTGCAGTAGGGCTACGGCGAACTCGCGGGCAACGAAGATGGCGATCGCGGTCACTATCGACACGGGAATCGCCGAATCCAAGGTTCGCACCGATTGGCCTCCTTGGGCGTGCATTACTTGCGAAGCGGCCCGATCGGGGCACAGTGCCGAGTTCCTCGTGCGCGTGACTACCCCTCGCCGTTCAGCCCGCGGCAGTAAGCGCCGCATCTTGACCCCGGTCGGTCCAGCGGAGAACGAACATCGGCGTATTGTGTTCAGTTGCCCTCCAAAAACTTGTGGGCGACGGCCTTCGCGCGCGAGGCGATCACCTCGGCTTCGAGGTCGTTCGGGTCGGCGTAGGTCGCCTGCAGGAAGTTGTCGACGTCGGCGTCGCCGCCGAGGATCTTCAGCGCCGTGGGGACCTGGGTGAACGTCGGCGTCGCCTCCATCCAGGTGTCGCCGACCGGGGAGGAAACGACTACCCGCCCGCAACTGGTCTTAATCTGGACATCGGAAGACACTGCCGGGGTAGCTGCCGACTGAGGCCCGCCCTCCAAGAGCAAGAAGGATGCGGCGCCGCGAGTGATCCCGGCGCCGCTGTCCTTTCTACCCGGACGGCGTCCCCCCCGCCCGGTGGAAGATAACGTTGCAATGGGCGCAGAAGACGACCAGGTCCTCCGGGGTTTCCTGCCCCCGCCGGGCGTAGGTCCAGTGGTGGACCTGAAGGGCGCCACCTCGCGTGGCCTTTCATCCTGAGGAGCGGTGGCAGCCCACTGGCGACGACGTTTAGACC
>CADCWE010000265.1 GCA_902806325.1 uncultured Thermomicrobiales bacterium | reverse complement strand
GCGATCTGGGTGATCCGGGTCGGCGGGGATTTCATGCACGGCCGCTTCCTGCTGCCGGCGTTGTTCGGCGGCCTGCTGCCGGTGATGGCGGTACCGATGCCGCCGGTGGATCGTGGGCGGGTCGGACGGTCGGCGCGGGTTGCGGCGCCGTGGGGGGCGGCGGTGGTCGTGATCGGCTGGGCCGCGGTCTGCGGGTGGGGGCTGCGGGTGCCCTATCTAAAGGCCATCGGGCCATGGGGGATCGCCGACGAGCGCGGGTTCTACGTCGCGCGGGCGGCGCGGGCGAATCCGGTGACGGCGGAGGACTACGCGGCGCTGGGCTGGCGGCAGGACGGGCTGGAACTGCGGGACCGCGCGGCCCGCGCCCGGGAAGACCCGGAGCGGCCGCGCCAGTTGCTCTTGGTCGGGTTTTCCTTCACCGGCGACGGGGAGATCCGGGAGCTGCCGCTCGACCCGGCGATGGGCGCGGACATCGACCTCGCGGCGCAGGTCGTCAACATCGGGGTGGCCGGCTACACGATGGGACCTCGGGTGTTTGTCGTGGACCGATTCGGATTGGCCGACCCGCTGGCGGCCCGCGTCCGGCTGACCATGCGGGGGCGCCCGGGGCACGAGAAAGAAGCGCCGGAGGTGTGGAGCTTGGCGCGGTACGGCGACCCGGCGTTGACGGAGCCGCCGGGCATCGTCGCGGCGCGCGAAGCGTTGGCGTGCGGCGAGCTGGCCGAGCTCGAGCGGGCGGTGAGCGCGCCGCTGAATTGGGGCCGGTTCTGGGAGAACGTGGCGGCGGCGCCGGGGCTGCACGGGTTGCGGGTGGACGGGAACCCGGATGTGGCGCGGGAGGAACTGTGCGGCGGGAGGGGTGAATCCCCCTAACCCCCAAACTCCCTTCCCCCCGATCGCGGGGGGAAGGGGGAGCCACCCGGGTTTGATCGCGCACGACGCGATAACCAAATCCCCTCCCCCAGGGTTGGGGAGGGGCCATCCGGCGGCGGCTTACAGGACCAACTCCACGACGGCGTACTCGCCGTCGGTGTAGTGGCCGGGGAGGTTGCAGAGGAGGACCAGGGGGCGGGCGGCGGGGCCGGCGGGTTGGCCGATCATCGCGGTCAGGGTGGCGCCGGGTTGGACGGTGGCCCAGTTGGCGCGGGTCTTGTTGTTGCGGAAGAACTGCATCCCTTCTGGGTAGTGGACGCCGAGGTCGGGGGTGTTGGGGACGTAATAGAGGCGGACGCGATCGCGCTCGATCGGCAGGGCGTTTGGCGGGTAGGCGGTTTCGAGGACGACGAATTGGTGGGGTTCGGTGCCGGTGTTGGTGACCTCGAAGGTGACGAAGCGGTAGGGGTCGTCGCCGGCGCCGGGAACGGGGATCGGGGTGGCGGGGCCGTTGGGGGCGGCGTTCCCGTTCGCGTCGAAGACCACGATACGATCGTCTCGTAACTCGACCCGGATCGTCAGTTCGGTGCTGGTGGTGCCGGCGCGACCGAGCACCTCGCGGCCGACCGCGCCGAGCAGGACGAGGCCGCCGGCGACGATCAGGGCGGGGACTAGCCAGCGGCGGTTGGGAGGGGTGACGCTCATCGGGCGCCCGTCCCGGCGGCTTCGGGCGGGGGCCGGATGGCGGCGGGGCGGAGGCGAGGGGCGATGGCGCGGGCGAGGCGAGCGACGCCCCACCAGGCCCCCCCGCCGAGGACGCCGGTGGCGACGGCGGCGGCGAGCACGGTGGGCAGGTGGTAGCGGTCGAAATCCACCCGCATCCCGAGGACGAGGGCGGCGACCTGGCCCCCGAGCAGGACCAAGACCAGGGCGTGGCCGCTCCGCGGGCCGTGGCGGATCGCCAGGGCGGTCAACAGCAGCGCCCCGGCGGCGGCGAGCCGCAGGTCCCAGCCGCGGCCATCCCAGGCCAGCCCGAGGCGCTCCGACAGTTCGCGGCCGGCGGTGCGGCGCACGTTGAGCGTGGTCCAGAGGCGGAGGACGGCCTCCTGGCGATCGCCGACGGCGACGTCCGGCCAGTTGGTCTCGTGGCGGCGCATCTCCAGGGAGCGGAAGGCGAAGACGTTGGCGGTGCGGCCGACCGGATCGGGCCAGAGGTAGGGATAGGCGGCGACGAAGACGACGAAGGCGAGAAGGGGGAGGGAGAGGAGTCGGAAATTGGGAGTCGGGAGGCGGGAGAGGCGGAGGCGGGAGAGGACGGAGGACGGAGGAGGGAGGACGGTGAGGGTCGTTCCGCCTGCGCCGGCACGTCCGACGTCCGAGGTCCGACAGCCGATCAACCCCAGCCCGGCGAGCGGCACCGTCAGCAGCAGCGGCGTCAGTTTGGTGGCGCCGCCGAGGCCGAGGAGGAGGGCGAGGAGGAGGGCGCGGGGCCAGGAGGGTCGGTCGGCGAGGGCGAAGGCGGCGAGGAGGGCGAGGGCGAGGAGGAGGGCGAGCAGGGCGTCGGAGACGGCCTGGCTGCCGAGTTCGATCGCCAGGGGGTGGAACGCCAAAAACAGGGCGCCGAGAACGCCGCCGACGCGGTTGGTCAGGCGGGCGCCGGCCAGGAAGCCGGCGGCGACGGCGAGGGCGCCGACGACGGCGTTGGCGCGGCGGCCGGCGCGGCGGTCGGCCGGGTCGCCGCCGAAGCCGCGGGCGCGGTTCCAGGCGAAGTCGTAGCGAAAATCCCACATCCCGTTGGTTTGGAGGTCGCGGCCCTGGAGGAGGAGGGCGGCGCCCATCAGGTAGGACCCCATCGGCGGTTGGCCGCGGGTGAGGTAGGCGTCGTCCCAGGTCGGACCGAAGGGATCGAGGTAGTCCCGGAGGTAGTGGGCGCGGTTCAGCCAGCGGGTCTCGTCCGGGTGGAAGGGGGTCTGGTCGACCGCACCGAGGTTGTTGCCCAGCGCGACGGCGAAGCAGGCGAGGGCGAGCACGCCGCTCAGGGCGACGCCACGGCCCACCCGTCGCCTCGTGATCCGCCGTGGCCGATTCCCGTGCCGCACCGCCGCGCTCCGATCCGCGTGCCGGCGGGCTTCAGTCGGCCCGCGCCGGGGCAAGTGTAGCGATCCGAAGCGACGGCGGGTCCGGCGGCGATGCCGGATCGGCGGTAGACTGCGCGCGCTCCGGGAGGATGCCGATCACCCCGGCGGAGGATACAGCGATGACTACCCGGGTCCGTGCCGTCCCGGCCGAGCGGGCACCCTTGCGCGACGAGGACGCGCTGGGCGACGTCCGGCCGCTGCTATGGACGCTGGGGATCGCCAAGTTGGCGACGGTGGGGCTGATCTTTTGGGCCTCGCGATCGTTCTCGACCGCCGGGTTCCTGGCGACGATGACGTGGCACTGGCTGCCGGTGGCGGCGGTCCTCGGCGGGGGGTGGGGGCTGTTCCGGTGGCGGCTGCTGCGGGTGCGGGCGCAGCGGGAGCGGCTGCGGCGTGCGGAGTGGCTGGTGGAGGGGAAGGCGGCGGCACCCCCTTAATACGGGAGGTCCCTCGCCCCGGCGCGTCCGGGACAACCGCTCAACGAGACGCCAACCCAACCCCAAATACCATCGCCCGTCCCGCCGCCCGATCCACCCGGCGACCTCCCGGCCCGTCGGCCAGGATCGGCGCCTCGGGGCGGCTCAGCGGGCGTCGCGCCGGTGGTGGGCGACGTACTCCAGCACGTCGGCCCGGCTGACCACGCCGGCGATCTCGCCGCCGCGCTGGACCAGCACCGCCGGCGACCCCGCCGCCAGGAGCGGGATCACCCGCTCGATCTCCTCGTTGGCATCGACCAGGCTGAACGGCGCGTCCATGATCGTGCTGACCTTGGCCGAGAGCACGTCCGGGTTGCGGAACAGCCGGTCCAGCAGCGTCCGCTCCTGCAACGAGCCGACGATCGAGTGGACCTCGACCGTGCCGCCGCCGGTGCCGCCAATCAGGGTGCGGTCGCCGCGGACGACCGGCAATTGGCTGATGTCGTGCTCGCGCAGGAGTTCGATCGCGTGCTGGACGGTCTCGTCGCAGCCGACCGCGACCACGCGCGGCACCTCGCCGCTGCGCTCGGCGACCACGTTGCCCATCCGCGACGCTTCGCCGAAGCGGGCCAGAAACCCGTTCTCCCGCATCCAGTCGTCGTTGTAGATCTTGGAGAGATACCCCCGCCCGGAGTCGGGGAGAAGGACGACGACCAGCGCCGCCGGGTCGTCGACCTCCCGCGCGACTCGCAGCGCTGCCCAGACCGCCAGGCCGCAGGAACCGCCGACCAGGATCCCCTCCTCCCGGGTCAGCCGGCGCGCGGTCAGGAACGAGTCGCGGTCGGAGACCTGGACGAAGGCGTCGACGATGTTTCGGTCGAAGGTGCCGGGCCAAAAATCCTCGCCGACGCCTTCGACCTTGTAGGTGTGGAGGTCGGCGGTGGTGTAGATGCTGCCCTCCGGGTCGGCGCCGACCACCCGCACCGCCGGGTTGCGCTCCTTGAGGTAGCGGCCGATGCCGGAGATGGTGCCGCCGGTGCCGACCCCGGCCACGAAGTGGGTGATTTGGCCGCCGGTCTGCTCCCACAGCTCCGGGCCGGTGCTCTCGTAGTGGGTGCGCGGGTTCATCGGGTTGAAGTACTGGTTCGGCTGGAACGCCTTGGGGACCTCGCGGGTCAGCCGGTCGGCGACCGAGTAGTAGCTCTCCGGGGAATCGCGCTCGACCGCGGTCGGGGTGATCACGACCTCGGCGCCGTAGGCCCGCAGCAGCGTCACCTTTTCCGGGGCGACCTTGTCCGGCATCACGAAGATGCAGCGGTAGCCCTTGACCGCCGCCGCCATCACCAAACCGACGCCGGTGTTGCCGGAGGTCGGCTCGACGATGGTGCCGCCGGGTTTGAGCCAGCCCTTGCGCTCGGCCTCCTCGATCATCCGGATCCCGATCCGGTCCTTGACCGAGCCGCCCGGATTGAGCATCTCCAGCTTGGCCACTACCGGGGTCCGGATGCCCTTGGTGACGGCGTTCAGCCGCACCAGGGGGGTATTGCCCAGGGCGGCGATGACGTGGGGTCGGATGTCCGCCGCGCCCGGCGTGGCGGCGGCGGTGACGGGCGGGGCGACGGTGGTGGCCATGGGGTATCTCCGCGCGCGTCGGCGCTGACGAACGGCGAACGCTTCCCAAAGGGTAGCACGCTTCCCGGCCCCGATTCTGCGCCGCTTCGCCGCTACCAGAGGTCCGCGAACAGATCCGCGACGCCGACCTCGAAGCCGGGCAGCACCAGCGAGGCGACGACGCCTGGTCGGGGTTCGGGCACCGCTTGGTAGCGGCCGTCGACCAGCGTAAACACCCTGATGCTCAGGGCAATCAGGTCCACGAGCCAGTACTCGGGAACGCCCGTCGCCGCGTAGAGCGCCGCCTTGCGGACCTCGTCGTAGGTCCGGGTGGACGGCGAGAGAATTTCGACGACCAGGTCGGGCGCACCCTCGACGATCCCGTTGACCAGCAGCGGGCGCTTGGCCAAGGGCAGAAACACGATGTCCGGTTCGACCACGTCGTGCGGCGTCAAGCGCACGGTCAACGGCGCAACGTAGACCTTTCCCAACCGCCGGTGCTTGACATGCCCCCGGAAATGCGAGGCCAGCTCGAACAGAACGTCCTGGTGATCGGCCAACGGCGCGGCGGCCACGATCAACTCCCCGTCCACGATCTCGTACCGGCGGCCGTCGGCCGGCATCTGCAGCAGGTCGTCGTAGGTCAGCGGGCGGTTGGCGACGGACACGGCGGCCTCCTCTCGAACCCCCTCGGCTGGGCGGTAGCTTAACGCAGGCCGGGCGGGGGCGGATCGTCTCCCAGCTCCGCGCGCAGGGTCGCCAGCAGGGCCAGCCAGCGGCGGCGGACGGTGCGGGGGTGGATCCCGAGGTCGGCGGCGATGGCCGGGCCGGAGCGGCCGGCGACGACCTTGCCGAGCAGGATCGCGCCGTCGGTGGGATCGAGGCGGGCGGCAAGGACGGCGAGCAGGACGCGGGCCTCGTCGGCCGCGGCCGAGCCGTCGCCGAGGCGGTCGGCCACCCCGTCCAGGGGCACCGCCCGGCCGCGGTCGGCGTTCCAGCGGCGGACGGCGTCGGCCAACCGGAAGCGGAACCGGGCGAGGAAGAACGGACCGAACCCGGCCTCGTCGCCGTCCCAGGCGGCGACCAGATCGGCGAAGACCAGGAACGCTTCCTGGGCGGCGTCGGCCGGTTCCCAGGCCGCGCCGCGGCACCAGGCGCCCCGCCCGTAGCGGGCCAGGGCGCGCCGGATCACCGGCTCCAGGGCGAAATACAGGGCGTTGCGGGCGACCGGGTCGCCGGCGCGGGCGGCGCGGGCGGCGGCCGAGAGCCGGCGGTCCAGCGCCGGGGTGATCGGCGCCGCCGGGTCGAGCAGCGGGACCAGGGCGGGTCCGGCTTCCCAGAACCCGACCTCGGTCGGGGGCGGCGATGGCGGATCGGCGACGTCCGCCTCGTGGGGGACCGGGTTGACCAAAACAAGAGACGGACGCGCGGACGGGGGACCGGTCGGTTCGGACTCGGGGGTGGTCATCGGGGGGGCGCCTCCCGTGGGTTGGCCGAAGCGGACACCCGCGGCGTGGCGGGTGGCGGACCCGGGCGGGCGACTCGGCCCGGGGTGCGCTTCGGCGCTGGGGAGGCTCTTCGGAGCTCTGGGGAGGAGGCGCGGCGCGGCCGGGAAACGGGGTCTCCGCCGCGGCGCGGTTCGAACCGGGAGCAGGCGGAGCCGGGGCCGAGACGGGGTCATCCCACCGAGTCGGTCGCCCACGGCTCCGGCTCCGGGTCCGGCGCTGGCGTCAGATCCAGGATGTGTTCGGCGCCGCACTTGGGGCAGATCGCCCGGACGTGGCCGACGACGTGCCAGTAGCGGTCGCGCACCTTGAGGTGAACGCGGCCGTCGCGGTCGTAGGTTCCCAGTAAAAACGGCGGGTCCTGGCACCGGCAGACCCAGCGGTAGATTGTTTCCGACCCGTGCCCGGGCCCGCGCCCGTGTCGCGGGCGCCGAACGCGCCCGGGGATCGCGGCCCCGGCCCCGGCGCGCGGTTCGATCGGGTCCGTGTCCCCGCCGCCCGCCGGCGGGCGCCCGGCCTCGGCGTTGCCCATCACCCTTGTCCCCCTTCCCGGTCCCTGGTCCGAAATAGAACATGTGTTCTAAATCAGCCGCATTCTAGGGCGTTGGCGCGGCGGTGTCAAGCCGCGGACGGGAAAACGGGAAGACGGGGAGTAGAGACGCCGGTCGCTAGAGCGGCTATCGTTCTCCCCGACTTCTCGTCTCGCCCGGAGGCGCCCGTGCGGATCTACCTCGACGCCGATGCCTGCCCGGTCAAGGACGTGGTCTACAAGGTCGCGGCGCGGTACGGGGCGCCGGTGGCGGTGGTGGCGAACGGGCCGCTGCGGCTACCGCCCCAGTCCGGGTTGGACCTGGTGGTGGTGCCGGGGTCGCCGGACGCCGCCGACGACTGGATCGCCGAGCGCGCCGCGCCCGGCGATTTGGTGCTGACCGCCGACATCCCGCTCGCCGCCCGGGCGATCGCCAACGGCGTCCGCTGCCTCGACTTCCGTGGCGGAGAGTTCCGCCCCAACCGGATCGGCGACGCCCTCGCCTCCCGCGAGGTCGGCGCCCACCTGCGCGCCCTTGGCCTCTCCACCGGCGGCCCGCCCCCGTTCTCTCCCCGCGACCGCGGCCGCTTCGCCTCGGCGCTGGACGCGGCGGTCGGCAAGCTGACGCGGGACGAGGCGGTCGGCGGTGGGCGGTAGGCGGTCGGCGTTCGGATGAGACGGCGAACGCGGGTTGGGCTACAGTAGGGACCGCGAGGAACCGCCCCCTCCCGGTCGGCATCGGAGGTTTCCATGGTCCAAGGCACGATCGAGGCACCCTCCGTCGAGCGCCGGCAAGCAATGACCTTCGAGCAATTTTTGACCGAGATCCCGGAGATGACCTGGGCCGAGTGGGTCGACGGGGAGGTCGTGTTCTTCGTGCCAGCAAATATCGTCCACCAAAAGCGGGCGCACTTCCTCGAAATGTTGCTCGGCTTGTACGTCAACCTGTTCAACCTCGGGACGGTGCTTGGCCCGCCGACCGGGATGCGCACCATCCCCGGCCGCGCCTTCCGCGAGCCGGATCTGCTCTTTATTGTGGCAGCGCACGACGACCGCCTGACCCGCACCTGGGTCGAGGGCGGCGCCGATCTGGTGGTGGAGTTCGTCTCCGAGGACAGCGTCCACCGGGACCGGGTCGAGAAACTGGCCGAGTACGCGGCGGCCGGCATCCCCGAATACTGGATCCTCGACGGCCGCGACGGCGAGGAAACGGCCGATTTCTTTCACCTCGGCCCGAACGGCGCCTACCAGCGGCAACCGCTCGACGACCACGGCCGCTACCACTCCCGCGTCCTGCCCGGCTTCTGGCTCGACCCGGCCTGGCTCTGGCGGGACCCGCTGCCGGACCCGGCGCGGCTGATGGGACGGATCGCGCCGGAGGCTTGGCGCGCGGCCGTACTCGGCGACGGCGAAGGAGAGCGGCGGTAGGGGGCATCCGGTGCCGCCCCGGCGGCATCGAGCGACGCCGCCGGGGGCGGGATCGGCGAGCCGTTGGCGGAGGTTCGGACGGGGCGGGCCGCAAGCCGCCCGCCTTGTCCTGGGCCAGCCCGGTGCAAGGGTCGCGCCGCCGTCGTGGGGGCCATCACGACCGCGGCCAGGAAGCGCCGCGGCGGCGGGATCGCCAGCGGGTCGACCGCGATCGCCGCCCCGGCGGCCTCCGCCGGCACCTGCCGCCGCAGCGTGGCGGGTCACTCGCCCAGGACGTGCCGCGACGCGCGGACGACCCGTGGCAGACGCGCCCGGGCGTTCTCCGGCGGGCGGGCGGCGTCAACACCTCCGCCTTGCCGGCGGGTCGGCGTCGTCCCTGGCGTGATGCCAATGGAAGCGTCCGCCAGGCGCCCCTACGGTGGTCCGTCGTCCGTCGCGCGCAGCCCGGCCAGCGCGTGGTGCAACGGCCGCACCGCCCGGTAGAACCCGTCGTAGACCTCCCGGTAGAGGCGGTCGTAGAAGGGGACCAATCCCGGGTCCGGCTCGACGGCGCGGGTCGGCAAGGAGAGCGTCGCCAGGGCGCCGGCGGCGTCGCGATAGACCCCGGCGCCGATGCCGCCGAGGACGGCGGCGCCGAGGGCGGTCGCTTCTTCGACCTCGGCGACGGTTTGGGTTTGGCCGGAGACGGCGGCCTTGATCCGCATCAGGAGCGCATTGCGGGTCGGGCCGCCGATCGCGATCACGGAGACCGGCGGGGTCGTCTCCGGCGCGGCCAGGAGTGGGCCGGCGGCGTGGCGGGACTCGCAGCAGAGGCCCTCGAAGACCGCCCGGGTTAGGGCGCCGCGCCCGGCGTCGGCGCTGAGGCCGACGAAGGCGCCGCGCGACCGGGGATCGAAGTCGGGCGGGTTGGCTAACCGCAGGTGGGGCAGGAAGCAGACGCCGAGGCTGCCGGGCGGGGTCGCGCCGGCCTCCGCGATCAGGGTCGCGTAGGCCACGTCGCGGCCGACGATGTCGCGCAGCCACTCGATGCAGGCGCCGAAGGTGTACTGCCCGCCGTAGGCGTAGTAGCGGTCCGGCACGACGTGGGCGCCCTGGGAGTAGCCCTGGCGGCTGAGTTCCGGGTCCGCCATCGGCTCCCGGGTCGGCAGCAGCAGCGTCTCGGTGGTGCCGAGCGAGGCCAGCGCCTTGCCCGGCTCGACCACCCCGACCGCCAGCGCGCCGCAGACGTGGTCGTGCCCCCCGGCCGAGACCTGGACGGTTTCGGGCAACCCGGTCAGCCGCGCCGCCTCCGCCGTCACCGGCCCGAGGCGCGTGCCGCCGACGACCAGCGGCGCCAGCAGGTCCCGCCGGATGCCGGCCGCCTCCAGGATGCCTTCGTGCCAGATGCGTCCGCGCAGGTCCAGCATTAAGGAGCGGGAGGCCAAGGAAACATCGGTCGCCGCTTCGCCGCAGAGGCGGAAGGCGACGTAGTCGGCGACGTGCAACCAGCGGGCGGCGCGGGCGTAGGCGTGCGGCTCGTGCTGCTTGTGCCAGAGCAGTTTGCAAAGGCCGAAGATCGGTTGGAGGGCGAGGCCGCTGAACGCGAACAGCGCGTCCTGGCCGACTTCGCGCTCCAGCCACGCCGCCTGGGGATCGGTCCGCTGGTCGAACCAGGCGATCGCCTCGGTCAACGGCTCGCCGTGGTCGTCCAGCAGAAAGCCGGTCTCGCCGACGCTGGCGACCGCGATCCCGGCGATCCGCCGCGGGTCGTCGAGTTGCCCGACCACGCCGCGCAGCACCCGGACGCACTGGTCCCACAGCTCGTCCGGACGATAAAAGGCCCACCGCGGGCGCGGGTGGTGGGAGATTGTCGGGACGTCGGCGCTGGCCACCGCCCGCCCGTCCGGGGCGTAGGCGACGCCCTTGATGTTGGTGGTGCCGACATCGAGGCCGAGGATCAGCGGGGAGGACGGGGCTGGCAACGGGGTTCCTCGCTCCGCGTGGAAGGGCGCTACGGTGGCGCTGCCGGGACCGGTTGGCGTAGGGGCGCTGCTTGCCGCGCCGGTGACCCGCGGGCCACAACACCGTCAACCACGACGACGGTCGGTCTTCGGCCTCCGGGGGCGCAGCAAGCAGCGCCCCTCCGACGTGATCGGCGGACGGCGGCGTCCGACCGTGTCGACGACCGGAACGCGCCGCCCGTAGCCCGCTACGCCGGCGCCGCCGCCCCGCCGTGGATCAGCTCGCGCAGTTGGCGGCCCATCGCCCGTGGGTCGTCGGCGCCCCACAGGTTGCGGCCGTAGGCGACGCCGCGGGCGCCGGCGTTCATCGCGCCGCGGGTGGCGTTGATCACGGTTTGGGGGTCGTCGGACTTCGGGCCGCCGAGGACCAGCACCGGGGCCGGGGTGGCCGCGATCAGGGCGCGCATGCTGTCCTCGTCGCCGGTCCATTCGGTCTTGATCGCGTCGGCGCCGAGTTCGGCGGCGGTGCGGCAGCCCCAGGTCAGGAGGTCGGCGTTTTTGCGGTCGGTGATCCGCGAGCCCCAGAGGACCGCCTCGACGATCAGGGGCAAGCCGACCTTGTGCGCTTCTTCGGCGGCGCGGGAGATGGCGGCGATGTTGTCGGCGAACATGGTGCCGGTCTCCGGCCCCATGACCAGGAACATGATGAAGGCGTCGGCGCCGAGGTGGGCGGCGTGGGTCGGCGTCACCAGCACCCGGTAGGCCTCGCCGAGATCCGTCAGGAGGGGGTCGTTGATGATGAAGTCGGCCCGCAAAACCGGCGCCGGGGCGCCGCGGTGGGCGAACAGGTGGCCGGTCTTGGCCAGCATCCCGGGGCCGATCAGGACCGCGTCCGGCCCGCAGGCGATCACCGTCTCGATCGTCTCGACCGCGCGCTCGGCCCCGGCCGCGGCGCCGATGGTGACGCCGTGGTCGATGGCGGCGATGAAGCAGTTGCCGCTCTGCTTGTCGAACAACCGCCCGAGTCGAATCTGCGCTCCGCTCACCGGATTTGGCCCTCTCCCGATCGTCGTTTGGTCGTCGGCCTGGACGGGGCGATCATAGGAGGGGGGTGGGGGGGCGGTCAAGGGCGGGGATAGGCGACGAACTCGTCTCTGGAAGGCCGCGCCTGGGGAAGCCCTCACCCCGGCCTCACGGCCACCCCGCTCCCTTGACGAGGGAGAGGGGACGAGGTGGTGTTCGTTTGGGAGTGCTCGCGGCACGAGGACGCGCGACGCAGATGTCCTATCCGGGAATTTCGACCCCGCTCCCGCGCGGGAGCGGGGTGGCGCGCAGCGCCGGAGCGAGGGCTTGCCCTGCCGGGCCATGTCCTCAAAACACCAGCACCTGCGTCGCCGCCGCGCAGCGTTGGGCCAGCTCCACCGGCGTGGTGAAGGTGGCGTGCTTGCCGGCCAGGTCTGCTTCGCCGACCCCACGGGCCCGCGCGCAGCCGCCTCAGACGTAGATCGGGACCTCGTGCTGCCGCAGCTTGGTCATCAGCTCGCGGAGCGGGGCGATGCCGAACGGGACCAGGTTCTCGACGATCGCGTCCTGGATCAGGACCACCGCGTCGCCGACCAGGTTGATCGCGCAGCCGATTCCCGCCTCGGCGGCGCCGTTGGCCGCGAGGTGGAAGGGGATGCAGGCCTTGGTCGGGTCGTCCGGGCCGTGCGTCGCCAGGTAGAGCAAGGTCGCCACGCCGGTTCCTCCTCGATCGCGGGTGCCCCGGATTCGATCCCGGAGCGGACCGTCCGCCCGGTCGTTCACCGTCGTTCGTGGTCGCCCGATTCCACCACCCGCCGCAGCGCGTCCAGGAGATCCACCCAACCGGTCGCTTCGCCGTCGAAAAACCCGTCCCAGGCCACGCCGTCGCCGTAGCCGGAGTGAACCAGGGATACCGCCGTTCCGGCCCCATCCGGCGCCAGCGCGAACGCGACGCGGGTGGTGCCCGGATCCGGGTAGCCGTCCCAATCCATCACCAGATGGCGGGGCGGGTCCAGGGCGACGACGCGCCCGTCGACCGCGCCCTGCTCGCCCCAGTCGAACCGCACCGCGCCGTCCGGACTCGGCGCCAACGTCACCGTTCCCCCGGCCCACCGGCCCGCCTCGACCGGCTCGACGAGCGCCCGCCAAACCCGCTCCGGCGGTGCCGCGATCGCCACCTCGTGCTCGATCCGGCGTCCGCCCCTATGGTCCGCCACTGTCGGTCCTCCCGGTTTAGCCGCGATTCTAGCCCGTTTCCGGCCCAACGGTGGCGTGGTCGCGCCAAGCGCGCAGCTCGGCGGCGTGCTCTTCGTCGTGCTCCGCCCAGACGCGGGCGAGCCCCGGCAGATCGATCAGGTCGGGGTTTGGGTTCCGCACCCATTGGTGCTCCGGGGCCGCCCGCAACCCGTCGCGCAGCGTTCGCCGGGACTCGTCCAACGCCGCCAGCGTCGCGGCCGGGGAGCGCCCGCGGCGCTCGGCGACGGCCGCCGCGTTCCAGACATCGACGTCGGCGGGCGAGGTCGGCGTCCCGCCCCTTAGCACCTCCCGCACCGCGTCGGTAGCGAAGGCGTCCCAGGCCTCGATGTGGTCGAGCACGGTTTGCGCCGTCCAGCCGCCCTCCTCCAACGGCCGCGCCAGGTCCGCCTCCGACACCCCCTCGATCGCCGCCAGCAGCAACGCCCGTGCGTCGTCCAATCGGCGCAGCAACGCGTCGCGGTCGATCGCGTCGTTCATCCGCTTCCTCCCCACGGCATCGTGGCGGTTCTTGAAGGACACGATCGTCCGTTGCTCGGTCCCGGAGGGACTTCGCGGGTTCGGCGCGGGCCTTCGGCCCCGCGCTCGCCACCGTCTAGGGTATCAGCCCCGCACCGCCAGCACCCAGCCGAGCCCCATCAGCGCCGTGCTGACCGCCACGCACGGGAAGCAGGCCAGCACGCCCAACCGGCGCCGCCAGGCCACCAGCGCGGCGTCCGCCCCGACCAGCGCCGCCACCGCCGCCGCCGCCGCCCAGACGATCCCCGGCCGCTCCGCCAGCGCCGGTGCCAGCGCCGAGGCCAGCAGCGGCGCGCTCAGCGTCGCCGCCCAGCAGCTTAGCAACGCGCGGCGCTCCCCGAGCAGGCTGGAGAGGTTGCGGACCCCAGCGGCGAGGTCGGTCGCCGCGTCCGGCAGCGACTGCGCCAGGTGAACCCCGACCACCGCCGGCGCCCCCAGCGCGTAGAGCAGCAGCAACCGCGCCTCGAACCCGGAGAGCGCGGCAAACACCCAGATCGGCAGCAACGGCAGCGCCACCAGGTATGGCAACCAACTCCACAACGACCGCTTGAACCACAGGTCGTAGGCCAGCCCGGCCCCAGTCCCCAGCGCGCAGAGCGCCAACGAGACCCATCCGAACGAGGCGGCGAACCCGATCATCGCCACCAGCGACGCGGCCGTGATGGCCAGCGCGGAGCGGACGCCGACGTACCCGGCGGGGATCGGCTTGGTCGGCCGCGCGACCGTGTCCAACTCCCGGTCCACGACCTCGTTGACCGCCCCGATGGCGATCTGGCCGCCCAGCATCGCCAGCAGCACGCGGGCCATCGGCCCACCGCCCGGCCACCCCCCGGCGGCCAGCACGGCGAAGGCGGCCGTGGTCGCCAGCACGGTCAGGACCGGCACCGCGTGCGGCAGGACGAGGTAGGCATGGACCGTGCGCAGGAAACGGTCGCGATCCCACCCCCCGGCACCGGGGGCGGGGCGGGAGGGCGGGATT
>CADCWE010000264.1 GCA_902806325.1 uncultured Thermomicrobiales bacterium | reverse complement strand
TTTGGTTGGTTTCCCCGTCGAGGCCTGCGGGCCACGGGCGCAGCAAGCAGCGCCCCTACGACTCCCCCAATGCTCCGTGGCCACCTATTAGGCCGCCGGGCGCCCCTGGTGTCGGTCCGCCGACTCGGCCCCCGAGCGTCCTTCGACCTGCATCGCCTTGTAGTGCGAGGCGAGGGAACCGCCGAAGAGGGTGATCAGGCCGACGATCCAGGCCCAGACCATCAGGATCGAGACGATCGCCAGGAACCCGTAGACCTCGTCGAAGCGGCCGAAGCGGTCCAGGTAGTACAAGAACACCGGCTGCGCCAGCAGGCAGAGCAGCGTCGCCGCGACGGCGCCGACTAGGGCGGCGCGGCCGTACCGCTTGCCGCGCGGCACCAACCAGTAGACGAGGTAGAAGCCGCCCAGCAGCAATCCGGCCCGGGCCAGGACCGGCACCAGCCCGGACACCAGCGCCTCCCAACCGGGGATCACGTCCAGGGCGTCCCCGGCCAGTTCCAGCCCCCGCTCCGAGACCAGCGCCCCCCCCAGGAGCACCGCGACGGCGACCAGCAGCACGCCCTGGACGGCCGCTTTGCGGACCACGGAGTCGTTCCGCTCGTCGACGTCGGAGACCAGGTTGAGGGCGTTGGTCAGGACCCCGAAGACGCGGGTCCCGCCCCAAAGCAGCAGGATCGCCGTGCCCCAGCCGACGCCTCCCTGCCGCGCCAGCGCCCCCTCGACCGCCCGCTTGATCTCGGCTTCCCCGCGCGGGAGGTAACCCCGCAGCAGTTCGGTCAACTGCTCGACCGCCCAGGCGTCGTCGACCAGCGCCGCCGCGCCGAGCATCATCACCAGCAGCAGGGGGAAGATCGAGAGCAGGCCGTAGAACGCCAGCGCCGCTGCCCACTCGCCCCCGTTGCTCCGCCACAGGTCGTGTACCGAGCGGTAGAACACCGCGGCCCAGCGGCGCCAGGGGGCGCGGCCGAGGGCGTCGCGGGCGCTGAGGCGGGTGGTGCCGGGTCGGCGTTCGATGGGTTGGTCGGAGAGCGTCATCGGTGATCCTGTCGTCGTGGCGGCGCGGTCGCCGTGATCGACGTCGCGCGCGGCGACGAGGGCGGCCGAATCCGTCGCACCCCTCTGCTACGATACCCGACCCGATCCCGCCCCACCATCCGCCCCCCGAGGAGCCGCCGTGACCGCCCCGACTACCCTCGCCCCAAACCCCACCCCCGCCGCGCCCCCCCGCCGCTACGGTGGCCACTCGATGTCGGCCACCCTGCGCTCGGTGCTGGTCCGCAAACCGGCGCCGCCCGCCACCGGCGACGAGTGGCGCGCCCTCGGCTACCCGCGCCCGGCCGACCACGCGCTCGCCGAGCGGCAGCACGCCGCCTTCCGCGCGATCCTGCGCGCCGAAGTGGACGAGGTGATCGAGGCCGGGCCGGACGGACCCGGCCACCTCGACGCGATCTTCGCCTACGATCCGAGCTTCGTCACCGACGGCGGCGCGATCCTGCTCCGGATGGGTAAGGATCTGCGGCTGGACGAGACCGCGTTCCACGCCCGGGATTACGACCGGCTCGGGATCCCGATCCGCGGCCGGATCGAGGACCCGGGCACAGTCGACGGCGGCGACTGCTTCTGGCTCGACGCGCGCACGCTGGCGGTCGGTCGCGGCTACCGGACCAACGCCGCCGGGATCGCCCAGCTGCGTGCCATCGTCGGCGATCTGGGGGTGGACGTGCTGGAGGTCGCCCTGCCGCACTGGCGCGGTCCGGGCGAGTGCCTGCACCTGATGTCGCTGATCAGCCCGGTCGCGGCGGACCTGGCGGTGGTCTACCCGCCGCTGCTGGCGGTCGGCTTCGTGGAGGAGCTACGAAGCCGCAATTGGCGAATGGTCGAGGTTCCGGACGCCGAATTCGATACGCTGGGGTGCAACGTGCTGGCCCTGGCGCCGGGGCGCTGCCTGATGGCGGCGGGCAATTCCGTCACCCAAGGCCGCCTGGAAACGGCGGGCTGCACGGTGCTGACCTACGAGGGGAGCGAGATCTCGCTCAACCGGGCCGGCGGGCCAACCTGCCTGACGCGGCCGTTGTGGCGGGCGGAAGAGTAGGCCCCCGCGCGCAGCGCACCCCGGTCGCCGCCGTCCCTGGGCCGGCGGCGCGACGAACACGGCTGGGCGGAGCGCTCCATCGGCGAATCGCGGTGCCGATGGGGTGTCCGGACAATTGCATCCGCCGGTCTCGTGTGCCATCGTGCGGCCCTACCGTCAGCGGGCGAACGCCATGGAGGGCCAACCCGTGGACGCCATCCCGTTGATCGTCGCGTCCCTGGTCGCCGGCGCGAGCGCCGCGTTCAAACCGGCGGACGTAATCGCGGTCAAGGACGCCTACGACGGCCTCAAGTCCCTCATCAAGCGGAAGTACGCGCGCATCGGCGTCGACCTGTTGGAAAGCGACCCGGGCGATCCGACCCGGCGTCAATTGCTGGCACAGGACCTGACGAAGTCCGCCGTCGGCGACGACGCGGAGGTGGTGCAACAAGCCACCGCCTCCGCGACGCGATCCAAACCCACGACCCCGACGCGGCGAAGGTGATCACCCTGATCCTGACCGGGGCCAAGGGCAAGTCGCTCAACGTCGAGGACGTCACCGCGGAGTCGGACGACGCCCGCGGCGGGCAGACGACGGCCGTCGACGCATCCGGCGTGGTCATCGAGGAAGGGATCACGTTCAAGAACCTGCGGGCGACCTCCGGATCCCGGACCTCCGCGCCGAAGGATTCGCCTTACCCTTAGGGTCGGCGGCGGCGTGGCCGCCGGTCGCCGCCGACCAAACCTTCGCGGCCGCCAATCTCGCCGGCGCCACCGCCGGCCGGGACATCTACGTCGAAGCCGTCCAGAACATCACCGCCCACTACCACGTCCGATCCGCGGACGGGTCGGTGCCGCCGATCACCGCGACCCTGAAGGGCCGGCACGATCGCGTGCGCGATCGCCATGTGCTCTTCGCCGGCCGCGAGACCGAACTGGCGCGGCTCGACGCGTTCCTCGACGACCCGGACGCCGGAGTTCTCTTCGTTACCGGTCCGTCGGGCTACGGCAAGACCGCCCTCATGGGCCACTGGATCCGGTCGCTCCAGGCACGGGCGCGGCCGGTTTGCTACGGCTTCGTCAATCGGGCCGAAGACCTCGCCGACGAGGACGCCACCTTCCGCAACCTCTGCCAGCAGTTGGCCGCGTTCCACCATCTGGCCGGCGGTTTGCCGCAGTCGCCGACGGAGCTTCGCCAGTTGTTCGGCGATCTGCTGCAGCTTCCCGACAACAGAACGCCGCTGGTCGTGGTGGTCGACGGTCTCGACGAAGCCCAAGGGTGGAAGCTGGGGCCGGATCTGTTTCCGCCAAATCTCCCGCGCCACGTCCGCGTCGTCTTCTCCGCCCGCCAGATCGCCGACACCGCCCCGCGGGACTGGTTGGAGCGGCTGGAACTGCCGCCGGCCACGACGCCGACGATCGTCCTCGGCAGCCTCGACGAGGGCGAAATCGCCCAACTCCTGACGGCAGCCGGACCGCCGGCGGCGGCCTGGGCCGACGACGACGCGTTCCTCGCCGTGCTGCGCGAACGCTCCGAAGGCGATCCGTTCTCCGTGCGCTTCTTCGTCGAGGATATCCAATCCGGGGAGATCGCATCCATTTCCGCCCTGGAACAGCGGCCACGGGGCCTGGAAGGCTACCTGGCGACGTGGTGGAAGGACGCCAGCAGCCGGGTCGATGGCCCGGCGGTCCGCGACCTTTTTGGGCTATCTCCTCGTGGCCCGCGGGCCGATCGCCAAGTCCGTCCTTGCCGACGTCGCCGAGGACGACGACCTCGACAGTTTCTCGTTGCCGGCGGCGCTCGACCGGATCGCGCGGTTCGTGGTCGGCGATGGGGAGACGGGCTACGCCATCACCCATTGGCGGTTCGCCGATTACCTGTCCCGAAAGGAGATCACCCCGGCCGACCAGTGCCGCTTCCGGCTCCGCCTCGTGGCCTATTGCGAGCGCTGGTCCGAACTCGCCGCCGCCGTCGATCCTGAGACCGAAGACATCGTCGCCCCGGCGGTGCGCGCCCGCCTCTACTCCCTGCGCCATCACGCGGGGCACCTCGCCGAACTCGCTCGCGGTAGCGCCCAACCCGGGCGGCACGACTGGTCGCGCCGGTTGGTCGCGGTGGTCGCCGACCCGGCGTTCCAGCAGGCGCACCAGACCCGGCTCAACGACACCGGCGCCCTCCAGCGCGACCTGGCCCAAGCGCTGGACGTGGCGGTCGCCGACGACCACCCGGACTCCGTGTACTTGATCGCCGACGCGGCCCTGGCCCTCCTCGCCCACCGGCGCGAGTACCTGCGGCCGGAGCCGTTGTTCGCGTTGGCGCGGTCGGGGCGACCCGACGAGGCCGAGCGGCGGTTGGACTTCTTCTCGGACGCCGGATCGGACTGGCGGTCGGTGACGTTGCTGATCCTGGCCTGGCTCGCCGCCGCCGAATCCCCCGCCGCGGCCCGGCTCCTGCTCGATCATCTCCATCGCGATGCCGGAACGCCGCTCCCCGCTGGCCCGTTGCGCGAACTCGAAGCGCACGTCCTCGCGGCGCTGGCCGGGCAATCGCCGCCTCCACCGGCTCGCCCCTTACCCGACCAGGACGTCTGGCCCGAACTGCTCGACGAACTGGTCAAGAACCTCGGCAGCAGCGGCACCGATACGTCCCTGCTGACCTCGGAACTCTTGACGCGACCGGACGAGGGGATGGTGGACCCAGATGTTGGCTACCTGGCCCAAACCGACGGCCCGCTGCTGGTCAAATTCGCGGCGCAGGACGAGGCGGAGGGCACCGCCCGCCTGCTCGCCTACGTCGCGATCCACGCCGGCTACGGCTACGCGGAGTACCGGAACCGGTCGCTCTGGCACCTGTTGGACGCCGTCCTCCTCCATCCCCGCGCGGAGTGGATCCGGGACCTGGTCCCCCACCTTGCAGAAACGGCGCTGCGCGGCGGTGGGACCGAGTTCCAGTTCGGTCTGCCGCTGGCCGCCTTGATCCTCCAGGTGGCATCCGGCGCGGCCGGGGCCGAGGCGGAACTCGCCGACGAACGGTACCGGGCGCGCGCCGTGGCCGACGGGTTGTCGGACGGACGCGGGTTGGGCGATTCCTGGGGCAGCCACCGCCGCCGGTTCGGGGTTCTGGCCGAAGGAATGGCGGTGGTTCTCGACCGCCAACCGGACGCCGACGCGTTGCTGACCCTGGCCCGGGAGCTCCCCATCGGGTTCGCCGGTTTCCAGGCCCCCGCCTGCCTCACCCTGGCCGAATCCCACCGCATCTGCCGCCCGGACGACACCGCGAGCGTGGACGCCATGCTCGACGCGGCCCTGCTCGCCGCGCGCAACATCCAGGACGAACGCTTCTGCGCCAAGATCACCGCCCGCGTCAACGCGATGCGCCGCGATTGGTGGGGGCCGGGATCCGCCGCCGGCCTCGATCCGGCCGCCGTTGTCGCCCGCCTGACGCGGGATCCGGGCAGCGCCGAGTTCGCCGCGATCCACCTCGTCGGCGAAGCCTACGCCGGCCGCGAGGAGGGTCCGCACCGCCTCCCGCTCTCCGCCGACCTGCGCGCGGCGGACACCCTCGCCGAGATCGCCTGGATCTACGGCCGATCACCGTCCGACCTCCTGCGCCTCAACCCCGGACCGAGCGCCGGCGAGCGCCTCGCCAACGACGTTCCGGTGCGCGTCCCGGACCCGGGCTTGGCCCCGCTGCTGGCCGCCCGCCTCGCCGCCGAAGCGATCGTGTTTCCGTCCCTGGACGCCGGGCAGCGCGTGGCGATGATCCGGGCCCTCGTGCCCGTCGCCGCGCCGAACCCGACCGCCCTCGACACCGTTTTGGCGCGCTTGCTCCTCGTGGCGCGGCCGGACGACGCGACCGCGTTGGGCGCTCTGCGCGAAAAGGCGCTCGCCAACGCGCTGCAAAGCGCCGGCCCGACCGACTCGAATCGGATCCTGACGTCGTTCGTGCCGTGATCCGGTTCCGTTGCCGCGAGTCGTTACGGAACCCGCCCCGATCGCTACCGTCCCCGAACGGACCCCGGTCGCCCACCGCGCCGCGCTTCGTTGGCCCCCCGGCGGCACCCGACGGGGCAACCGTGAACGTCGGCGTGCCGTTTGGCCGGATGCTGCGCTCGACCGCGCTGCTGGGTCGTGGCACCATGCCGCGATGACGAACACGACCGGCGCCCCGAGCATCGAGCTGCGCGACCTCGTCAAACGCTTCGGCGACGTGGTCGCCGTCGACGGGGTGTCGTTGTCCGTGGCCGAGGGCGAGTTCTTGACCCTGCTTGGGCCGTCCGGCTGCGGCAAGACGACCACGCTGCGGATGATCGGCGGCTTCGAGTTGCCCTCGGCCGGGACCATTGCGATCGGTGGCGAGGCGATGGGCAACCGGCCGCCCTACCGTCGACCGGTCAACACCGTGTTCCAGAACTACGCCCTCTTCCCGCACCTGTCGGTCGCCAAGAACGTGGCCTATGGCCTGGAGATGGCGCGGGTGCCGAAGGCGGAGCGGGCGCGGCGGGTCGGCGAGGCGCTGGAGATGGTTCGCCTGCCGGGGGTGGACGGCCGCAAACCGGCCGAACTCTCCGGCGGCCAGCAGCAGCGGGTCGCCTTGGCGCGGGCGCTGGTCAACCGGCCACGGGTGCTGCTGCTGGACGAACCCCTCGGCGCCCTGGACCTGAAACTGCGCAAGACGATGCAGGCCGAGTTGAAGCGGCTCAACCGGGAGACCGGCGCCACCTTCGTCTACGTCACCCACGATCAGGACGAAGCCCTGACCATGTCGGACCGGATCGCGGTGATGAACGCCGGTCGCGTCCTCCAACTCGGCTCCCCGGCCGAGATCTACGAGCGCCCACGGACCCGCTTCGTCGCCGATTTTATCGGCGACACCAACGTCCTCGACGGCACGCTGCGTTCCGCCGCCGGCGCCATCGCCGAGGTGGACGTGCCGGGCGTCGGGACGCTGCGGGTCCGGCTCCCCGATGGGGGCGGGATCTTCCCCGGCGCGGTCACCGTCGCGATCCGGCCGGAGAAGTTGGTCCCGGTGGACGGCGATGCGGCGCCCGCGGGCTGGAACACGCTCAGCGGCACCGTCACCGATTCGGTCTACCGGGGAACCCACACCCACCACACGCTCCTGCTGCCGAACGGGACGCTGGTGACGCTGCACCGGCAGAACAGCGCCGCGGCCACCGACGAGGCGTTCGGCGTCGGGAGTCGGGTGCGGGTGGGGTTCGCGCGGGAGAGCGGGACGGTGCTGGCGGGGGAGTAGCCCCACCTTCGTTGAACAGTGCGTACGGCAAGTTCCCGCCGCCAACGTGGCGCGCCGTGTGCGAGGCCCAATCGCCAAGAAGGCGCCCTCGCGCTCAATCGGCGAGGCCCGCCGAGCGAGATCGACGAAGAAGCGGTCGGTTTGGGAGTCGCTTTGGCGCGGTAGCCGGGCTGCATAGCCCAGAGGGCACCCGACGCTCAACCAAGGAAGCCGATTCGAGAACGGCCGGAGGCTGGCCCAACCTCCATCGGTCGGCGATGCCCGAGGCTGCGTATCCCGTGGGCTTGGCGGATGGACCATGGAGACTCCGGGGGAGGAGGAAACAGCATGGCGACGATCCTCTCGGGGCGCTTTCACCAGGCGCTCGTCTACGCCAGCCAGCTCCATGCCGACCACCTGCGGAAGGGGACTGACATCCCTTACGTCGCGCACCTCTTGGCGGTCACGGCAATCGTGCTCGAGCACGGTGGCGGAGAGGACGAGGCCATCGCCGCCCTGCTCCACGACGCGGTCGAGGATCAGGGGGGCGCGCCGACCCGGGAGGAGATCGAACGCCGCTTCGGGAAGGCCGTCGCCGACATCGTCGACGGCTGCTCCGACGCTGACACCATACCGAAGCCCCCGTGGCGCCTGCGCAAGGAGGCCTACGTCGCGCACATTGCCGGCGCCTCCTCGTCGGTCCGCCTCGTTTCGGCCGCCGACAAGCTACACAACGCTCGGGCGATCCTTGCCGATTACCAGCAGCTCGGCGAGGCGCTCTGGGACCGCTTCACCGGCGGCCGCGACGGGACGCTCTGGTACTACCGGACGCTTGCCCAGAAGTTCAGTGCCGTAGAATCCACGCCCTTGACCAAGGAACTGAGTAGGACGGTGGGCGCTCTCGAGAATGAGGTCCACGCTCAGTCGGTGTCGCCTGCCACGATGCCGTGACGCGCCGGAGGATGTTGAGGCAATGGCCCAAACTCCAGCGAACCCCGTTTTCCCAGAGGTATCCGGCAACGTATGCGCGTTCGGTGCTTGTTTGCTAGCCGATAACGGAGTACCGTCTGCTGTCCGGGTGGTCCCGGTGGAGATCGATACCGATGAATGAACGCTACGAATTGTGGGACATCGAAGCGGGGAATCTGGTTGACTCGTTCGCCGACGTGGAAGACAGTCTCGGTGTCGTTGGGGCGTTACTGGACGCCTACGGCGATTGGTACGCCGACGACCTCGAACTCACCGAGCGCGACGATGCCGGTGTCGCGCATCGTCGTGCCTCCGGGGACCACCTCCAAGCGATGGTCGCGGAACGCCGGGATCGCGTTCCCACCCGGTGATCCGCGGCCCCAGAGGTTACGCCGCGAGCGACCCACGGCAACGACCGGTTCGAACCCCGGGATTCTCGCTCGAACGGTGCCCCCATCAACCTCGTCCGAGGCGAAGAACCTGATCCGGGGACCGGCATCGTAGCGGGGACCGCCGGGTGCTCCCGCGTTATCGACCCGAGCCCGTGCGATCACAACGGCCGCCCCGCCAGCGCGATGAACACGTCCTCCAGCGTCCCCTCCTGAGAGTGGATCGCCAGCACCCGCCCCGCCTCCATCCAAGCGGCCAACCGCGCCGCGTCCGCCGGGTCGTCCAGGCGGACGGTCGGCTCGGTCCGGTCGTCGAGCAGCACCGCGGCTTCCCGTTTGCCGTAGCGGAGTTTGAGTTCGCGCGGGGCGTCGAGGGCGACCAGTTTGCCCCGGCTGAGGAACGCGACCCGGTGGCAGAGTTCGTCGGCCTCTTCCATGTCGTGGGTGGTCAGGAACACCGTCGTGCCGGCGGCGCCGAGACGGGCGACCAATCGGCGGAGGTCGCGGGCCGAGGCCGGGTCCAGGCCACGGGTCGGCTCGTCGAGAAAAAGGACCCGCGGCCGGTTGATCAAGGCCCGCGCGATCAGCAGGCGCTGCTTCATCCCGGTCGAGTACGTCTTCACCTTGCGCCCGCCCGCCTCGGTCAGGTCCATCTCGGCCAGCAACGCGGCCACCCGCTCCTTGGGCGCCCGGTAGAGGTCGGCGAACAAGCGCAGGTTGTCGCGGCCGGAGAAGCGCTCGTAGAGGTTCTGGTCCTCGAAGACCAGGTTGATCAAGGGTTTGACGCGGTCTCGCTCGGCGGCGACATCGAACCCCACCACCCGGGCGGTGCCTCCGGTCGGCCGGGTGCGCCCGGTCAGCATCCGGATCGTGGTCGTTTTCCCGGCGCCGTTGTGGCCGAGGAGGCCAAAGACCTCGCCCTCGGCGACGGCGAAGCCGATGCCGTCGACGGCCCGGATCGGGCCGTAGGATTTGCGGAGGTCCTCCACCTCCACCATCGGATTCGCCCCGGATCCCGCGTTCGCCATCGTCCCCGATCCCTCGCCGCGCCAAGGGTTGCCGTGGGCAGTGTGCCACGCCGATCCCGGTGCGGCGGGCGCGCCGGCCAGATCGGGATAGTGGTACGCCGCTTGCACCCCGGCCGGGACCACGGGCGAGTGTCGCGCCGACGTCCGGCGCGCCCCGCCCCCCCGAGGAGGACCCCGCCCCATGGCCGGACCCGAGCAGGAGCAGACGATGGCGCGCCGGTTCATCGCGGCGCTGGCGGCGCTGGAGGAGCGGCGGGAGTTGGAACCGATCGTCGCCGTCTACGCCGACGGCTGCGAGGTCGGCAACGTCGTCTCGCCGCGCCGCTTCTCGGGGCCGGAGGGCGCCCGCGAGTTCTGGTCCACCTACCGCGAAACGTTCGGCGAGATGAAGTCCGAGTTCCGGACGATCGTCGAGACCGACGACCGGGTCGCCCTGGAGTGGACCACCACCGGCACGTCGGCCGACGGGGCGACGGTGGAGTACGACGGGGTGAGCATTCTCGACCTCGACGGCGAGCACGTGACCCGGTTCTGGGCCTATTTCAACCCGGCCGATCTTGGCCACCAGATGCAGCGCGGGTAGCGGTTCGCACCGATCAGGCGGCCGGCTCCACCGACGACCCGAGGGCGAATCCCCGCACGGCCCGGGCGAGGGCGTCCTCCAGCGGCGGCATCGGCCACCCCCGCTGGCTTTCCAGGGCGACGCAAACGCGGTCCGCCGGCGCGTCGACCTCGAGCGCCACGAGGGCCTCCCGACCAGCGAGATCGGCCACCCGGCGCAGGAGGTCCACCCAGGTGGCCTGGCCCGGGTTCGGCAGGTGCCAGACCCCGGTTTCGCGGTCGACGAGCAGATCGAGCACGGCTTCCGCGAGATCCGGGGCGAACGTCGGCGAGACGATGGCGCGGTCCGGCGCGTTCGCCGATCCGCCCTGCGTCACCTCGGCGAGCAGCGCGCGGAGCGGATCCTCCGGTCGGTCCGTGCCGAACAGCGGGCCGTGGCGAACGATCAGCGGCCACGGGTGGACGGTCGTCACCCGCCGCTCCGTCGCCGCCGCGAGCCGCCCGGTGCGGGTGCGCGGGGAAACCGGGTCGTCCTCGAGGTACGGCCGTCCGGCCGCGCCGTCGAAGACGCGATCCGGGGAGAACACCGCCAGGGCGGTGCCGGACGCCGCGCAGGCGGCGGCCCACGCGCCGGACACGTCCGGGGCCAGGACGCTGCCCAAGATCACCGCCCAGGGGCGCCGGCGCATCGCGGACAGGACGTGTGCCGACGACCCGACCGAGGCGAATGCCAGGCCGCGCTCCCGACAGGACCGTGCCAGGCACGACACCAGCGGCCCGTCGCCGACCAGCAGCACCGGCGGACCCGGCGTCTCGGCGGGACGCCGCTCCGGCGCACCGGGCCAAATCGCGAATCGCTCCGCCCTTCGCCACCAGCCGGGCGCGGCAAGGACCGGGTGGGACGGTGGACGACCGGACGCAAGATCGCGGACCATCGCCGCGAGGGCGGTCGGTCGGGGCGTCGGGGCGCGCAGGTCGAACACACCGGGTTCGTAGTGGTCGTCGCGCCGCGTCAGCAGGCTGTTCCAGTCGAAGGCGCCAAGCAGCGACCAGACCGTGACCGCGCGGGCGTCGACCCCATCGTCGCGGGCGGCTTCCGTCTCCCGCCAGACCTCGGCCAGCCACCGGACCTGTTCCTCTCGGGTGCAGCCCAGGTGCGCCTCCGTCACCGCGACCGGGATCCGATAGCGCGCCCACGCTTCGCGAAGCACCGCACCCACGCCTTCGAACCCTTCGGGACGGGCCCGAACGGCTTCGACGTCGACGTACGCCTGGCGCGCGTTGCCGCCGTGGAGGTGGGCGGGGTAGCGGTCCAGCCGGTCATCGAGGTACCGCTCGCTGGTCAGGTAGTGGTTGACGCCGATCACGTCGGGCGGGCAGGGCGCATCCCGCAGCGGCGCGACATCTCGCTCGCTGAGGCCGATGGTGGTCAAATACTCCCACAGGGGATGGCCGGGGCCGACCTGGCCGCAGAGAAGGTCGAAGCCGAGCCAGCGCCGCTCGTTGGTGAACGCGGCCTGGTCGGCCAGCGGCGGGGTGCTCCAGGTCCGGCCAAGGTCTTCCGTCTGTACCAGTTGGGCGGTCGGGTTGTGCGCCCGGACGGCCCGCATCGCGGCGGCGGTAGCCAGGCTCTGGTGGAGCATGGCGCGGGCGAACGCCGAATCGTCGCGCCGGTGCGGGTACCAGTGGCCGTAGAGGGTACTGAAGCGGGCCGTCGTTCCCGGCTCGTTGACGGGGGTGTAGGCGTCCACCCAGGGGTAACGTTCGGCGACGGCGCCGGCGAAGGCGGCGAGGCCGGCCACGAACCCCGGAGCGAGCAGATCCGCGCCCCGCGGACCGCTCCCGTGGTGGACGAGACCGACGATCGGCCGGATACCGAGATCGCGCAAGCGACCCAGTCGCTCGTCGGCCCACCGCCAATCGGCGCGATCCAGACCGTCCGGCGCGGTCCGTTCCCAGAGCACCGGGTAACGGATGGCGGCGATCCCGAGCGCGGCGAAGCGGTCCAGATCGTCTGGCCGCCGATCGTGCCCGGCGTAGACGAGCTGGTCGCGGAAGGTGTCCTCGACCCGGGTGACCGTGCATTCCACGCCGGCCCAGATCTGGAGCGGCGTTGGAGCTGGGGGGGGCGCGTTCGACGGGTTCACCTGGGGTAGCTCCTAACCAACGAACAGCCGATCGTGCGGGCGCGCGTAGCGGACGAAACGCACGGAACGCGCCACGGGGATCCCCTTCTCCAAACGAGACGGGACGCGCCCGCTCCCGCCATCGTCGGGAGGGACAGGTGCCAACCCGGACGGCGTGGCGCGCAAGACGGAGGAAAGCACGTTCCACGTGGAACCGCGACGGCCAGGCCCACCCGGGTGGACCCGGCGGTGGTCGGGCCCGGCCCATCTGCTATGCTGCCCGCCGCCTTGGGCGTAGGACGATGGTCCCGGTTCCGTTCCCGGCGCCGCGCGCGTGAAACCGATCACGGGCGTGGCGCGTTGCAAGGAGCGGAAAGGAGCCTTCGACCACGACCATGGATTTCGCGCTCGGACGGAAGAATCAGCGGGGAACCAGGGTCGGCTACGGCGCGGGCGCCGGCGCGCCGCTCGGGAGTGGGCTGGTGACAGAGGACGGCGACCTCGTCGGGCGCGCCCGCGCGGGCGATCAGATCGCCTTCGCCCGCCTCTTCGAGCAGTACCACGCGCCGATCCTGAACTACCTGCACCGGATGGTCGAGGACCGGGCGCTGGCCGAAGATTTGACCCAGGACAGCTTCGTCAAGGCGTACAACGCGCTGCCCAATACCCGGGAGGACCTCGCCTTCAAGGCCTGGCTTTACCGGATCGCGACCAACACCGCGATCAGCCACCTGCGGCGGCGCAAGATCGTGCAGTGGATCCCGTTCCTCGGCGAGCACGACCACCCGGGCGGCGAATCGGTCGAACGCCAGGTGACGCGGCAAACCGACATCGAGACGTCGTTGGCCAAACTGCCGAAACACTACGCCGCCGTGCTGTTGCTGCGTCACTACCAGGGGTTGTCCCTGGCGGAGACGGCGGCCGCCCTCGACATCACCGAGAACGCCGCCAAGCTGCGCCTGTTCCGCGCCCGCAAGGCCTTCGCCGCGGTCTACCAGGCGGCCGACGCCCTGGACGCCCTCGGGCCGGAGGACCGGCCATGATCGGCCACGAGGACGCGCGGGCGCTAATCTCGGCCCGGATGGACGGTCCCCTCGACCCGGCCGCGAACCGGGCGCTGCTGGCCCATCTGGCCGGCTGCGACGCCTGCCGCCGCTTCGCCGACCAGACCAGCGACCTGGCCCGCGGGTTGCGCGACCTGCCGCACGCCGGGCCAAGCCCCGCCGTGCGCCGGGCGGTGATGGATCGGATCACGGCCGGGCCGTCGCCGTGGCACCGGTTGCTGGGCGGGTTTGGAACGCGATTGGTCCCGGCCGGGCTCGCGGCGGCGCTGGTGCTGCTGCTGGTCGGCGGCGCCTCGGGCCTGGTCCGCCCCGGTGGCCAGTACGGCGTGACGGTCGACAACCCGTTCGACGACGACCCGGAGCCGACGGTCCAGATCGTGTTCCGAACCCCGGCCGATCCCGCCACGGCGACCGCGACGATACGGTCCATTGTGATTGCCCCTCCGACATCCACGCCGAGCGCCACCGCCACCCGAACGCCGGTGCCCACCGCGTCGGCGACGGCAACGGCGACGGCGAGTCCATCCGCGACGGCGAGTCCATCCGCGACGGCGAGTCCATCCGCGACGCCGACGCCGACGACGCCCGCGGTGCCATCAACCGTTGCGCCGACGGTGGCCCCGACGCTGCCGCCTACGCCGCGACCGGCGGCGGTCCCGAGCGCGACCTTGGCGCCGACGCGAACGCCGAGCGAACCACCGACGCCCACGGAAACGGCGTCCCCGGCGCCGACCGCCTCGCCGAGGGTGCCTGCCTCGGCGACGGCGACCGCCTCGCCGACGGCAACCGCTGTCCCGCCGACGCCCACGGCGTCGGTGACCCCGACGGCGGTGCCGACCGAACCCCCGCCGCCCCCTGCGACGGCGACCGAGGCGGCGACCGCAACGCCGCCGCCGACCGCGACCGCCACCGCCACCCCATCGGCCACTCCGACTGTGTCGCCGACGGCCACGGCGACGGCAACGGCTCCCCCGACGGCGACCGCGACATCTCCGCCGACCGAACCGTCAAGCCCGACCGCCACCGCCACCGCCACCGCCACCGCCACCGCCACTCCGACCGCCACTCCGACCGCCAC
>CADCWE010000263.1 GCA_902806325.1 uncultured Thermomicrobiales bacterium | reverse complement strand
ACATCCTGGTCATCGACGAGATCAACCGGGGCAACATCGCTAAGGTCTTCGGAGAGCTCTACTTCTTGCTCGAGTATCGGGACCAGCCGATCCACCTCCAGTATTCCGCGGAGCGATTCTCGCTCCCGCCCAACCTCTGGATCATCGGCACGATGAACACGGCCGACCGATCGATCGCCCTGATCGACGCCGCCCTTCGTCGGCGTTTTCATTTTGTGCCGTTCTATCCGACCAGGCCCCCCGTGGCCGGTCTGCTGCGTCGCTGGCTGCAACGGCACCAGCCGGCGCTGACGTGGGTTGCCGAGGTGGTCGACGAGGCGAACCGGCGCCTCAACGACGACCACGCGGCGATCGGCCCCAGCCACTTCATGAACCCGAAGCTGAGCGAAGAATGGCTCGGGATCGTCTGGGAGCACTCGATTCTGCCGCATCTGGCGGAGCAGTTCTTCGGGGAGGAGGAGCGCCTGAGCGACTTCTCGCTGGAGGCGCTCAAACCGGCTGGTGGGCCAACGCTTGGCGAACCGGACGCGATCGGCGGAGGGATCGATGCGGCGTCTGACCCTGCGTGAGTACCAGACGACGCCTTCCGTCCAGCTCTCTCCGGACGAGCGGAACGCCCTGTCCGCCGTGGTGCCATCCCTGACGATCGTCTCGCGCCGCGACCACCTCCATCATTATGACCTGACGCCCGGCTCCTGGGTGGGCGCCGTCGATCTCGGATCGCTCGCGGTCGAGATCCGCCCCAAAATCCCGATCGACCGGTTGCTCTTCCTGATTGGTTACACGTTGCATCGCCAGCGGTGGCCGGTGTTCCCTTTCTCGGCGGCGCGCCACGACGACCTCGTCGAGGCGATCGTCGCCGGGTTCCTCGCGCAGGTCCGGCGCGCGTTTGCCTGGGGGCTCCTGCACGGCTATCGCGTCCAGGAAGAATCGTTGCACACGGTGCGGGGGAGCATCCGATTCGGCGACCAGATCCGCGACCAGTATGGACTGTTCCCGCCGGTCGAGGTCAGGTACGACGAATTCACGGAGGACATCGAGGAGAACCGGCTCCTCAAGGCAGCGAGGGCGCGCCTTGGCCGGCTGCGGATCCGATCGCAGCCCCTGCGCCGCGGGCTCCTCTCGCTCGAAGGCACCCTGGCGGGGGTGCAACTCGTCACCTACGACGCGCGCCGCCTACCAACTGTCCGAAACACCAGGCTCAACGAGCACTACCGACCGGCCGTCGAGCTGGCGAAGCTGATCCTGCGATCGGTCTCCTACGAAACCCGGCACGGCGCGGTTGCCGCATCGGCGTTCCTTGTCGATATGAATCGGGTCTTCGAGGACTTCGTCGCATTGGCGTTGCGCGACGCGCTCAAGCTGCGTCCGTCGGACTTTCCCCAGGGGCTGCAAGGAAGACGGCTGCGGCTCGACCGGGGCGGGAAGGTCGGGCTCGTTCCCGACTTATCCTGGTGGGAGGGGTCCCGCTGCACCTTCGTCGGCGACGTGAAGTACAAGCGGACGCAGCACGACGACGCGGTGCACGCCGATCTCTACCAGATCCTCGCGTACACCGTGGCGACGAATCTTCCGCGCGGGGTTCTGATCTACGCGTCCGGCGAAGCGCCCGCCGGCCCGCACGAAGTGATCCATCTTGGCAAGGTCTTGGACGTCGTGACCCTCGACCTCGATGGAAGCCCGGAACAGCTACTCCAGCAGATAAAGGACGTTGCCGACCACATCAGACGGACCAGAAGCCCGGCGGTCTGAGATGAGCGAGGCGCGGCCGGCGAGCACCAAAAAGGGAAAAACCTCCTGTCAACGTGCCGAAATCCGATAACTATTACCAACATCATGCCTAGGATGGGATATGGTGCTGTTCATATCACGCATCGCCATGACATTCGGCGCGCTGAGCATGAACATTCCTGGCCAGTGACCGCGCGAGGCGTTGACCGTGTTCGTCAGCGGGTAAGACCGGACACTCCGTCGCCGGAAGCGGATTCCGGCTCCGGGGCCAGGATGTCGAGCGCGAGCCGGAGCAGGATGCGGATGGTGGCGCCGATGGTCGGCACGTCGACCCACTCGTCGGCTTGGTGGAAGTTGGCGCCGTGGGGGCCGAAGTGGACCGTCGGCAGGCCGTGGTCGCCGGCGAAGAGGTTGGCATCGCCGAACCCGGTGTAGGCCCAGGACGGTGCGGCGCCCGTCTCCGCCGCGTAGGCACGGGCAAACGCCGCCGCGAACGGGTGGTCGGGGGCGGTCTCCCACGGCGGGTAGAAAGGCGGCTCGAGGGCGAACGCGAACCGGGCCGGGGAGTTCAGCGACGCGGCGTGGGCGCCCAGCTCCGCCACGATGTCCTCCCCGGTCTCGCCGGGGACCGTCATCCGGCTGACCAGCACCCGCGCCCGCTCCGGCACGGTCATCGCGTACCGGTCCTCGCCGCCGCGGAGGGCAAGCACGCAGCGGCTGGCCGCCATGCGCGGATGGATACCCAGCGGCAGGGCGTCCAAACCGGCGACGAAGCGGGCGGCTTCGACCGCGGCGTTGACCCCGCCCTCCGGCCAGGAGGCGTGGGCGGCCCTGCCTTCGACGTCCACCCGGGTCAGCACCTTGCCGACGGCGCCCAGGCAGGGCCGCCACGACGATTCGGCGACGACGCAGGCGTCGGCGCGCAACCCGCCGGCGATCAAGGCCCTGGCCCCGAGGGAGTACGCCTCTTCGTCGACCACCGAGGCGAACAGCACCGTGCCGCGCCAGCCCGCCCGGTGGCGGGCGAGCGCCCGGGTCGCCAGCAGCGCGGCGGCGAGACCGGCTTTCATATCGCAGGCGCCGAGCCCGTAGAGGCGGTCGCCCTCCCGCCGCGCCCGCCAGGGGTCGGAGGTCCAGCCCTCGACCGCCGGCACCGTGTCGGCGTGGCCGGTCAGCAGCAGCGTCGGCCCCGGTCCGTTCTCGATCCGCGCCAGCACGTTGGCGGAGGCACCGTCGACCGGCCGCAACTCGGCCGGCAACCCGTGTTCCACCAACCAGGACGCAATCGCGGCCTGGACGGCGGACTCCTCCCCCGAATAACCGCGGTGGGCGACGAGGCGGGCGGTCAGCGCCGCGCCCTCGTCCGGATCGGCGGCGGCGAGCCAGCGGGCGTCGAACGGGTCGTCCATCGGTTGGCCACCACCACGGCGTCGGGTACAAACGGCGGGCGACGGTGGGCGTTCGGCGCGTCCGGGATGGGCGAACGGCGCGGTGGCCGCCCGTTTCTCAGGATCGTCCCGCGGCCTCGACGGGATGCGGATGGTTGCTTGCGTCCTGGCGGCGCATCCGCCGTCGTTGCCGCCGCACCGGAGCGCCGTCCTGCCAGGCGATCTTGGCACCAAGCCTACCAGAAGACGGCGATTCCGCGGACGCTGACACCGGAACAGGAAGTCGAGCCCGGTCGCTCGCCACGCGAGCAGGCGTCATCCCGCTGGGATTCGCACGACACCATGCAGCAGGCGCGGGGCGACGGCGGGTGAACGCTTGCGCTGCCCGTTCAGCGCGATGCACGAGCGCAACAACGACCGAATAACCTGGTCACCCGGCACGGGGCATCGGCCGCTGGCGTCACCGGCGACTCGGCCACGATTCGCGTGGCGTGCATCGTCCGCGTCAACGGCGTTGATGGGTTCCCCACCGGGTCGGCGAGGGTGGTGACGAGCACGCCACCGAAGGACGGCCGTCGTCGTTCGGCGTGACGGCGGTGCAAGCGGTCACCGTGTTGCGTGGCTGCTGCCGATCGCCCGGCGGCGGACCATGGTGAGGTTCGCCGGGTTGGGTTTGGTCGCGTCCGTTTGTCGACGCGACACCGTCACCCGGTTCGTCGCATAATCCTGGCCGGCGACCGAGCGCGCGGGGTCCCGATTCCCCCGGCGGGCGGCGGTCGTTCGCGCGTCGGATCGCGGTCGGCCCGTTCCAAAGCAGGAAGGAGAGCCCGTGCGCGCCCCTGTTTCCCATCCCGTGCCGCCGTTCCGGTCGCCGGGGGCCGTCGCGGCCCCGCCTCGGCGACGTTGCCGCGCCGGACTCGGCGCCCGTGCTACTGCCGCCCGGTGCCGGTCGTGAAGATCATCGCGGTCGAGGCCGAGGTCTGGCGCGTCCCCTTCCCCGGCGCGGTGCGGCCGTCCTGGGCGCCGGGGACGGTCTGGCGCGAGAAGGCGACCACGGTCTACCGGGTGGACACCGACGCCGGGCTGAGCGGGGTCGGAGCCGCCCTGGGGTCGCCGCTGCTCGTCCGAGATCGAATCGCCCCGCGCTTGGTCGGCGCGGACCCGTTCGCGGTCGAGCGGATCTTCCGGGTGGTGGTCAACTGGGGCGGGGGGGCGGCGGCCGTGCCGGTCGCCTGCGGGATCGAGATGGCGCTTTGGGACCTGATCGGCAAGGCCGCCGGCCTGCCGCTCTACCGGCTCTGGGGGATGCACGCCGACCGCGTCCGGGCCTACGCCAGCCTGGTCGAGGTGCGGACGCCGGAGCGGCGGGCCGAGGACGCGCTGCGCCTGCTGGACCGGGGCTACCGGGCGGTCAAGCTGCGCCTGCACGCCCCGACGCTGCGGGAGGACGTCGCCCAGGTCGAGGCGGTCCGCGCGGCCGTGGGCGACCGGATGGAGATCATGGTCGACGCCAACCAGGCGCAGGAGCCGGGGACACCGGGCAGCGAGGACGACCTGGTCTGGGGGTACGAGCGGGCGCTGGCCACCTGCCGCGAACTCGCCGGGCTGGGCGTGGTCTGGCTGGAAGAGCCGCTGGGCCGGTTCGCGTTCGACGACCTGGCCCGCCTGGCCGCGGCCAGTGACGTGCCGATCGCCGGCGGCGAGAACAACGTCGGCCTGCACGAGCACCGGCTGCTGATCGACCGGGACTGCTACGACGTCGTGCAGCCGGACGCGGCGGTCTCGGCCGGCCTGGGCGGTCTGCGGAAGCTGGCCGCCTACGCGGAGCTGCGCCACAAGCCGCTGGTCCCGCACCACGGCGGCAGCGGGCTGGGCGTCGCCGCGCACCTCCACCTCAGCGCCGCCTGCCCCAATTCCCCCTACGTCGAGCTGCTCCAGGAGCCGCCGGGCCTCCCGGTGGAGGCCTTCCAGGGCCTGATCGCCGAGCCGCTCGTCCCCGACGCCGACGGCAACGTCCGCCTGCCCGACCGGCCCGGACTGGGGGTCGAGCTGAACCCGGCGCTGGAGCGGATCGGGTGAGGGTTGGCGCGCGGCCACGCACACGGCGCTGCCAAGGGTAAGCGCCGCGGATTCAATGGCCGATGCGACGGGGAACCCAAGTTCCAACCCGGCCGCCGCCACGCCCTGAGAAGGCGCAAACGGGCGAAACAGCCCGACGCTAGGGGACCGGGTCCGCGAGCCGCGTTGCGGTGATCCGTTCGACGAGTCCAAACACCCGCGCGATCTCGGTCACGACGCGCCGTCGATCGTCGGGTTCGGGCAGCATCGTCGTCACCATCACCTCGTCGGCGCCCGATTGCGCCACGAGATCCGTCACTTGACGGTGGATCTCGACCCCGTCCCCGGCGAGGTAATTCAACGGCATCGCGGCCAGCGCCGCTCGATCCGCGTCGGAGAACACGTAGGACGTCGCCTCCTCCCGCGTCGGGTAGCGCCCCGGTTGCCCGCGCCGGAGGTCTAACAGCAACAGATCGTTGAGCCGCGCGAGTTCTCGCCCCTGCGCGGCGGTTTCGCCCACGACGACCGCAACGGTGAGGACCGCTCGCGGCGCGGGGTACCGGCGCGAAGGCACGAACGACGACCGGTAGGCGCGCAACGCGGGCACCGCGGCGGGACGGTTGATGTGGGCGGCAAAGGCGAACCCGAGACCGGTCTCCGCCGCCAGTTGGGCGCTGAACCCGCTCGATCCAAGCAGCCACAGGGGCGGCAGCTTGACGTCGACGGGCACCGGGCGGACGTCCCGAAACGGGTGGTCGACCGGGAAGGCGTCGTCGTCGAAGGCGATCAACTCCGCCAACCGTTCGGGGTAGTCGTCGCCGCCCATGGCCGCGTGAGAGCGGCGCATCGCGAACGCCGTCAGGCCGTCGGTGCCCGGCGCCCTGCCGAGCCCGAGGTCGATCCGCCCCGGGTGGAGCGACTCCAGCAGGCGAAACGCCTCGGCGATCCGCAGCGGGGCGTGGTTCGGCAGCATGACGCCGCCGGACCCGACCCGCAGGTGCGTCGTCCGGCTCGCGACGTGGCCGATCATAATCTCGGGGGATCCGCTCGCCAGCCGGGGCATGTTGTGGTGCTCGGCGAACCAGTAGCGGTGGAATCCCAACCGATCGGCGAGGACGGCCAGGTCGACCGCGTGGCGCAACGCCGCGGCCGACGACGACCCGGAGCCGATCGGGACCAGATCCAGAAACGAGACCGGGATAGACACGACGGCCCTTCTGCGCCACCCAACGAACGCGACCTTGCCCCCGGTTCAGGATACGCGGCGACGCCCTTCCGGACCACCGGAATCGCCGCCCGGATTGGCTGCCCGTTCGTCGCGACGGTGCGCCGAGGCGCACGTGGATCGGAGGGTGGACCGGACACCACTCTTCCGAACAGTCCGCTGGTTGGCTGTTTGGTGCCGTCTCGCTCTCGTGGTTCGTGAACGTGTAGGATGCCATGATCGGTTCGGCGGCCCGGTGGTAATCCGTATTCCCGGCACGAGCGGCGAGCCGTGGCGGTTGGTGCTGGCTGAGGCAACACAGCGGCGTCCGTTCCGGACTGGGTGGAACACGGCAACAGAGGAGAGCGGGATGCGTCTCGTCGTCGGCGGCGATCACGCCGGGTACCGGTTGAAGGCGGTCATCGTGGACGCCCTGCGGGAGTGGGGCCACGCGGTCGAGGACGTCGGCGCACACGGGCCGGCCCCGGTCGATTTTCCCGATGTTGCCTGGGATGTCTGCGCCGCGGTGCGAAGTGGCCGGGCCGACCGGGGGCTGATGGTCTGCGGCACCGGGGTCGGGGCGTGCATCGCCGCCAACAAGGTGCCCGGCATCCGGGCCGCCCTCGGCCACGACGCGCACTCGGCCCACCAGTGCGTCGAACACGACGACGCCAACGTGCTTTGCCTCGGCGCGCAGATCGTCGGCGAGTGGCTCGCCCTCGACCTGCTCCGGGGGTTCCTCGCCGCGGAGTTCCGTGCCGAGGAGCCTTTCCTCCAGCGCCTCGCCAAGGTGGCCGAGCTGGAGCGTCGGGCGGCCACCCTGGTGGGTGCCGAATTCGACGCGGCTCCCCGGTCCTAGCCCAGCGACCGGGTCTTGCGCTCCCTGCCGGCCGATGGCTGGGAGGCGGGTGTCGAAACCCCGCCATAAACGCCGCGGAGGAACAATGGAGGATCACGACGCCGCAATCGCCGCGTCCACGCCGGTCCGCGCCGGCCGTGGCGACCGGCGGTGGACCGATGTCGCCAACGTCGCGGAGTTGGTGGAGGGGGAGGGTCGCCTGGTGCTCGGCGGGCGAGCGCGCAACCACCCGGTCGCCCTGTTCCTGGTCGGCGGGACCATCTACGCCGTCAACGCGGTCTGCCCCCACATGGGCGGGCCGATCACTTGCGGTCGGCTGCGCGGTCACGTCGTCGCCTGCCCCTGGCACGGGTGGACCTTCGACGTGCGGACCGGCTTCGCCGACCATCCGGACGCCCACCACCTCCACGCTTACGACGTGCGAATCGAGGACGGGCGCGTCCTCGTCGCCGTTCGCCCACGCGCGCTGCGGATGATCGACCCGCCGGACAACGCCGGCGACGCCCGAACCGCGACGTGATCGGAGGCGCGGGCCGGCCCCGGCCAACCACCGGGATGCCTTGAGTGCCCGGCCGACCCACGCGCCGTCGAGAAGGGGGCGCCGGGGATCGCCGGGTTCCGGTGCGACCGGGACGTGCCGGGCCCGGTATCGGGCACCTGGAGGAGGTGTGACAGGTCGAACCGGATGCGGATAAAATAAATCCGATGGGGGGCCGGGGACCGGCGCCTCGGAGACGCCGAGACGATGGGAGCAAGGGGAGGCGACCGATGGATGCGCGACGAAGCATGCCCGCCCGGCGAGGTTGGGCGCGAGGCCGGTTGGTGTTCCCGGTGCTGGCAGTGCTGGCGGTGCTGTCGGCGTTCGCGTCGGCGACGCCGGCGGTGGCCCAGGACGACCAGCCCGCATTGACGATCGCCCTCAACGAGTACCAGGAGTCGGGCGTCTCGGGCAGCGCGGCGTTGACCCCCGACGGGGACGGCCTCAGGGTCGAGATGGCCGTCGAGGGCGCGGCGGTGACCGGTAACCACCCGACGCACGTCCACACCGGCACCTGCGACGATTTCGACCCGAACCCGCTCTACCCGTTGGTCACCGTGGTCCTCGACCCGCTGAGCGACGACGGGACGAGCCGGTCCATGATCGAGGACGTCGGGATCGATGAGTTGCTCGCGGAAGACCACGTCATCTTGGTCCACAAGTCGGCGGAGGAGTTGACGACGTATTTCGTCTGCGGCGACCTCAAGCGCAGCAACACGTTCGTCGGCGTGCCGTCCGCCGGCGCGATGGCGGCGCCCGCCACCGGGACGGGGCCGGCCTTCGTCGCCGCCGCGGGCGCCGGGCCGGAAATCGGTCTCGGCGCGCTTGCGGCGGCGTTGGCCGCGGCGGGCTTCTGGCTGCGGCGTCGGCCCGTGGTGGTCGGGTAGCGTTCCGGATCGGGGACGCCGGAACCGATTGGCGTCTCCGGGGCCGATGGCACCGGGGCAACGACCGTGCGCGCGGCGATCTGACACCAGGGGAGGGCGACCGGCGATGCGTTGGGACCCGCGCCGCAAAACCGTCTCGATCGCGGCCGCGCTGCTGATCCTCGGCGCCGGGGCCAGCGGCTCGGCCGCCGGTCAAGCCGACGGGACCCCAACGCCGAGCGCGGGGGAGGACGCCGCGGCGGCGGCCGGCGCACTGGCCGGGGACATCCTCGGCGCGGCACTCGGCCCGGCCGGGTCGTCGGTCCGGCCGATGTTTCGCGGGGGCCCGGCCCGCACCGGCGAGCAGCCGGGGCCGGGGCCGGACGGTCCGCCCGAACCGCTGTGGCGGTTCCAAGCCGACGCGGATCTCTTCGCCTCCCCGGTGGTCGCCGGTGGGACCGTCTACGTCGGCAGCTTCGACGACAACGTCTATGCACTGGATGCGGCCACGGGCGCCGAACGCTGGCGCTTCCAAACCGGCGACGACGTGGCCGCCGCGGCGGCCGTCGCCGACGGGGTGGTCTACGTTGGCGGCCTCGACGGCAACCTCTATGCACTCGACGCCGCGACCGGCGCCGAGCGGTGGCGATTCGGGGCCGGCGCGTTCGTCGCCTCGGCGGCGGTCGAGGGCGGGCTGGCGTACGTCAGCAGTTGGGACGGCAACCTCTACGCCCTCGACGCCGCCACCGGCGACGAGCGGTGGCGCTTCCCCAGCGGGGCCGAGGTCTACGCCTCGCCAGCGGTCGCCGCGGGCGTCGTCTACGTCGCCAACACGGCCGGCGGTGTGTCGGCGGTGGACGCGACGACCGGGGCCGAACGGTGGACCCGGCCGCTCGACGAACCGGTCTTCTCGTCGCCGGCCGTCGCCGGGGGCGCGGTCTATGTCGGCGACGCCGGCGGTGGCCTGACCGCCCTCGACGCCGCGACCGGGGCGGAGCGGTGGCGCTTCGCCACCGGCGCCCGCGTCGCGTCATCTCCGGCGGTGGTCGGTGGGGTGGTGTACGTCGGCAGCGACGACGGCAACCTCTATGCGGTCGAGTCGGCCACCGGCCTGGAGCGGTGGCGGTTCCCGACCCAAGCCGAAGTGTTTTCGTCGCCGGCGATCGTGGCCGGGGTCGTCTACGTCGGCGGCCTCGACGGCACCCTCTACGCCGTCGCGGCGGACACCGGCGCCGAGCGGTGGCGCGTCGCCGTTGGGTCGGACGTTTACGGGTCGCCGGCAGTGTCCGGCGGCATCGTCTACGTCGGCGGCGTCGACGGCACCCTGGTCGCCGCCGGGTGAGGGACGGCGAAGCAGCCGGTCCTGCTCGTCCCACCGTTGCGCCGCCAACGGCGGTCCGCGGTCCCGTGCCCTCCCTCCCGACTGCCGGTCCGAAGGTTGCGCCGCCTGGCGACCGCGGATACGGTGGTCACGCCCCGGGAGACCACCGAGCACCGGCGTCCAGCGGGTGGATCGGCCGGCGCAGCGCCCGGTAGTCGAAGTTCGCCAGGTTCGCGCTGCTGATGCCCGGGGCGTCGACCTCGATCACCTTGGTGGCGATCGGCTCGAACGCGGCGCGGAAATGCGCCGCGCTCTTGAGCACGAGGATCCGCCGCTCGGTCGGCTCGATGCCGAAGGCGCGGAAGTAGTTGAGGTCGTGGGGATGACCGCGGACCTCGGTGAGCTGCACCTCGATCCCGCCCGGGCCGCCGATCTCCAAGACCACCGTCCGGCCGCGGCTGGAGCGCGTGCCGGCGCCCATAGGTCCGGCTAGGGCAAACCCGCCCTCGTGGATCGATCGCACGGCGCCGGTCACCCGCACCGGCGGCCCGTGCAGGTTGTCGTGCCGCCCGCCGATCGCGAGGGTGACGGTGCTGCCCACACCGGCGGCGATGCAGGCCGCGACGGCCTCTCGATCCATGATCTGGGCGACGGCGGCGGAGCGGGCGCCCGCGGCGATCAGGCCGGCCAGGATGACCGTGCCGTCGCCGGCCGTTCCGCTGGCGCCGGAGTCCGCGATATCGGCCAGGACGTAGACGCTGCCCGGAGGCGCGGCCATCGCCTCGGCGATCGCGTCGTCGACCGGCACCGGGCGGACCGCGAACTCGGCCCGCCGGTCCCAGCATATCGTCGCCAACTCGTCGGCGAGGCGGCGGGCCAGCGGTGGGTCGTCGTCCGTGACAACGATCGTCGCCACGCCGGCGAACGGCACGTCGGCGAAGGGGAACCCGCCGAGTACGGTCGCCGCGAGCACACCCGGTTCGCGCTCGATCTCCCGGGCGCGATCGATCGCGATCTTGAGCGGCGATTGCCAGGTCGTGACCATCGATTGGTTCGGCGCGATCAACGGCAGGCGGGCGTGCGCCATCACCGGCCGCGCCTGGCCCCGGACCGTGGCGGCGAGGATTTGGAGCGCCCGGGCGCCGGTCCGCGGCATGTCGACGTGCGGGTACTCCTTGTAGCCGACGAAGGCGTCCGCGCCCGCCATCATCGCGTCCGATAGATTGGTGTGGAGGTCGAGCGGCGCCACGATCGGCACGTCCGGGCCGACCAGATCGCGGACCGCGTCCAGCAGCAAACCCTCGCCGTCGTCGTGGTCCTCCAGCGCCATGGCGCCGTGCAGCACGAGCAAGACTCCGTCCACCGGCAGCGCGGCGCGGAGGGCGACGAGGATCTCGTCGCGCAGCGTGTCGAACGCGGACCGGGCAACCCGTCCGCCCGGCATGACCCCGCCGTACGTCGTCGGAACCAGCTCGACGCCCAGCGCCTTCGCCTCGGCGACGACCCCGCCGTAGACCGTGCCCGTGCCTTCGAGGTCGAGGATCTCCTCACCGCGAGCGACGACTCCGAATCCCGGCCGCTCGAAGTCGGCGAGGGTCGTCGGCTCGCGCTGGAACGTGTTCGTTTCTTGGGCGATCCCGCCGGTCGCAATCCGCATGGTGCCCCCTCGCTCCGCATCATCGCGATGGCCGACCGGCAATCGAACCGGCACGGCGATCTGGATCCCCTGGATCACCGGTGCTCGGTTAGGCCGCGCCGGCGGAAACCGCCCACGCGGCCAAAAACGGGCGCACCGCCTCCAGGTAGCGATCCGGCTGGTCGCGGCGGATGTTGTGCCCGGCCCCGGCGATGTGAGCGACGCTCAGCCCCGGCACCAGCGCGCGCAGGGCATCGGCCGCCGTCGAGTCGACGAGCGCCCCGAGCGCCGGGTTGCCGATCAGCAACAGCGCCGGGCAGCGGATGCGGCCCAGGGTCGCCGCCCAGTCGCCCGGCGCCGTGTCGCCTGGCTCGAACCGGGCAAGGACGGCGGGGCTGAGGCGCAACTTGGCATCGGCCCACGGGTCCAGTTCGGCCTCGCTCCAGGCCGGGGACGCCGCTCGCTCGGCTGCCAGTAGCTCGTCGCGCGTTTGGCGCTTCATGGTCGTGATGCGATTCCGCCACTCGGTGCCCCGGTTATCGTCGCCCTCGACTGGGGCTCGCGACGCCACCCACCGGGGGGGCGGGTCCTCCAGGAGGATCGCGCCGGGGAGATCGGGGTGGACGCCGGCCAGCGCCAGCGCCGTCTCCGCGCCCATCGAGTGGCCCAGGATCGCCGGCTTCCGCAACCCCAATGCCTCGATCACGCCGGCCAAATCGGCCGCCTGTTCGACCGCGCCGTAGCCGCCCGGCGGCGCGTCGGAGCGGCCGTGGCCTCGCGCGTCGACCATCACCGCGTCGTAGTCGGCGGCCAACACCGCCGCCACCGGCGCCCAGCACCCCCCGTCGTCGGTGAAGCCGTGCGCCAGCACGAGCGGCGGCTTCGCCCCGCCGGTCCGAAGGTAGTGGATGCGGATTCCGTTCGCTTCGGCGAAGCCCGACGCCCATTCCCCCATCGTCGTCCTCCCCTCTGGTCCGGTCGTGGCCGCGGGAGCGGACCGTACCACGGCCGGCCGGTCCGTGGGAGGGTAGGTGCGCCGGCCATCGGGCGCGCCGAGCGGCTGTCACGGGACTGGCGCGTCCGACCGCGGACATCCTTTGGTACGCGAGACCTGGTGAGGAGCGCAACTCGTGCGGCGTAGGTAGCGAGCCGACCGGGCCAGCGGCCGTCCCGGCCGGTCCGACCGCTGACCGCGGCGCTTCCCGGGTCGTGCCCGCGGCCACAGCGCTACCTCCGCCCTCGCCGGTCGGCGTGCCGGCCACCGTCCCGCCGGGGCGGACCGCTCCGTCGACGGTTATCCCGACCGCTCCCCGCTGGATCGCGACGACGAAGCGGCCGCCGCCATCTGGCGGGGGATCGGCGCCCTCCACTGGCTGGCGGTCTCGCCGCTGTTCCGCTGGCCGGTCGGCTTCAACGCCGAGGCCCGGGACGGGCTGGCCGCCCTCGCGGGCGAGAACCTGCCCCACTTCAGCGGGTTGGACAGCCTCTGGGGGATCGCCGCGTCGCTGATGAAGCATGGCGTGCCGGCGGTGCGGCGGCCGGCCCGCGCCAAGGCGGAGCGGGTCCTCGGCGACGGCCGCGGGCGGTTCCGGGCGCTCGGCGACCCCTTGGGGCGTCGCGATCCGCCAGGGATGCCGGCCAACGTCGCGACCGACCGCCGCCGGTACGACGGGGCCGCCTCCCTGCTGGCCGAGGGCTTGTCGATGCTGTTGCTCGACGACGCGTTCGCGCGGGTGGCCGCGCAGGTCAGACCGCGTTGCCGGGTGTCGAATGCCGCACCGCCGGATCGGCGACGGGCGTCGGGAGTTCTTTAGGCGGGGGCTTAGGCGCTCGCCCGGTCGGCGAGGGAGAGCAGCTCGTCGAGGTCGAGATCGGACGCGGTCTTCCGCTCGCCCGCGACGCTGCTGACCACCAGCCGCGCCCCGTCGGGGTAGAGGAGCGCCCACGCGGGGACCCGCGTCTCGACGGCCTCGGTCAAGGCGCTGCAGACCACCAGCGCGGGGGAATAGCGCGCCACCATCGCATCCAGCTCAACGGGGTCGACGGCGACCACCTCGGCCTCGGGACGACGCGCGCGGAAGGCGACCACCAGGGCCTCGCGGTAGGCGCGCGGATCGTTGCCGATAAGGATGTGCAGTGGGCGGTGTGGGGGTGGCATGGCGTCCGTTTCCTTCCATGGCCGGTCCGGCAGCGAGCCGCCGGTGGGCGGGAGGCGCGTCGGCTCCCCCCACGGTGCCGCCAGCCTATGCCCCCGCGTGGGCAGGCGCATCCCGAGGATTGCCGAATTGCGTCTAGTACTTTTGGCCGGGGCCGGGTCCCGCGCCGTCCGGGACTCGGCCCCGCGTCAGTCGGCGGACGGTTGGAGGGAGACGAGCCCCTGGCGCACCGCGACGATCAAGGCCTGGAGCCGCGACTCGACGCCGAGCTTGGCCAGCAGGTTGACCATGTGGGTGTGGACGGTGTCCTTGCCGACCGAGAGGCGGGCGGCGATCTCCTTGTCGCTCAGCCCCTCGGCGAGCAGGGCCAGGACGTCGCGCTCGCGCGGGGTGAGCCGGGCCACGGATTCGCGCGCGGTCCGGTCGCGCGCCCGCGCCTCTCCGGCCTCGCGCAGCAACCCCACCAGCTCGGCCGGGGCGAGCAGCCACTCGCCGGCGGCCAGGCGCCGCACGGCGGCGACGATCTCCCCGAGCGGGGCGGACTTGTGGAGCACCCCGGCTGCCCCCTCTTCCACCGCCCGCATCAGGTCGCGGCGGTCGGCGCTCGCGGTCAGCACCAGCGCCTGCGCCCCCGGGTTGGCCGCGCGCAGGTCCCGGATCAGGTCGGCCCCGTGTCCGTCCGGCAGGTCGAGGTCGAGGACGGCGACGGCGATGTCCCGGTGGGCGGCGATCGCGGCCCGGGCCCGGGCGAGGTCCTCGTCCTGGGCGACGACGCGCAGGTCCGGGTTTT
>CADCWE010000262.1 GCA_902806325.1 uncultured Thermomicrobiales bacterium | reverse complement strand
CCAACCCCCCTTTCCCCCGGCGCCGGGGGAAAGGGGGGAGCCAGGCCGCCTCCCCGATGGGCAACGTGGTGGCCAACGCCCCTCTCCTTGCGCAGGGGAAGGGGTTGGGTTCCCGAGTTCGGAGGGGGCCACTCCCCCGCACAACGGGGACAAGCCCGACGCCGCCCCCGGCCGCCTCACCACCCACGTCCTCGACACCGCCCGCGGTCGACCCGGCGCCGGGATCCGGATCGCCCTCTTCCGCCTCGAAGGGGAGGGTCGGGTCGCCCTGGCCACGGCGGTGACCAACGCCGATGGGCGCACCGACGGCCCGTTGCTGGCCGGGGAGGCGCTGATGCCCGGCGTCTACGAGCTGGTCTTCGCGGTCGGGCAGTATTTCGCCGATTTTGCCACGGCCGGTGGAGACCCGGTGCCAACCGTGCCGTTTCTTGATACCGTACCGGTCCGCTTCGGCGTCGGCGATGCCGGAGCGCACTACCACGTCCCGTTGCTGGTGTCGCCGTGGGCCTACTCGACCTACCGCGGCAGTTGAAGGAGTCGACCCTGGACAGCTTGGACACGTCCGCCTCGCCGGCCTCGTTGGATCTGCGAGCCCGCGCCGAAACGGTGATGGCGCGCTGCCACGCCCTGGATCGCTTCTCCGAGGAATCCGGTCGCCTGACCCGCCGCTACGGCACCCCGGCCCTGCGCGCGGCCCAGGACGAAGTCGCCGGCTGGATGATCGGCGCCGGGATGAGCGTCCACCGCGATGCGGTCGGAAACCTCTTCGGCCGCTACCCGGCGTCGGCGGAGGACGCCCCGGCGCTGCTGATCGGGAGCCACCTCGACAGCGTCAGCGACGCCGGGCGCTTCGACGGGCCCCTGGGGGTGATCTGCGCGGTGTCCGCGGTCGAGGCGCTGCACGCGGCAGACGTGCGGCTGGACCATGCCATAGAGGTGGCCGCCTTCGCCGACGAAGAAGGGGTGCGCTTCGGCAGCGCCTACCTCGGCAGCCGGACCGTGACCGGGGACCTCGGCGAGCGCGACCTCGCCCTGACCGACCGCGACGGGGTGTCGTTCGCCGAGGCGATCCGCACCTTCGGTGGCGACCCGGACGGGGTGGCGGCGTCGCGCCGGGAACCCGCCGACCTGCTGGGCTACCTGGAGGTCCACATCGAACAAGGCCCGGAACTGGAAGCGCACGGGTTGCCGGTCGGCGTGGTCTCCGCCATCGTCGGATTCACGCGGGTGGCGGTGGAGTTCACCGGCCACGCCGGGCACGCCGGGACGGTGCCGATGGGGCGCCGCCGCGACGCCTTGGTCGCCGCCGCCGCGTTCGTGCTCGCCGCCGAATCAATTGCCGCCGCCGAACCGGGCGCGGTTGCCACCGTCGGCGAGTTGACGGTCTCCCCCGGCGCCGGCAACGTGGTCCCCGGCGCGGTTCGCCTCAGCTTGGACCTGCGCCACCCCGACGACGCGACCCGCCTCCGGCTGCGCGACCAACTGGAAACCGAAGCGCGGGCGATCGGGGCGGCGCGCGAGATCGGCGTCGGCTGGCGCCCCGCCTACGACAACCCGGCGGTCCCGGCCGATGCGGCGATGGCCGGGCGCCTCGAAGCGGCGATCGCCGCCCTCGGCGTGCCGGTCCACCGTCTGCCCAGCGGCGCGGGCCACGACGCGGCGGCGCTCTCGGCCATCGTCCCGGCGGCGATGCTGTTCGTCCGCTGCGCCGGCGGCATCAGCCACCACCCCGCCGAATCGGTGGCGGTCGACGACATCGCGGTCGCCCTGGGGGTACTGGACCGGGCGATCGCCGGGCCGTTCGGTTCGTGATACGGAGCGATTGGGTCGCCGCGCGGTGGACAATTCCCTTCCCCGAAGGAGCGTCGGGTTCGCCGTGACCGTCTTTGACCTCCTCGTCCGCCATGCCGCGCTCGTCACGGAGTCCGGCGTCGCGGCTGGAGACCTCGCCGTCGCCGACGGGCGGATCGTCGCCATCGGCCCGGACCTCGAAGGGGCGGCGCGGGAGACGATCGACGCGGCCGGGTTGCACCTCTTCCCCGGGGTGATCGACGCCCACGTCCACTTCAACGAGCCGGGGCGGACCGATTGGGAAGGGTGGCGGACCGGAAGCGCGGCCCTCGCCGCCGGGGGTGGCACGACGGCCGGCGAGATGCCGCTCAACGCCAACCCGCCGACGTTGGACGGGCCGAGCTTCGACGCCAAGCGCGCCGCGGCAGAGGCCGCCTCGGTGACGGACTTCGCGCTCTGGGGTGGGCTGGTGCCGGGGCCGGTCGACCGGCTCGACGAACTGGCCGCGCGCGGCGTCCTTGGATTCAAGGCGTTCATGTCCCAGAGCGGGACGGCGGACTTTCCGGCGGCGGACGACCTGACGCTGCTCAACGGAATGGCGCGGGCGGCCCGGTTGGGCCGGATCGTCGCGGTCCACGCCGAAAGCGACGCTCTGACCGCCGGGTTGGCGGCGCGCGCCATCGCCGACGGCCGGACCGGGATGCGGGATTACCTGACCACGCGCCCGGCGGTGGCGGAGCGGGAGGCGATCGGGCGGGCGATCCTGTTCGCGGAAGAAACGGGGTGCGCGCTGCACATCGTCCACGTCAGCACCGGCGGCGGGGTGGTGCTGGTGGCGGAGGCACGGGCGCGCGGCGTCGACGTGACCTGCGAGACGTGCCCCCATTACCTGGTCCTGACCGACGAGGACGCCGAACGGCTTGGCGCGGTCGCCAAGTGCGCCCCGCCGCTGCGTCCAGCGGTGGAGCGGGACGCGCTCTGGAAGCACCTGCGGTCCGGCACGATCGACCTCGTCGCCTCCGACCATTCCCCGGCGCCGCCGGAATGGAAAACGGGGGACGATTTCTTCCGGATCTGGGGCGGCATCTCCGGCTGCCAATCGCTCCTGCCGCTCCTCTTGAGCGCGGGGCACCACGACCGGGGATTGGCCTTGCCGGACATCGCCCGGCTGACGGCCGGGGCGGTGGCGCGGCGGTTCGCGCTCCCAAACAAGGGCGCGCTGGCGGTCGGCGCGGACGCCGATCTGGCGCTGGTCGACCTCGGCGCGGCGCATGTCTTGGTGGCCGACGATCTGCTCTACCGGCACCGGCACAGCCCGTTCGTCGGCATGACCCTCCGGGGCCGCGTCCGGCGCACGATCCGGCGCGGGGTCACGATCTGGCGGGACGGACGAATCGTTGCCGAAGGCGGTGGGCGGTTGGTGCGGCCGATGTAGGGGGCCGTGGCGGGCGCCCTCGTCGCCATCGCCGCTGGGCGATCCCATGTCCTGCCGTGGGCGACGCCGTTCGCCGGCTCGCGACACGGGCACCAAGCCGGGCGCCCCTACATCGGCACCGTCTCGACCGTTCCCGCATCCAGGTCCGCGACCCGGATCGCGTGGTTGTTCGTGTCGGCGACGTAGAGGCGACGACCGAGGGCGGAGACGCCGCCGGGTTCCCAAAACCGGGCTTGCCCGGCTGGGCCGTCACGGAAGCCCGCCGTCCCGTCGCCGAAGACCACCTCGACCCGGCGGGTGGCGGGATCGAGGCGCTTGATCTTGTGGTTGTAGGTATCCGCGACGTACAGGGCGTCATCGACCGCGCAAATCCCAAGCGGATGCTGCAACCGCACCTGATCCCCGGTGCCGTCCGCGTCGCCGAAGGCGAACAGGCCACGGCCGATCAGGCGGCGGACGCGGTTCTCGGCCGGGGAGACGCGGCGGACGGCGCTGCTTTCGCCGTCGACCACGTAGAGGGCCTCACCGAGGACGGCCAACCCGCTCGGCTGGGCGAAGGCGGCCTCGGGCAGCGCCCCGTCGTGGAGCGCCTCGGCGCCGGAACCGGCGGCGGGGGTAACGGTGCCCGCGCGCGGATCGAAGACCCAGAGTTGGTGGGCGCCGGCCATCGCGATCCAGAGCCGATCCCCGAACCAGGCAAGATCCCAGGGGGAGGCCAGCGGCGTCTCCCGCCCGGCTCCGGGGCGACGCCCGAACCCTCGCTCCCCGGTCCCGGCCAGCGTCGCCACGCGGCCCTCCGGCAGCGACACGGCGCGCAGGGCGTGGTTCGCGCGGTCGGCGACGAAGAGCGTTTGGCCGTCAGGGGAGAGGGCCAGGCCCTGGGGATCGGCGAAGCGGGCCGCGGCGGCGGAACCGTCGGCGAACCCGGGGTCCGGACCGCCGATCGCCAAGCGCACCGTGCCGCCGGGATCGGCGACCAGGATCCGGTGGTGGCCGGAATCGGCGACGAACAAGCGTCCACCAACGGGATCGGCGAGCACCTTGCCCGGGAACCGGAGCGGGGTGTCAAACCCAGGACGCGGTTGGGCGGCGACGGGGGCGCCGTCCAACCTCCCGGCGGCGGCGAAACGGGCGACCGCCGCGCGGAGCAGATCCCGCACCGGCTCCGGGGCGAACTCGCCTTCGACCCGGGCCAGCAGGTACCCCCGCGGATCGATCAGGATCACGGTCGGCCAAGCGCGCACCGCGTACTGGTCCCACAGCGCGTGGTGGGGATCGCCGACGACAGGATGGTCCACCCCCAGGCGGTGAACGGCGGCATCCAGGTTCGCCTGCTCCCGCTCCGCGGGGAATTTGGCCGAGTGGACCCCGAGGACGACCAGGTGGGGCGCGAACTCGCGCTCCAGCCGCCGCAACTGCGGCAGCATGTGGACGCAGTTGATTCAGCCGTAGGTCCAAAAATCCAACGCCACGATCGTGCCCCGCAGCCCTCGCAGGGTTCGCGCCTCCCCGCCGACCCACTCCAGTCCCGGCGGGAAATCCGGGGCGCGAACGGGACCGGCATAGGGGACGAGGGTGGCCATGGCTGTTCTCCAGAGTCGGTAGTAGGCGGTAGACAGGGCGTTGGTCGGGTTGGTGACGGCATGCCGAGACGTTTCCGGACGGCGTTCCCGGTGCCGAAGGGTTAGGGGTAGAATACCCCCGCAAGCAGATCGGACTGCCTACTGCCTACTGACCACTCCGTCCTGGAGGTTCGATGATCCGGCTCCAACCCCTCGACGCCACGGCGGCCCCGGCCGATGCCGAGTCCGCGGCGGGCGGCGGGATCGCCCGAATCCGGGCGGTGGTGGCGGATTACGTCGCGCTGACCAAGCCGGGCATCTTGACGCTGCTGTTGGTGACCACGCTCGGCGGAATGCTGGTCGGGGCGGAGGGGGTGCCGCCGCTGGGGTTGGTCTTGGCGACGATGGTCGGCGGGGCGATGGCGGCCGGCGGCGCCAACGCGCTGAACTGCTTCCTCGACCGCGACATCGACGCGATCATGCCCCGCACCCGGCGCCGGGCAACGGCTACGGGTCGGATCAGCCCGGCGGCGGCGTTGCGGTTCGGCGTCGGGCTGTCGGCCGTGGCGACCCTCTGGTTGGGGCTGCTGACGAACTGGCTGGCGGCCGGGTTGGCCCTGGCGGGGAACCTCTACTACGTCTTCGTCTACACCAAGTGGCTGAAGCGGACGACCCCCCAAAACATCGTCATCGGCGGCGCGGCCGGGGCGGTGCCGCCGCTGGTGGGCTGGGCGGCGGCGACCGGCGGCCTGGCCCCGGCGGCCTGGGTGCTGTTCCTGATCGTCTTCTGCTGGACGCCGCCGCATTTCTGGGCCTTGGCGCTGTTAAAGCAGGGCGAATACGGCCGGGTCGGGGTGCCGATGCTGCCGGTGGTCGCCGGGGAGCGCGAGACCCGGCGCCAGATCGTGCTCTATACGATCCTGCTGACCGCCGTCGCGCTGCTCCTCGCGCCGCTCGGCATGGGCTACCTCTACTTCGCCGCCGCCCTCCTCCTGAACGCGGTCTTCCTGGCCCTCGCGGTCCGCCTGATGACCCACCCCAGCAAGCGCCTGGCACGCCACGTCTTCCTCTATTCCCTTTGGTATCTGGCCTTCATGTTCGCGGCGATGGTCGCCGATCGGCTGGTGCTGGCGTGAACTCGGCCGAGCGGCGCCGGGCGCCAGAACGAAAGCAGACGATGACGGCCCAACGGATAGTCGCGGAAGGTGACGCGTTGGGATGCCATTCGACCCTAGAGGATGTCGAACCGCCCGCTGTCAAGACACGGCGGCGCCGGTTCGATGTGAACCGGGTCGGCTTTGCCAGCTCCGAGCTCTGGATCGCCGCCACCGCCAGGGGACACGGTCTGGTCATCGTCTCATCGGATCGTGATGTCGTCCGGATCGGCGATGCGACCGGCATCGCGACCGAATCCTGGCTCACTCACAACCAGCAACCCTAGTCACGGCGCCGCCGCGGGTGTTGGCAGCAGCCCGCACCGGTCCCAGGCCCTCCCCCGATACAGCGAACACCAGCCGCGATCGGCAACGGGCTCCGGCGTGGTTCCCGGCGGCGGGGGCAGCGGCTCGCTTGGGGGCGAACCCGTTGGTGGAGCGGTCTCGATCTGGGTCAAGGGCGGCACGCCCGCCCAGCGGAGGAGGAAGAGGCGGGTCGGCTCGGTTTCCAGCCAGGAGTCGTAGGCGCGCTCGAAGACGAAGACGTAGCCGTCGCGGGGGGTGGCCGAGACGACGTAGGCGGAGTCGGTCGCCTTGGCGTAGAAGTAGACCCACCACGGGCCATAGGCGGTGCGAGCGCGACCGAGACCCCGGTCCATCCCGAGTTCGTAGAGGTGATAGCCGTCCCAACCGGACCCGGCGTCGAGGCGCTCGTTGGGGACGCCGAGGGCGTTGGCCTCGCGGGCGATGGACCAGACCGAGCGCATGTAGACGAGGTAGTCCCGCGTGCCGGCGATCGAGAAGGCGGCGAACCCGGCGATCACCAGCCAGCCCAGCGGTCGGACCGGCTTGGCGTCCCGCAGCGCCCAAAGCAGCAGGCAGACGCAGAACGGCGCCAGCGGCAGCAGGTAGCGGTCCAGCGACCCGCCCCGGTCTTGGTAGTGGAACGAGGGCGGCAGGACGCCGATCAGTTGCCAAACCGCGACCGCCCCCAGTAGGACGGCGCGGGATCGGGCGAGGTCGGCTCCGCCGACGGAACCGCGGACCGCGTCGGGACGAACCCGGCGGCAGAGCGCCAATCCAAGGACCACCGCGCCCGTGACGCAGGCCCAGGTGATCGCCTGGCGCACGCCCGTGCCGAGCAGGATCGGCCGCGAGCCGAGCACGTCCGGCGGTCCGATGCCGCCTCGGCCGACGAACTGGCCGACGTAGGGCATCCAGCGGTCGGCGACGATCTCGACCGTCAGTCCAACCAACAGCACCGCTTCCAAGACGCAGAACAGGACCCAGCCGAGGTGAGGCGTGCCGCGCGCCAGGCGCCAGACCCGCGGCAGGGCGGTGGCGGCGATCGGCAGGGCGAAGGCCCCGGCGTAGACCACCGCCACGAAGCCGATCCGCCGCACCAGCGCCCAGGTGCCGGACCACCCCGCCGCGCGGGCCTCGTTGAAGAACTCCTCCTGCACCGCCGGGACGTCGTTGCCGTAGCGCAACCAGAGGTAGTAGCCCACCGTGACCGCGGCCGGGATGGCTGCCACCTGGACGAGGGCGACCACCCCCGTCCGGTTCGGCCGCGCCCGACCGGACAGCACCAGATAGCCCGCCACCGCGAGCGGGATCAGGGCACCCTGCTGGCGGGCCAAGAACGCCGCGGCGGCCAGGGCCGATCCGAACAATGTCCAGCGCGCCCCGGTGGCCGTTGGATCGGCGGTCAACCCCTTCGCGTACCCCAACGCGGACCCGATCAGCATCGCCGCAAAATGGGCGTCGGTCATGAAGCTGAACGAGAGGGCGAAGGTCAGCGGGTTGAAGACGTAGGCGGCGGCGCCGAGCGCGCTCCCGCCGCGCCCCACCCCTAGTGCCCGGCATAGCCCGTAGACGCCCCAGCCGCCGAGCGCGGTCGCGACCACCGTCGACAACCGGACCGCGCCAAAGACGTTGATCCCGAACCCGTGGTCGAAGACGGCATAGAACGGCGCCGCCCAGAGCACCTGCGCGACGGCGGTCGCCGCGACCACGGGAAAGATCCGCAACTCGCCCTCGTCGACCAGGATCTGGACCGAGCGGGTGTAGGCCCAGTCGTCCGTGGTGGCGATCGGGGCGAAGGTCGGGACCACGCACGCCGCGGCGGCGAAAAGGCCGAGGACGGCGAAGAGGGGCCAGTGGGGGCGAAGCCGGATCAGCGCCTGGGCGATGGCGGTGGGGCGATCGGGGGAGGGGATGGAGTGCTGCACGCGCCTGAAATCCCCCTACCCCCCAACCCTCCTCTCCCGATCGCGAGGGGAGGGGGCTTTCCGTTGGGGCCGCCTGCGGCTCCCCCCTCCCCCGATTCGTGGGGAAGGGGGGCTGGGGGGTTAGGAGGAGTTCACCACCCCCGCCGTCACCCCTCCACCGTCGCCCGCACCCGATGATACCCTCTCGCGCCCATCGGGGTGATGCCGACGGCCTCGGTCGGTTGGGGGGCGCCGGTGCCGTCGACGGCGCGGGAGACGAGGACGTACTCGCCCGGTTCGGTCGGGCGCCAGTCCACGCTCCAGAAGACCCAGGTCAGGCGGGTGCCGGGGTAATCGACCCGGACCGGTTGCCAGGTCTGGCCGTCGTCGGCGCTGAACTCGACCGATTCGACGCCGCGGGCGCCGGCGAAGGCCCGGCCCCGGATCGTCGCCCGCTGGTTGACGCGGAACGACTCGGTGAAGGCGTCGTTGCGCCCGCGCCGCCAGCGCGGCGAAAAGATGTCGGAGCGGGTCGGGTGCTCGAAGTCCGGGCCCCAACCTTGCTGCTCGTAGAACCCCTTGGCGTCGTGGTCGACCACCTCGATCCTGGTGATCCACTTCATGTTCTTCTCGCCGTAGAGACCGGGGACCACGACCCGGACCGGGTAGCCGTGGCGGCGGGGCAGCGGCTCGCCGTTCATCTCGTAGACGAGGAGGGTGGTCGGGTCGAGCGCCTTCTCGATCGAAAAGGTGTCGGTGTAGCCGTCGGCGGCGTGGAGCAGGACCTCTTGGGCGCCGTCGCGGGGAGTAACCTCGCCGAGCAGCGTCGCCATCGGCACGCCCTTCCAATTGGCGTTGCTGAACAGCCCGGCGCCGATGGCGTTGCTGATGCACATCAGGGTCGTTTCCTGGTCGACCGACTGCAGCGCGGTCAGGCCGTCGAAACTGTAGGTTTTGGGGTCCTCGACGTGGCCGTCCACCCGCAGCCGCCAAACACGCTTGGAAACATCGGGGTCGACGACGTTCTTGGTCACGGTGTAGAAGAGGTCGTTGGGGGCGATCGGCTCGATGCCGGGGCCGCTGTAGACGGTGCCGTCGTAGGAGAACGTGGCCTGGTCGTAGAGGCGGCGAATCAGCCCGTAGGAGGGCACGGCAAGGGCGACGGTCGCCGCCCCGGCGACCACGGCCCGCCGCGCGATCGGTTCCCCGACCGGTAGCACGTCTTCCCGCCGCGTTTCCTCGCCCTCGGCCACCCGTCGCGTGATCGCCCGGTAACTCAGCACCAGTACCGCGCCGTAGGCGGCGTAGCAGAGGAGGAGCCAGATCGCCGTCACCGGTTGGGCGATCGACGGCTGCAACCCCCGGTAGTTGGTGTCCAGCACCGGCCAGAGCACGATCAGGGTGGCGATCCAGAGGACCAACGCGGCGACGACGACGAAACCGACCCCCAACCGGCTGAAGCCGCTCCGCCACGGCCCCCACCGCCGCGACCGGGCGCTCTCGACCACCACCGGGTAGAGGAGACCAACGAGGGCGCCGGCGGCGACCAGCCCGCCCAACCCGGAGCGGATGCCGAACTTCTTCAACCCGTTGTAGCCGCCGAAGCGGCCGAAGAGGTCGAAGAACGTTTTGATGTCGAGCGTCGGCGCGAACCGGTCCGGGATCGCCTCCGGCGGCGGCGAGATGCCGAACCAAGCGCGGCCGATGGTCATCAGGAGGACCATCACGGCGGTGCCGAGCAACCCGGCCAGAAGCCCGGCGGCGAGCGTGGTCAGGCGGCGTTGAATGGTCACAAGCCCTCACCCCTCAGTCCTCTCCCGTCGCCCGTCCGTTACGCCGCACCCGCACGATCGTGGCGATGATCCGGAACCCGGCCCGGACGGAGGCGCGCAGGTCCCCGCTGACCTTAGAGACGCCGCCGGCGCGGCGTCGGTAGGTGACGGGGACCTCGCAGACGCGCAACCCGGCCTTGGCGGCGCGGGCGATCATCTCGACCGACCAACCGTAGGTCATCTCGCGCATTCCCAGGTTCAGCAGGACGTCGCGCCGGATGACCCGGAACGGACCGATGTCGGTGACGCGAACGCCGAACAGGAGGCCCAACACGCGGGCGGCGAACCAGTTGCCGAAGCGTTGGGGGCCGGTCAGGCTGCCCGGTTCGTGGTGGCCGAGGACGCGAGACCCGACCACCAGGTCCGCCTCCCCGGCCAGCAGCGGCGCCAGCAGCAGCGGCAACTCGTCCGGGGTGTCGCTGCGATCGCCGTCGAGGAGGACGATCAGGTCCACCCCTTCGGCGGCGAGGACGCCGGAGAGGCAGGCCCGGCCGTACCCGCGCCGAGGTTCGGCGACGACGACCGCGCCGGCTTCCTCCGCCCGCGCCGCCGTCGCGTCGTCGCTCCCGTTGTCGACCACGTAGATCGCGTCGAAGGCAACCGCCAGGTCGGGCCGGGCGGCGACGGCCAGCAGTTCGGCGACCAGGTCGCCGATCGCCGCTTCCTCGTTGAGGGCGGGGATGACGGCGGCGAGGGTGGGGCGGGGGCCGAGAGCCGGGGATTCGGGGAGTTGGGGATTCGAGAGATTGAAGAGTCCTCCCCCCAACCCGATGTCATTCTGAGCGCAGCGAAGAATCTCCTGCCGCAGCAGCGTTCCTGCCAAAGCACCGTGGATCCATGAACGTGGCCTGCGGGCGAGAGATTCTTCGCTGCGCTCAGAATGGCTTCCAAGTGGGGCGCCTCCCGCGAAAATCCCCGACTCCCCGACTCCCCGACTCCCCGACTCCACCGTCACGCCCCCGCCCCCGCACGCTTGACCACCCGTCGCTTCCGAAGGCGGCGTTCGGCGGCGGCAAAATACTCGCCGATCTCGCCCTGGGTGGCGATCCAGGCCAGGTAGCGGTCGATGCCGTCGGAGAGGGAGACTTGGGGGGCGAAACCGAGGGCGGCGAGGCGGGAGATGTCCGAGATCAAGGCCCGCATCTCGCCGGGACGGAACTCGCCGGGCAGGTGGGGGGGGATCGGTTTGCCGAGGCGGTCGGCGAGGAGGCGGGCCAGGTCGCCGATCGCGGCGGCTTGGCCGGTGCCGACGTTGAAGATCCCGCCGTCGGCGCGGTCGTCGGTGGCGACGAGCAGGTTGGCCCGGGCGACGTCCTCGACGAAGACCAGATCGCGGGACTGCTGGCCGTCCTCGTAGACGACCGGCGGCAGATCGTTGAGGAGGCGGGTGCAGAAGATCGCGATCACGCCGGTGTAGGGGTTGAAGACCGATTGGCGGGGGCCGAAGGTGCAGGAGTAGCGCAGGGCCACGGTCGGGATCCCGGTCGCGCGACCCCAGGAGACCAGGAGGCGCTCCTGGTCCGCCTTGGAGATGGCGTAGACGTTCTCGCCGCCCATCGGCGCCGCCTCGTCGGTCGGCACCGGGGCGGACGGTTGGCCACAGACCGGGCAGTGCATCGCGTAGTCGCCGGACTGGAGCTGGGCAATCGGGCGGGTTTGGCCGTAGAAGCGGCCGTGGTCCGGGCAGGCGTAGGCGCCCTCGTTGTAGACGGCCTGGGACGAGGCCAGGACCACCTTGCGCACCGGCAGGTTCCGGTCGCGGATCGTTTCCAGGAGGAGGGCGGTGCCGTAGGCGTTGACGTGGATGAACTTGGCGATCTCGGGCATGTAGCCGCCGTAGGCCGCCTCGTGGAAGACGATATCCACCCCGGCCAACGCCCGCTCCCAATCGCGCCGGTTGCGGACGTCGCCCTTGACGAACTCGACCGCCTCCGGGACCCAATCCGGGCGACCGCGGCGGTGGGTCTGGGGTTCCAAGCTGTCCAGGACGCGAACGTTCCAGCCGTGGGCGACGGCGGCGTCGACGATGTGGGATCCGATCAGACCGGCGCCGCCGGTGACCAGGGCCGTGGTGGCGGTTGTCGCGGGAGCAGCGCTCATATCTGGTAGAAGCCCTCCTGGCCCGGGCGGGCGTGGGAACCGGCAGCCCGGTGGTCCCAGTGCTCGTCGAGGATCAAGTCCAGCCCCTGCTTGAGGTCGGCGATCAGGTCCGGCGCCGACTCGAGTCCGACCGAGAGGCGGATCGTGGCGCTGCCGGACCAGACGGTCTCCGGGGCCGCGTCGTCCCACGGGGAGAAGCGCGGCGGGTAGCAGGCGGTGGTCGTGGTGCCGCCGAGGCTGGGCGCGAACGCGATCAGTTGGAGGGCGCGGAGCAAGGCGTCGGCGGCGTCCGGGCCGGCCGCCAGCTCGAAGGCCAGCATCGCCCCGGCGCCGTCCGGCAGCAGGCGGCGAACGAGGGCCGCCCGCGCCGGGTCCGGGCCCGGCAATCCTGGGTAGCGGACCGCGCGCACCGCCGGGTGGCCGGCCAACATCGCCGCGATCCGGGCCGCGCTCTCGCTCATCCAGGCCACCCGCGGCGCCAGCGTCTTGATCCCCCGCAGCGCCAGCCAGGCATCGAGCGCGCCGAGGGTTGGGCCGAAGAGGTGCCCGGCGCGGCGGATCTGCCCGATCTCGGCGTCCCGCCCGGCGACCACCCCGGCGACCAGATCGTGGTGGCCACCCAAAAACTTGGACGCGGAGTGAACCACCAGGTCCGCGCCGTGATCCAGCGGACGGCAGAGGATCGGGGTGGCGAAGGTGTTATCGACCAGCAGCAGGGCGCCGGCGGCGTGCGCGACCTCGGACAGGCGCGGCAGATCGGCGACGTTCATCCCGGGGTTGGCGATGGTCTCGGCGATCACGATTCGGGTCCGGGGGGTGAAGGCGGCGGCGAAGGCGAACGGATCGTCGAGATCGACCAGGGTGGATGCGACGCCAAAGCGAGACAATTCCCGCGTCAGCAGGGCCTGGGTTTCGCAGTAGCAGGCGGCGGAGGCGACGACGTGGTCGCCGCCGGAGAGGTGGGCGAGCAAGGTCAGGGCGATCGCGCCCATCCCGGAGGCGACGGCGTGGGCGTCCTCGGCCCCTTCGAGGTCGGCCACGGCGCGCTCGAGGGCGCGGGCGTTCGGCAGGCCATCGCGGGCGTACACCGCACCCCCGGCGGCGTAGCGGCGGTCCGCTTGGGCGGGATCGCGAAAGGCGTAGACGCTGCTCTGGTGGATCGGCGGCGTCATCGGCCGGGAAAGGGCGGTGCGGTCCTCGCCGGCGCTGGCGACGCGGGTGCGCAGCGAACCGTCGCGGGGAGGGTACGGCGAGGGGGAACGCCCGCGGTCTTTGCCGTCCAGCGCCTCGGGCGGCGCGGCGGGGTCGCCCAGCCCGGGCGGTGCCATTTCTCCCACGGTGTCGCGTACTCCCCGCGTCGCTTCCCCGGTCCGGAATTCGTGGCTAACGACCGCACGTCGGATGCCGCGCGCACCGGCCGCGCGCGGTCTACCCTGCTATGGTGTCTTTGACAAGCCCCCACGTTACCCAACCGGGGCCGGAAGCCCGCGCCTTGGGCTGGGCGTCCCGCTCTCACCGCGGCGCGGCATGGGGCGTGCATCCGGCGCCCGACCAGACCAAAACCGGGCGACCGGCAACGCGAAAGGACGGGCAATGGCGCACGCGATCCGGATCACGGGCGGGAACAAGGTCGACCTGGGCGCGATCGACCCGAAGGGCGACAAAAAGCTGGCCCGCTCGGATGGCGAGGCCCGGTTCGACGAGCTGGCGGAGGAACTGGGCGAGATCCAGGAACTGCTCTACGCGGCCGGGTCGTCCGGCGTGCTGGTGGTCCTCCAAGGGCTGGACACCTCCGGCAAGGACGGCACGATCCGCCATGTCTTCCGCGACGCCAATCCGCAGGGGACCAGGATCGTCTCGTTCAAGGTGCCGACGCCCCAGGAGCGGGGCCACGACTTTCTGTGGCGGATCCATCAGCAGGCGCCGGAGCGCGGGATGCTGACGGTCTTCAACCGCTCCCATTACGAGGACGTGCTGGTGGCGCGGGTCCACGAGCTGGTGCCCGAGGCCACCTGGCGCGCCCGCTATGATCACATCCTCAACTTCGAGCGCCTGCTGGCCGACAACGACACGATGGTGCTCAAGTTCTACCTCCACATTTCCAACGCGGAGCAAGAAGAACGGCTGTTGGCCCGCGAGCACGACGTCGAAAAGGCCTGGAAACTCTCGTCCGCCGACTGGGTCGAGCGCCGCTCCTGGGACCGCTACATCGAAGCCTTCGAGGACGCCATCGCTCGATGCGCGACCGACCACGCCCCCTGGTTCGTCGTCCCGGCCGACCGCAAGTGGTACCGCAACCTGGCCGTCGCCGAAGCCCTGGTCGAGACGCTCCGCCCGTCCGTCCCAGCCTGGCTCGAAGCCCTCCGCCACCGCGGCGAGGCCGAGTTGGCCGCGATCCGCTCCACCCGAAGGGAGACACAGGGGGCTGGCAATCGGGGGTAGGACCTGCCGCGATCCCGGGGCAAGCCCTCGCTCCGACCGCGCAGGGCACCCCGCGCCCGCACGGGAGCGTCGGCTGCCACCCGTCGGCGAGTCCGGGGCGGCGCGGGGCGGGTATTATGGCGCGGGGCCTTCGTCCGGGCAGCGGCGACACCACGCGAGACGGAGATCCCGCCCGCCTCAACCCCGCCCGGTTCGCGGAAGCCGACCCTCCCCCGCGCGGGCGCGGGACGGCGAGCGAGGCCGGAGCGAGGGTTCGTCCGTTCGCTCGATTGCTCAAGGCCCCTCCATGCCCACCCACGACCTCTTCCTCCTCCACCTCGGCCGCATCGGCCGCCCCGACCCGGCCACCGGTCGGATCCCCTGGGCGCCGGTCCCCAGCTACCTGATCCGCACCGTAGGCGGCAAAACCGTCCTGATCGATACCGGCAACCCGGCCTCGACCATCGGCGCCGAGACCGCCCAACCGTGGAGCGACCACCGGGTCGACGTGCGGCCGGAGGACGACGTGGTCGCCCGCCTGGCCCAAATTGACCTGCGGCCGGAGGACGTCGATCTGCTCGTTTCGACCCACTTCGATTGGGACCACTGCGGGCGCCACGACGCCTTTGGCCCGGCCGGCACCGAGTCGCTGGTCCAGCGCCGCCAGCTCTCCGTCGCCCGTGGTGGCGACCCGCGCGCGATCCGGGCGCTGTGGGACATCCCCGGCATCCGCTACACCGCCGTCGACGGCGACACGGAGATCGAACCGGGCCTGCGGCTGCTCGACACCCCCGGCCACGCCCACGGTCACCAATCGGTCTGGGTCGAAACCGCCGAAGGCCCGGTCCTGCTCGCCATCGACGCGGTCGCCCGCCGGATCAACCTCGTCACCCGCGAGGTCCCCAACTGGTACGCCGACCCGCCAGAGGCCGTCCGCACCATCGCCCGCCTCGCCGCCCTGGCCGAGGAGACCGGCGCCTATCTAATCCATGGCCACGAGACCAGCCAGTGGGACGCCCTGCCGCACAGCCCGGCGCCGTTCCGCCGCCCGGAACAAAGCGCCAACTGAGTCGCGGCGGGGTCGGGGCGCATGGCACGCACCCTCCTCACCACCGACGTGTGACGCCGCTCCCGAATCCGGTCCACGGCTGGGTCACACCGCCCACCGGGCATGGCCCACGTCATGCGTCTCTACGCGTTTTCCGTATCCCCTCGTCGCAGCGCCGCGTAACTCTCGTAGCGGGCGGGCGCGATGCGACCGGCCGCCAACGCTTCGCGGACCGCGCAGCCGGGTTCGTGAAGGTGGGTGCAGTCGGCGTAGAAGCAGCCGTCGAGAAACGGGCGGAACTCCGGGAAATAGCCGTCGAGGGCTTCCGGGTCGACGTTGGTCATCGCTAGGGAGCGGATGCCAGGGGTGTCGGCAACGTAGGTGCCGGGGCCGAAGCGTTCCAACTGGGTGCCGATGGTGGTGTGGCGCCCCTTGCCGGTGGCGCCGGATACGCCGCCGACGGCGCGATGGCCGTCCGGGTGGAGCGCGTTGAGTAGGCTGGACTTGCCGACGCCGGACGGTCCGGCCACCGCCGTGACCTTGCCCTGGAGCGCGGCGCGCAGTTCGGCCAATCCTTGGCCGGTGGCGGCGCTGAGGAAGTGGACCGGGTAGACCGCCCGGTAGTCCCCGAAGACGGTTTCGCTGATCCGGGTCTCCGTGCCGGTGACGGGGTCGGGGACCGCCAGGTCGAGGTCCAGCTTGTTGACCCCGATCAAGGATGGCACCTCGGCCTGCTCGGCCAAAATCAGGAAGCGGTCCAGCATCCGCCGGTGCGGGGCCGGCTCCCGGACCGCAAACAGGAACAGCACCTGGTCCGGGTTCGCCAGGATCACCTGCTCCACGTCGCGGGTCTGGCGGGCCAGACGGGCCAGCACCCGCGTCCGCGGCTCGACCGCCACGATCCGGCCTTCGCCGTCCCCGACGTCGAGGACCCGGACGTGGTCGCCGACGGCGACCACGTCGGTCTTGCGCCGCTCCCGCTTCAGGGTGCCCGCCATCGTCGCCAGCAGGACGCGGGGGTCGTCCCGCAATTGCACGTCGTACCACAGCCCGTAGGCTCGGACGACCAGGCCCGGCTGTCCGTCGACCGGGGCGTTGCCGGCGGCTTGGGTAGCCAACTTGGCGGCGTGGCGCGCCTCCTTGCCGCGCGGCGGGCTTCTGATCCCGTCCGGTTGGTCGCGACCCTGCCCGGTCGGTCGGCGGCCGCTCATCGGCCGCGACTCACGCGGCGTTCGTCCCGGTCATGCGGCGGATCCCCTCGTCGGTGCGCTGGCGATGGCGATTCCGTGTCGCGCACACGATACCGCACCGGGCCACGCCGCGACCGGTGGGGTCGCCGCGCGATCGTGCTACGATCCGGCCCCAACGACGGCGGATCTGGAGAAGCGCCCGCTCGGTTTCTTGCGCGCCAACCAGGAGGCCACGATGGCGACCGCCCGCACGGCCCTGATGACCGCCCACGATCTCTACGATCTGCCAGACGACGCGCATCGCTACGAACTGGTGCGGGGGGAGCTGCGCCGGATGCCGCCGATCGGGGGAGAACACGGCCGCAAGACGGGCGACTTGACGGTTCCGCTCTGGACCCACATCCGGTCGCGTCATCTCGGCGGATTGTTCGTCGGCGATCCCGGGTTTGTGTTCGAGCGCGATCCGGACACCGTGCTCGCCCCGGATCTCGCTTTCGTCCGCGCCGAGATCCTGGCCGGCGTGGTCGACCCGACGCGCTTCCTGGAAGTCGTCCCAGACCTGGTGGTGGAGATCGTCTCGCCGTCCGACTGGCCGGCCAAGGTCGCGGCCAAGGTCGCCGCCTACCACGGCTTCGGCGTGCCGCTGGTCTGGGTGCTGGATCCCCCGCCGCGCACGCTGACCGTCCACCCTCGCGGCGCCGTGCCGCGGGTCCTTGGTGCCGGCGATATCCTGGACGGCGGCAACGTGCTACCGGGGTTCCGCCTGCCGCTGGGCGAGCCCTTCGCCAGTTAACGCCGCGTCCCCATCCGGGCGCGAAAACGGGCCCGCCGCAACACGTCCCAACGCCCCGGTTCGGGGTGCTAGAATGGCGTCCATCCGCACCCGTGGGGTCGTTGGCGTCGCGCCGGCGCGCCTTTGCCCGTTTCGCCCGTCGTTGGCCCGGTCCGCGATTCGGATAACCAGGAGACCTGTCGTATGGACACCGTGCTATTGGTGGCGCGATTGGCGCTGGCCGCCGTCTTCGCCGTCGCCGGGTTGACCAAGTTGGCGGACGCCAAAGGAGGTCGGGCCGCAATGCGCGGGTTTGGCCTTCCGGAGCGCCTCGCCAACCCCGCCGCCGTGCTGCTGCCGATCGCCGAGCTGGCGGTGGCGGTGCTGCTGATTCCGGTCGCCACCGCCTGGTACGGCGCCCTCGGGGCGCTCGCCCTGCTGCTGGCCTTCGTCGCCGGGATCGCCTGGAACCTGGCCCAGGGCAAGGCGCCGGATTGTCACTGCTTCGGCCAGCTCCACTCCGAGCCGGTCGGCCCGTCTACCCTGATCCGCAACGGCGTCCTCGCCGCCATCGCCCTCTTCGTCGTCGCCACCGGGTTCGACGATGCGGGGGCGAGCGTCCTCGGGTGGGCGGACGACCTGAGCACCGCCGGTGCTGTCGGTGTGATCGCCGGCATCGTCCTCTTCGCCGCCGTCGCCGCCCTCGGCTGGGCGCTGGCGCACCTGCTCGGCCAGAACGGGCGCCTGCTCCTGCGCCTGGACGCCCTGGAGCAGGCCATGGCCGATGGCGGCGTCGCGGTGCCGGCGCCCGCCCCGGCCGCGCCCGCGGTCCCCGTTCCGGGATTGCCGGTTGGATCGCCCGCTCCCGCGTTCCGCCTTTCCGGTCTGCACGGCGAAACCCTGACCCTGGACGCGCTGCGGGCGGCCGGCAAGCCGACCCTGCTCGTCTTCTCCGATCCCGGCTGCGGACCCTGCAACGCCCTCCTGCCGGACCTCGGCCGCTGGGAGCGCGACCACGGCGGGGTGCTGACGGTGGCCCTGGTCAGCCGGGGGGCACCGGAGGCGAACCGGGCCAAGGTCGCCGAGCACGGCATCGGCCGGGTGCTGCTCCAGGAGGACCGCGAGGTCTCCCGCGACTACCAGGCCAACGGCACCCCGAGCGCCGTCGTGGTCCTCGCCGACGGCACCATCGGTAGCCCGGTGGCCGCCGGCGCGGAGGCGATCCGGCAACTCGTGGCGCGCACCGTCGGCGCCCCGGGCGCCGCGGTCCCGGTGGTTCGCCAGGCGGTGCCGAACACGGCCGCCGCGAATGGCAACGGCAACGGCAACCGGGCCGCGGTCCCACCGCCCGCGCCGCGCCCGGCCGCCCCCGACCCCAACCTCGGCAAACCCGCCCCGGCGATCGCGTTGCCGGACCTCGACGGCAAGCCGGTGTCCCTGGCCGACTTCAAGGGCGACCCGACCCTGGTCGTGTTCTGGAACCCGGGCTGCGGATTCTGCCGCCGGATGGTCGACGACCTCAAGGCCTGGGAAGCCGCTCCGCCGCCGGACGCCCCGAAACTGCTCCTGGTCTCCTCCGGCACCCCGGAGGCGAACCGCGACCTTGGTCTCGCCTCCCCGACCGTGCTGGACGAGGGCTTCGCCGTCGGCCGGGCCTACGGCGCCTCCGGGACGCCGAGCGCGGTCCTGGTCGACGCGAGCGGCAATCTCGCCTCCGGGGTCGCCGTCGGCTCGCCCGGGGTGCTGGCCCTGGCGCGGGGCGAGGACCCGGCGTTGGCGGCCCCGCCCGCGCCGCCGGAACCGGTCAAGCCGAAAATCGGCGACCCGGCCCCGGCGCTGAAGCTGCCGGACCTGTCCGGCAAGCAACTCGACCTCAAGGCGCACCGCGGCACCAAAACGATGGTCTTGTTCTGGAACCCGGGCTGCGGCTTCTGCAGCCGGATGCTCGACGACCTCAAGGCCTGGGAGGCCAAACCGCCAAAGGGGTCGCCCAAACTGCTGGTGGTCTCCACCGGCGACGCCGAGACCAACAAAGCGATGGGCCTCCGCTCGCCGGTGGTCCTCGACGAGGGCTTCTCCGCCGGCCGCGCCTTCGGCGCCAGCGGCACCCCCTCGGCCGTGCTGGTCGATGCCAAGGGCAACATCGCCTCCGAGATCGCGGTCGGCGCCCCCGCCGTGCTGGCCCTGGCCGGGGCGCCCCAAGACCAGGCGGCCGTCGTCTAGCGCCGCCAACGCGCGCCTTCCATGCCCCCGGCCGCCGTTCGCTGGAGCGGGGGCCGGGGGCATCCGTGTGCGCCCGCTGACCCGGGCGATGAAAGGGACGGCCGATGATCGTCGACAGCGCGATCTACGTCGACGGCAAGCGGGCCACGGCACCGGGCACGCTGTCGGAAACCTACCGCACCTGTCGCGCGGTCGACGGCGTCGCCTGGATCGGTCTCCTCAAACCGACCGAGCAAGAGTTTGCCTCCGTCGCTGCCGAGTTCGACCTGCACGAGTTGGCGGTCGAGGACGCGGTCAAGGCTCACCAGCGCCCCAAGCTGGACCGCTACGGCGAGACGTTGTTCGTCGTCTTGCGCGCCGCCCGGTACCTGGATCGGACCGAATCCGTCGAGTTCGCCGAGGTCCACGTCTTCGCCGGCCCCGACTTTGTCGTCACCGTGCGCCACGGCGACGCGCCGGATCTGGGCAAGGTCCGCAAGCGGATGGAGGACGAACCGGATCTGCTTGGCCTCGGCCCAGAGGCCATCCTCTACGCGATCCTCGATCGCGTCGTCGACGACTACGGCCCGGTCGTGGCCGGCCTCCAAAACGACATCGACGAGATCGAGACCGAGGTGTTTGGCGGCAACGCCGGCGTCACCCGCCGCACCTACGAGCTGGCGCGCGAGGTGATCGAGTTCCAGCGCGCCACCAAGCCCTTGACCGGGATGCTGGCCGGTCTGCTGGCCGGGGCCGAGAAGTACGGCCTCGACCCCGAGCTGCAAACCTACCTGCGCGACGTCCAGGACCACGCGATCCAGGTCCAGGAGCAGGTCGCCGGTTTTCGCGAGCTCCTCCACAATATCCTCAACGTCAACCTCGCCATCGTCGGGTTGCAGCAGAACGAGGAGGTCAAGGCCCTTTCGGAGGCCGCGATCGCCCAGAACGACGAGGTGAAGAAGATCTCCGCCTGGGCCGCCATCCTCTTCGCCCCAACCCTGATCGGCACCGTCTACGGGATGAACTTCGACGAGATGCCGGAACTGCGCTGGCAACTCGGCTACCCGTTCGCCGTCGCGCTGATGGTGCTGGTCTCGGTGGTGCTCTACGCGGTGTTCCGGCGGCGGGGGTGGCTGAGTTGAGGGCGGGGCGCCGCGTTCGTCCCGACCGCGGCCGAACCGGGTACCGTGGAACGACGCGGAGGTCTCGCGTAGGCAGGGGTTGATGGACGCGCGGTCCGTTGGACTCTGGCAAAACCCCGACTTCCTCAGGCTCTGGGCGGGACAGACGGCGTCGATGCTGGGATCGCAGGTCACCGTCCTGGCCCTCCCGCTCACGGCCGCGTTGGTGCTCGACGCCTCGGCGACCCAGATGGGCGTGCTGGCGGCGGCGGGTTCCATCCCGGCCCTGCTGGCAGGGCCGTTGGCGGGGGTCTGGGCCGACCGCGCCCGCCGGCGCCCCCTCCTCGTCGGTGCCGATGTCGGCCGCGCGGTGGTGCTGGGCACCGTTCCCGTCGCGGCGCTGACGACCGGGCTACGGGTGGAGTACCTCTGGGCCGTCGCGTTCCTGTCCGGGCTGCTGACCACGCTCTTCGACGTCACGCACGCGTCGCTGCTGCCGGCGCTGGTCCGCCGCGACCAGCTGGTGGAGGGCAACAGCAAGCTCGAAGTGAGCCGGTCGGGGGCTCTCATCGCGGGACCCGGTCTCGCGGGTCTGCTGCTGCATGTGGCCACCGCCCCCGTCGCGATCCTCGTCGATGCGTTCTCGTTCCTCGTCTCCGCCGGGTTCATCGTGCGAATCCGGACCCCCGAGCCGGCGCGGGCGAAGGGGGGCGGGCCTGGGCTCTGGGTCGAAGCGCGGGAAGGACTGCGGACGGTGCTGGGCGACCCGGTCCTGTCCGCCATGGCGACGTCGCTGTGCCTGTTCAACCTGTTCTCCGGCCTCTTGGGCGCGGTCTACATCCTGTTCGTGACCCGAGAGGTCGGCGTTGATCAGGCCGAGCTCGGCCTCGTCTACGCGGTGGGCGGCGCCAGCTTCCTCGTCGGAGCGTCCGGGGCGGGGTGGGTCGCCAAGCGGCTCGGCGTGGGCGGAGCCATCGTCTGGGGGGCGTGCGTCAGCGACGCGGCCTTCCTGCTCGTGCCGCTCGCGGGAGGCCCGCACGCCCTGGCGGTGTTCCTGCTGACGGCGGCGCGGTTCGTCGCGACGCTCGGGGGGCCGGTCACGGCGATCAACCAACTCAGCCTGCGGCAGGCCCTCACCGCCGATCGCCTGCTCGGGCGCGTCAACGGCGCCATGCTCGCCATCGCGTTGGGTACCGCCCCTTTGGGGGCGCTGATCGGCGGCGTCTTGGGCGACACGATCGGCTTGCGCCCCGCGGTCTTCGTCGGGGCGCTCGGCATCCAACTGGGATTCGTCCGCCTCTTGGTGTCTCCGGTTCGCCACCTCCGCATCGCGCCCGACGGAGCGGTGGCGGCCACCACGGACCCGATCGCAACCTGACCGGGGTGTCGACGCGCAAGGCCGGACGTCACCGTGGGGAGGATGGCGCGGTTACCGCCCCACCCCGCTCTCGCCGGGCGGCTCCGCGCACGCTTCCACATGCCAGATTACCTCCGCCCCCCCGACCAACGAGACTTCCGCCAGGAAATCCGCCAGACGTCCGGCGGCGACGTAGTACCGGTTCTCGTGCGGCGCCAGGTCGGCCGATTCCAACCGGGTCACCACCACGTAGAACGGGGATCGGGCCGCCTCGGCCTCGGCCAAGGGGGCGCCGTGTTGGTAGTGGTAGCGCGTGCCGCGGGCGGCGCTGACCCAATCCACCGGCGCCCAGCCGCTCCCGTCCGGGTTGTCCGGAACCCAGAGGCGGTCCGAGACATCCTTCGAAGCGGTCATCGCTCGGCGTCCAGGCGGTCGAGGACGGCGCGGGCGAAGGCGACGAGCTCCTCGGCGGCGCGGTCCAGCGCCAGGTCCGGTTGGCCGTCGCGCTCGCGGACGTGCAGTTCGACGTCCGGGTGCAGCTCGATCCGGCGCCAGCGGTCCTCAGGCGGCCGGGTGGCGACGCCGAGCAGCGATTCCAGGTCGCGGTCGGAGAGATCGCCCAGCTTGCCCTTGATCTCCTCCAGCGGCAGGTGGCGGTCCTTCAGGAGCAGGATCGCCCGCAGGCGCAGCAGGTGCCCGAGGTCGTACGTCGCGCTCGGGCCGCGGCCGTGGGCGGGCGGCAGCAGCCCCTGGCTGACGTAATAGCGGATGGTGCGGGCGTTGATCCCGGTTTCGGCTTCCAGATTGGCGATCGTGTAGCGATACGGGTCCGGGATCGCCAACGCCGGCGCCGGTCGCCCGCGCGGCGGCGACGCGGCACGGTCGCCGTCGTGCCCGTGCCGCACCCCGCCGAGCAACCCTTCGATGCCCCGGTTGTCTCGGTGTCCCATGCCGCCTCCCACCGCTCCATCGTCGCTCGCCAAGGGTACCCGGCACGGGCGGGGGGTCAAGGGGACGCAGGGCGAATCCCCCTCCCCCCCAACCCCCGCGATCGGGGACCGAGGGGTTGGGGGATTCCACGCGACCGGCACCCTTCCTGCGAATGTGCGATGGTTTGCACGTTCGCCCGACACCCGACGCGTACGACGGAAAGAGAGCAGCCCCCATGGACCCGACCCCGACGCCAGCCGCCGCGGCCTCCCCCGACGAAACCGAAATGCTGACCACCCTGACCGCCACCCTGGCCGAGGCCGGAATGTACTTGGCGGTCGAACGCGACGGCGACGCCCTGATCCTCTCCGGCGAGGTGGATTCGGCCGAGAACCGGGAGGCGGCGTTGGACGTGGCGCGGGCGGTGGCCGAGCCGCGCGGGCTGCGGGTCGACGACGGCATCGACGTCCTGCTCGACGCCCCGGAAACGGTCTCCGATCGCAACACCGGCGGCAGCGACGCCTTCGGCTACCTGGATCCGGACCGCAACGACGACACTCGGCTGGACCCCGGTTTCGAGGGCGATCCGGACTTCACCGACGACATCGGCACCAGCGACCCGATGGAGGCCGTCGCCGAGGCGACCCCCTACTTCCCGCCGACCGACCCGGTGGTCCGACCGAGCGCCGACGACCCGGAATCGCTCGAGGTGCTGGGCGGTTTCGGCGCCACGGCGATGGACGCCGAGGAGGGCGGTGCCAGCTTCGACGCCCGCAACGACGACGACATCTCGGAGGCCGTCAACGAGGCCCTGGCCGCCGACGCCCTGACCACCGACCTCAACGTCCACGCCGAAACCCGCGACGGCACGGTCCACCTCCGCGGCGTGGTCGAAACCCTCGACGACGCCGAGGACGCCGAGGCGGTCGCCGCCGAGGTCGGCGGTGTCAAAGAGGTGATCGAGGAGCTGGACGTGTTGTCGATATCCGGCGAGGGCGACGGGGGGCGGGGGACCGGAGACGGATGAGCCGCGATTGGAGCCGTGGGCGACGACCATTCGGGGCCGACCGCCAGTTGCTGACGGCTAGCGACTGACGGAGCGTCGCGTGGACTTCCAGTCCTTGCTGTGGTTCGGGATCGCGGGCGGGGCGGCGGCCTTCGCCGGGTCGCTGCTGCATGCCCGGTACGTGCGGCGAACGCCACAGGCGGTGCGCTCGCGCGGGGCGTTCACGATGTTCGCGCTGCTGATGCTGCTGTTCGCCCTCGGCGCGTTCGCGGCCGGGTTGGTTTCGGTGGGGGCGTAGACGGTGGATGACGCATCGGCGGTGCCCGCGACGTTCCCCCTCGTCGTCGGGGTGGTCCACCTGCCGCCATTGCCGGGGTCGGCGCGAGGCGGCGCGGCGCCGGGGTTGGGCGCGCTCCTTGACCTGGTGCGGCGGGACGCGGGGGCCTACGCCGTCGGCGGGGTCGACGGCCTGATCGTCGAGAACTTCGGCGACGTGCCGTTCCCGCGCGGCGCGGCGGCGCCCCACACCATCGCCGCGATGACGCGCGCCGTCGCGGCCGCGGTCGAGGAGACCGGGCTGCCGGTTGGGGTCAACGTGCTGCGCAACGATGTCCTTGGCGCCGTCTCGATCGCCGCCGCCACCGGCGCCCGCTTCGTCCGGGCCAACGTCTACGTCGGCGTCGCCGTCACCGACCAGGGTCTGATCGAGGGCCGGGCCGAGGACGTCCAGGCCCTGATCCGGCGCCTCGGCGCGCCGGTCTCGGTCTGGGCCGACGTCGACGTCAAACACGCCGCGCCGCTGGCCGCCCGCCCGTTGGGCGATCTGGCCGAGGACGCGGTCGCGCGCGGACTCGCCGGGGCGGTGATCGTCACCGGCCGCGCCACCGGCCAACCGGTGAACGACGCCGACCTCGCCGCCGTGGCCGCCGCGGTCCCCGGCACCCCGGTCTACGTCGGCAGCGGCGCCACCCGGGACCGCGCCGCCCAGCTTCTCGCCGCCGGCCGCGCCACCGGCCTGATCGTCGGCAGCGCCGCCAAGGTGGACGGAGTCGTCGGCAATCCGGTCGACGGGGAGCGGGTACGGGCGCTGGTCCGGGCGGCGATGGAGGCGGTCGGCGATCGGCGCTAGGGGGCGGGCATGACGGAACCGAGCGGGACGGGACCACCGCGGCGCGGGCGGCTGGCCGACGTGGGCAGCCTCTACGTCGCGCTAATCCTGGTTGCGGCGACGATCGGCGGATTTTTCTTGCTGCTCCGGTTGCGCTACCTGCTGATCGTGTTGTTCCTGGCCTTGTTGGTCGCCTGCGGCATCGCCGGGCCGGTCCGCCGGTTGGAGCGGCGCGGCGTCCCGCGGGGCCTCGCCATCGGCCTGGTCTACCTGGCCGTCTTTGCCGTGGTCGGGGGGATCGGCTGGTACGTGGTGCCGCGCCTGGTCGGCCAGGCCGGCACGGTCGCCGACGACCTGCCGGAGCGGGTCGCGGCGGTGCGCCGGCTGCAGGCGCGGTTCGACGACTTCAGCCGCGACTACCCGTTCCTCGCCGACTTCGATGCGCGGCTGCTGCGCCAAACCGAGGCCCTCGGCCCGGCCGTCAGCCGGCGCCTGCTGGCGATCCCCGGTGCGATCACGCGGGCGGTGTTCACGCTGTTTAGCGTCTTCACCATCGCCGCCCTGCTGCTGACCGCCAAGGAGCGGCTGCGGGCGTTGATCGTCTCCCTCTTCCACCCCCGGCACCGCGACCAAACCGGCCGCGTCCTCGACGAGATGGGATTGCGCCTGGGCGCCTACCTGCGAGCGAAGCTGGCGGTGATGACGATCGTCGGCGCCCTGATCTGGCTCCTGCTCTTCGTCCTCGGCTCCCCGTACGCGATCCTGGTCGCCCTCTTCGCCGGGGTCCTGGAAGCGATCCCGCGGGTCGGGCCACTGGTCGGCCGGGCCGCGATCCTGCTGGCGGTGGTGCCGCTGGGCTGGGACCGGGTCCTGATCGCCTTCCTGGCCCACATCGCGATCGCGAACTTCAAAGGGTACGTCCTCTCCCCCGCGATCGAGGGCAACCAGCTCGACATCCACCCCCTGACCGCCTTCGTCGCAATCATCGCCGGCGGTAGCCTGCTTGGCTGGCTCGGCGCCCTCGTCGCCGTCCCGATCGCCGCCGTGGTCCAGGTGCTGGTCGAAGATGTCCTACTCCCCTGGCGTCGCGGGCAACTGGCGGCGGCGGAGGCGGGGGAACAATCCCTCACCCCCCAACCCCCTCTCCCGCGCTTCGGGAGAGGGGGCGCCACCGGGTCTTCCCCTCCGGAGACGGGGTCCGCGGACTCCCCTTCCCCTGCGTAGGGGGAGATCTCGGCGGCCGTTCCCCCCAACAAAAAAGCCCCCCTCTCCCGAGTTCGGGAGAGGGGGGGTTGGGGGGTGAGGGATTACCCGCGCTAATCCGCCTCCGTCGGATCGGTGCCGTTGGCGACCTCGTTCCCGTCGTCGACGCCGTCGCCGTCGGTGTCGGGGTTGGTGCCGTCGGTGCCGTTCTCCAGCTCGACGCCGTCGCCGAGGCCGTCGCCGTCGGTATCCGGCACGTTCGGGTTGGTGCCGTTGGCGGCCTCGACCTGGTCGTCGGCGCCGTCGCCGTCGGTGTCGGGCACCGGCAGGAAGTTGTACAGCTCGATCGTCGCGTTCGGCGACTCCGCGGTCAGGGTGATCCGGTACATCCGGCGGTTGACCAGCGGGGTCTGGGTCGCGTCGGGGTTGTAGAAAGCGACGTAGCCGGCCGGGAAGGCCGTCTGCTCGATGTCGATGCCGGCCAGCGGGAGGTCGGTGAAGGTGACGGTGCCGTCGCCGTTGGCGGTCGCGTCCGCCACGGTGAACACGTCGCCGCCGGGGGTGTAGACCGCGAAGTCGAAGCCCTCGGTGACCTGCGTGCAGGCGGAGGCGTCGAAGGTGTCGGCGTAGATGCCCTCGGCGCAGGTCAGGACCTGGACCGTCAGCGAGCCGGTCTCCTCGACGTCGGCCTGGAAGTTGTAGATCTCGACCTCGGCGGTGGGGGCGTCCGGGGTGAGGCGGATCACTGGGTCCTCCCCGGGGGCGGCGCCGGTGCCGGCGACGACGTAATTGTCGTAGCCGCTCGGGAGGGTCGTTTCGACGACAAGATAGGCGGCCGGGTCGTCGGCGTCCTCGGTGACGGTGGAGATCGGGAAGTCGGCGAAGGTGTAGGTGGTGCCGTCGAACTCGGCGTCGGCCAACGTGAGGACAACGCCCGCGTCCGCCCCACCGCGCAGTTCCACTTCCGCCCCGGCGTCGCTCGGCGCCACGCCGCAGTCGGCCGGCTCGAAGTCGTCGGCGGTCGCCCCCGGCGGGCAGATCAACACCCGCAACGAGACGGAGCCGGTCTCGGCGGCGAAGAAGTAGAGGTTTGCCCGAACGTCCGGGGTCGTCTCGTTGATGGTCACCGACGCCTCGTCCAGCGGTTGGCCGGCGAAGTCGGTGAAGAGGAATTGCGGGAACCCGGCCGGCTGGGCCAGCGGGGCGGAAAAGTCGTAGCTGCCGTAGAACAGCCCGGCGTAGGTGTAGACGCCGCCGGCAACGGTCGTGTCGGCGAGGCCGATTTCGGTCCCATCGGCGGCGGTCAGGACGATGTCGAAGTCCTGGTCTTCGGTCAGCGGGGCGCAGGCTTCGATCGCCGCGGTCGGGCCGGTGGCGCCGACGATGGCGTCCGGGGTCACACCAGCCGCGCAGGCAAAGACGCCGAGGGCGATCGAGCCGGTCGGCGGCGCGGGCGGCGCGGGCACCTCCGGCCCGACCGCGGCGGCGACGAAGATCGCGCCGGTCTCGCCGATGGCGGCGATCGTCAGGTCGCCCTCGAACTCGGCCGCTTCGCCTTCTTCCAGGGACACGGCGTCGTCTTCGTCGGCCCCGGCCTCCAGAACCTCGATCTCTCCACTCGTGGCGACGATCAGGACCGGGGTCCCGGCGTCGGCGATCTCGGTCTCCTCGCGCGGGTCGAGCACGTCGCGGACCAGGTCGAGGTCGCGGCGGCCGTCTGGGGCCGCAAAGCCGTCGCCGGAGAAGATCAGGTCGTCGCCGCCGTCGTCCCCGGCCTGGTCGGTGCCGACGAGGGCGATCCGGTAGTAGTCGGTGGCGGTGTCGCCGAGGCTGAGGCGCTGCTGCTGGACGCCCTCGGCGACGAAGCTGGCCTCGCCGGTGGCGAGCCGGGTCTGGGTGCCGAACGAGGAGTCGTTGATCAGCACCGCGTCTTCTTCGGCCAGGGCAAACCCGAGCGCCCGCTCCTGGATCTCGGCCTCGTCCTCCGGCTCGGCGGTGTCGATCACCACCCGCCAGGCGACCTCGTCGGCCGGCAGAATCGCCACGCCCTGGGCGATCACCTCGGCGTGCCCCTGGGCGGGCGACGGGTCGTCGGCCGCTTGCAGCGCCCGCAGCGCGGCGCCCGCGGTCGGCGCGCCGACGACGAGCAGCGCCGCCAGCAGCGCCGCAACCAGGACGACGCCACGGGACGCGGCGCGTGGTCGGTCGGGATATCCGGCCGCCCGGAACCGGGCGGGTCGCAATTGGTGGAACACGGTCCTCTCCTTTTTGCCCGCCGGGATGGCGCGGGCGCGCCCCCGTGGACGCGCCACGAACCGCGTGCCGCGGCCGGGGCCTAGAATCGCTCCCCATCGAAGCGGTCCATTTCCGGAGACGCGCGGCATCGCGGAGCGGTTTCGCGGGGACGAGGGGCGACGACAGAATCGTACCAGACGCGGCGGGGAACGCTTCGATCCGCACCGACCGGCATGGCAACCGGCGGACTCCCGCTAGGCGTCCGCCCCGACGAAGATGTTGGCGTAGTCGGGCACCGTCGCCAGGAAGCCGTCCCGCTCGGCCGGGTCCACCTCGCGGTAGCGCTCGGCGGCGGCGACCGTCTTGGGGAAGATCTCCAGGTCGCCGGAGGAGCAGAGGGTGGTCACCGGTTGGGCAAGCGCCCAGGCGACGGCGCGGTCGATGTCGGCCTGCTCCGTGAACGGCTCGTACCAGGTGGTGTGGGTCGGTTTGCGCTCGCCCCAGGGGGCCTTGGCGGTCGCCTTAAGGACGTGGATCCCGACGTCGTCGGTCTGGCATCGGGCCACCAGGGCGTCCCAGTCGCGGCGGAACGCGGGCATGTCGTAGAGGAACGCGTTGCAGGAGGTCATCACGGTCGCGAAGGGGAAGCGCTCCAGCGCCTCGGCGTGGGTCGCTGGCGATTCCAGGCCATGGCCGGTGATCCCGATGTGGGAGACGAGCCCTTCGTCGCGGGCGGCCAGGATCGCGTCCATCGAGCCGCCGAGGGCGAAGCAGGCCTCGAGGTCTTCGCGGTCGCAGACGGCGTGGAGCTGGTAGAGGTCGAAGCGGTCGCGACCGAGGCGGTCCAGGGTCCGCCGCAACTGTTCGTCGGCGCCGCTGCGGCCGCGCTGCTCGGTCTTGCAGGAGATAAAGACGCCCGGTTGGGGGTGGCGCTTTAGGTAGTCACCCAGCCGCAGCTCGGCGTCGGCGTAGGTCGGTGCGACGTCGAAGTGGTTGATCCCGTGCGCCAAGGCGAACTCGATCGCCCGATCCGCCTCGTCTTGCCCGAGGGTCCCGATCGCGTACGTGCCGAAGGTGACGACGGTGCTCTGGTGGCCGGTCTTGCCGAGGCGGCGGGTTTCCACGGAAGTCTCCTTGGATGATCGTCGGAACGACGGGGTAGGACTGAGGGCCGAGGGCTGAGGACTGAGCCGACGCCGTTTCTTCCGTCTCAGGCCTCAGTCCTCAGTCCTCGCTAGACGTCTTCCGGTCGCAGCGCGTCCGCCTTCGGTCGGATTGTCGGGGGCGGTGGCGGCGGCGGAGGGGGGGCGCGGACGATGCCGATCGAGCGGTCGTAGATCTCGCGTTTGCGGGGGTCGCCGAGCTGGCTCTTGGCTTCCAGGAGTTCGCGCATCCGGTCGGCGGCGTCGGCGGCGGTCGAGGTGTCGGGGTGGTACTTCAAGGCGAGGCGTTTAAAGGCCGCCTCGATCACCTCCGGGTCGGCGTCGGGGTCCACCTGCAACGTTTGGTAGAGGGTCCGCTTGGCGGTCGGGTTGCCGGCGTGGCCGAGGGCGCCGGGGATGCGGAGGCGGGCCTCTTTAAACTTCTGGACCAGCTCTTCCTGGGTCATCACCCGCTTGGCGATCGCCGCGAATTGCTCCGGCGGGACCTGGAACCGGGCTTGGCAGGTTCGGCACTCCAGCACCTGTTGCTGGCCGTAGGCGACGGTCGGGACAAAGACCACGGTCAGCTTGCGCTGGGCGCGCAGCAGGGCGAAGGCGCCGACCGTCTCGCAAGCCGGGCAGCGCTCGATCACGTAACCGAGTTGGTCGAGGAAATCCCGCGTCCCGATCCAGGGCAGCACCACGCCGCACCACCTCCGTCGTGGGGGACTGTAGCAGAATGCGGGGTCGGCGCGTCGGTGGACCCGCCACCGGTGCCGGGCGGGTTCGCATCGGTGCGTCGCCCGTGCCCCAAACCACCATCGTCGCGATCGAAACCCTTCTCCCTCCCGGGGCACAAGACTGGAGCGATCACCGCTATGGTCCCCTTCCCCCACCAACCGATCGACGTGCGTTGGACCCCCTGGGTCGAACCCGGCATCGAACACCTCCGCTTGACCATCACCGACCACGGAATCCTCGCCGACGGCGCCATCGTCTCGGTTTGGGACGGGGAACCCGCCCGCCTCCGCTACCGCATCCGCTGCGATGCGGCGTGGCGGGTGCGATCGGTGCGGATTGGGTCGCTGGGCACCGGTGGCGCGAGGGTGCATCTGGACGCGGACGGCGAAGGGCGCTGGACCGACGAGACCGGCGCCCGCGTCCCAACCTTGGACGGCTGCCTGGATGTCGACATCGCGGCGACCCCGTTCACGAACACGCTGCCGATCCGCCGCCTGGGCCTGCGCCCTGGCGATCGCCGCGACATCGCCGTCGCCTACGTCGCCGTGCCGGGTCTGGCCGTTTCCCGGGAACCGCAGCGCTACGAGTGCATCGAAGCCCGCGCCGACGGCGCGCGCCACCGCTTCACCGCCCTCGACGGCGGCTTCACGACCGAGCTGCCAACCGACGCGGACGGGATGGTGGAGGATTATCCGTTGCTGTTCCGGCGGGTTTGGCAGCGATAGCGGACCGTCGCCGGCCCAAAGGCCGTTCGCCCAATGGGAAGGATGTCCCGACCCGTCAACTCTGGGCCAACCGGGAGGTTCACAAGCGGCGCCGGATGTGGTACTGGTATGCAGGCGATCGCCCCGCATCCACGGCGGTCCCGGCGGGGCCGGGTCCAGGAGCCACGGGAGGTCCCGGATGGCCGAGCAGGAGTCGTCCACCTTCGTCGAGCAGGCGCCGGTCCAGGACCGCGACCTGCTGCAGCGCCTGAGCTTGTACTTCGACGCGGTCGATAGCCGGCTGCGCCAGGGCCAAGGCTGGTTCATCTTCAACGCCCGCGCCGGGCGCTCCCACCGCATCGCCGACTTCATCAAGTACCGCCTCGGCGAGCACACGCCGCCCGTTTCCCACTACGTGATGCCCTGGCGGGATTTCGCCCTCAGCGCCTACGTCCACGAGGTCGGCCTGCCCGAACTCGCCCCGACCGCCCACGCCGCGCCCGACGACGGCAAGGCCAAGCGCGAGTTCGACCTCGCCACCCGCGTCACCGACGCGACCTACTCGACCATGCTCTCGACCGAACTGCTGGTCCTGGTCGGCCTCAAACCGACCGCCCGCCACGAGGCGCTGTTCCTCGACCGGACCATCGACGGCCGCTACCAACAGCGCCTGCCGACCATCCTGCTCACCCCGGACATGCCTCAGCAATTGGAAGCCGGGTTCGAGTCCGTCGATCCCTCCCGCGCCTGCTGGGACCGCCTCTTCGGCCGGATGTACGAGACGAGTTTGGTGGCGCTGTAGGGGCCGGGAAACGGGCGATTAGTGGGACGTATGGCGTGCGACCGGACGCAACCACTGCCGATCGTGGTGAACGCCAACGTCCAGGACCCGGAACCGGGCGCACGCCAAGCGCCCCACCAACCGCTTCCATCCCCCATCCCCCGTAGACCGCGGCCGCAACCGTATCCCGGTCCCGAGCGTTTGGAAGACAAGAGCGGCGGCGTGGTGCCGGCGTGGCGCGAGGGGGCCAACCGATGTCGTCCAAACCCGCGCTCGGTACCCTCCGGCGGGCCGCTCCCGGCGTGGCCGAACCGGCGCCCGAGCCGCTGCCGCGGGAGGTGGCGGCGCTGCTGCGGCGCGCCCGATGGCGATTGCGGGGGGACCGGGCGCTGGCCGGGGCGCTGCTCGGGATCGGGGTCGGCTTGGTTGCGGCGTTGATCGTGGCGCTCCTGGCGCGGGTGCGCCCGCTGCTGCTGCCGGACGAGTTGCGGGTTTGGATCGCGGCGGCGGTGGGCGGCGGCGCGCTCCTCGGGCTGGTGGCCGGGGCGGTTTGGCCAGCCCCGGCGGCGACCGTCGCCCGGCGGGCGGACCGCGCGCTGGGCCTGCGGGAGCGGCTCGGGACGGCGTTGGAGCTGCGGCTGATCCCCGGCGGCACCAGCGCCGCGTTCGTCCAAGGCCAACTGGCCGACACGGTCGCCGCCGCCCGCGCCGCGCGTCGGGTGCCCCGTTTGGGTCCGGAGATCGAGCGCCGGCCGGTGTTTGGCCTCGGCGGCTTGGCGCTGCTGGCCGCGCTGGCGGTCTGGGCGCCAAATCCCCAGGACGACCGGGTCCGGGAGCGGCGCGCGGACGCCGCGGCGGTCGAAGCGGCCGAGGCGGCGGTCGACGGATTGGCCGCCGAGGTCGCCGCCCGGACCGACCTCGACCCGGCAACCAAGGACGCCCTCGCCGCCCGCCTCGCCGACCTCGCCGCCGCGCTGGACCCCGGCGCGATGACCGACGAAGAAGCCACCACCGAGATCGCGGCGGCCGAAAGCGACCTCCGCCGGCTCGAAGACGCGACCGTGCCCCAGCGCGCCCAAGCCCTGCGCGAAGCCGCCCCCGCGTTGCAGACCAGCGGCGCCACGGCCGAGGTCGGCAACGCCCTCGCGGCCGGGGATCTGCCCGCCGCCGCCGCGGCGCTGGCCGGCCTCGGCGAGCAGGCGCAATCCCTTTCCGCCAAAGAGCAGCAGGCGCTGGCGGCGAAGCTGGCGGAACTCGCCGCCGCCCAGGCCGGCACCGATCCAGGACTTCCGGCCGCGCTCCAAGCGGCCGCCGGGGCGATGGCGGCCGGCGATTCCGGCGCCGCCGCCGGGGCACTCGACCAGGCCGCAGGCGCCGTTTCTGCCCTCGCCGCCGACCAAGCCGCCGGCCAGGCGGCGGCCCGGGCCGCCGGCGGCCTCGCCGCCGCCCGCCAGGGCCTGGGTGAGAGCCAACAAGCCCAGCCCCCCGGCCAGGGCGCGGGTCAGGGCCAAGGCGAAGAAAACGGTTCCGGGCAGGGGCAGGGGCAGGGGCAAGGGGAGGGGCAAGGCCAAGGAGCGGGCGCCGGCGCCGGTTCCGGCGGCTCGACCGCGCGGACCAACCCCGGTGGTCAGGGCGGCGACGCGCAACCCCGGCTCGGCGAGGCGGGTCAGGCGGGATCCCGCGAGGAAGAGTCGGTCTACGCCCCGGCCGGGAATCTCGGCCAAACCGGCGCTGGCGATCCGGACTTCGTTGCCGGTCAGGAAGGCCAGGGCCAGGAGCAAACCGGCGCCCAAACCGGGGCCGGTCTCGCCACCGACGCCACCGTCCCCTACGCCGCCGTCTACGGCGACTACGCCCGCCAAGCCAGCCGCGACCTCGAACAAGGCGTCGTCCCGCCGCCGCTCCAGGACTACGTCCGCGACTACTTCAGCGCCCTCGAACCGGCCCCCGACGACGCGGAGGAGGCGGGGGAATGACGCGGCGACGGATCTCCGGACCATGCCGCCCGGGCGGCTCCCCGTGGCCGCCCGTTGCGGGCTCGATCTCGTCGGGTCCCGCCAACCCCGTCCGCCCCGCCAAACATCAGTTCCTTCCCCTCTCGCCGATGACCGGGGACCGGGTGGCCACGGGGAGCTTCTCCTACGATGCGATCGTAACTGCCGCGCGGCAGTCCCCGCTGGGATCCGACCGATGACCCCCGCCAACGACTTCGACGAGGCGTTCCTACGCCGGTTGGAGCGACTCTCGATCGCCGTGCGGCGGAACCGGGCCGGGCAGGCGGTCGGGCACCGGCGGAGCCCGGCGCGGGGATCCTCGGTCGAGTTCGCGGACTTCCGGTCCTACAACGTCGGCGACGACCTGCGACGGGTGGACTGGAACGCCTACGCCCGCCTGGAGCGCTTGTTCCTCCGCCTCTATCACGACGACCAGAACGCCACCCTCCACCTGTTGCTCGACGTCTCGGCGTCCATGGACTGGGGCGAAGGGGACGCCCACAAGCTGCGCTGGGCGCGGCGCCTCGTCGGCGCCCTCGGCTACGTCGCGCTCTCGGAATTGGACCGGGTCGCGGTGGCGACCGTCGCCGGTTCGGTGGTCCAGCGCTCGACCGTCTTCTCCGGCGTCCGGGCGGCGCGGCGGCTGTTCGCCTTTTTGAACGCGCAAGAGACGGCCACGGGCGTGACCGACCTCGACGCCGCCCTGGCGTCCTACGGCAACCGCGCGCCGGGTCCGGCGATCCTGGTTTCCGATCTCCTCTGCGAGGGGTTCGGCCAAACCGGGATGCGCGCGTTGCGGGCGGGCGGGCACGAGGTCGCGGTGGTCCACACCCTGGCGCCGGATGAACTCGACCCCGGCGAGGACCTGCGCGGCGACCTGCGGCTGGTCGACCGGGAGAGCGGGAAGCACCGCGAGGTGACGCTGGACGAGGCGCTGCTGGCCCGCTACAGGGCCGGGGTCGCCGCCTGGCGGGAGGAGATCGGCCGGGCCTGCCTGGACCGGGCGATCGCCTACGTCCCGGTCTCCACGGCCGAGCCGCTGGAGGCATTCGTCCTCGGCGCCCTGCGGCGGGAGCGGGTGGTGGCCTGATGGGACTGCTCACCCCCCTCGCCCTCGGGTTGGCCGCGCTGGCGGTGCCGATCGTCGTCTTGTACCTGCTCAAGATCAAGCGCCGGGACCGGGTGGTGCCAAGCACCCTGCTTTGGGACCGCCTCGCGCGAGACGTCGAAGCCAACGCGCCGTGGCAGCGGTTCCGGCCGAACTGGCTGCTTTTTCTCCAGTTGCTGGCCCTGGCGGCGTTGGTCGCCGCCCTCGCCAGGCCGTTCCTCTCGGTCGAGGCGGCACTCGGGGCGAGCACCGTCGTCGTCGTCGACGTCTCGGCCAGCATGGGCGCCGTCGAGGGCGATGGGACGCGCCTCGACGCGGCCAAAGGCGAGATCCGCGACCTGATCGCCCGGATGCCGGACGGGGGCCGGATGCTGCTGGTCGCCGCCGGGGCGCAGGGCCGCGTCGCCCAGCCGATGACCGGCGACCGCGACGCCCTACGCGATTCCCTCGATGCGCTGAACGCCGAAGCCGGCCAGGCGGCGATCGCCGACGCCCTCGCCCTCGCCGCCGCCGCCGCCGCCCGGCTCCCCGACGGCGAGATCGTGCTGGTCTCCGACGGCGACATCCCAGCCTCAACGATCGCCGACCTGGCGGCGCCGACCCGGGTCGTCGCCGTCGGCGGTGCCGACCCCTTAAACCTCGGGATCACGACGATGGCGGTCCGGCGCGGCGTCGCCGGTGCCCAGCTCTTCGTCCGCGTCGCCAACGCCGGAACCGCCGAGCGCGAGGCCCGGATCACCCTCTGGTCCGAACCGGAACCGACCCCGGACGATCCCGACGCGGCCGACGTCCTGGTCGCCGCCCAAGACCTGACGGTGCCCGCGCACGGGGACGTGGCGCTCACCTTTGCAGAACTGCCGCCGGATGCGTCGGTCCTGCGGGCCGACCTCGCCGCCGGCGGCCGGGATGATCTGACCGTCGACGACACGGCCTGGGCCCGCACCCGCAGCGGCGACGGGGCCCGGGTGCTGCTGGTCACGGCCGGCAACCTCTTCCTGGAGCGCGGCCTGGGGTTGCTGCCGGATTTGGCCGTCTCGGTGGCGGAACCCGGCGCGGTCGCGTCCGGATACGATATTTACGTTTTTGATGGGGTCGCGCCTACGCCCGGTCTTGCGGCGCCGATGCTGCTCCTTAACCCACCGGTCGGCAACGGAGTGGTCGAGGTGTCGGGCGCCGTGGAGACGCCCGCGATCACCGGCACCGCCGGCGCCGACCCGCTCCTCGGAGGCGTCGACCTGAGCCAAACCAACCTCGCCGCCGCCGCCAAACTGGTGACGCCGTCGTGGGCAACGGCGGCGGTGGTCGCCGGGCCGGACCCGCTGCTGCTAAGCGGAACCCGCGACGGCGCCCGCGTCGCCGTCCTCGCCTTCGACCTCCACCAGTCCGACCTCCCGCTCCAAACCGCCTTCCCGGTCCTGCTGGCCAACCTGACCGGCTTCCTCCTGCCGGAGACGGGCGGCGCGACCCCGGCCACCGTTTCGCCCGGCGCGGTGGTGCCGCTGCGTCCCCGCGCCGGGGCCGACACCGTCGAGGTGACGCCACCGGGAAGCGATCCGCTCCGTATCCCGGCCCAAACCGAGCTGCTTTTCGCCGACACCGCCCGCCCCGGCAGCTACCTGGTCCGCGACCTCGCGGCGGAAACACCGTTGCGGGCCGGAGGTTTTACGGTCAATCTGTTGGACGCCGCCGAATCCGACCTGCACCCCGCGCCGGACGCCGCCGTCGCCGGAGCGGCCGCCCGGGCCGGGACCGCGCTCCGCTCCGGCGACGCCCGCCGCTTCCTCTGGTGGCCGGCGATCGCCCTCGGCGTGGCGGTCCTGGCTCTGGAGTGGTGGGCGTTCTACCGGGGGCGGCTGCCGGGGGTGGGGCGGATGGCGACGATGGTTGCGTTTCCGGGACGCCGATCGCGGGCGGGGAGAAACCCGTCGCGCTTGCCCTTCCGATAGGGATCACCTCCATGCCAGACCACCTCTTCTCCACCGCCGTCGCCTTCGGCCAGCCGCTCGCCTTGGTCCTGCTGCTCCTCCTCCCGCTGGCCGGGGCGGTCGCCCTCGCCGGGTCGCCGCGGGCGACGCGGGGGCGACGGATCGCCGCGGTCGGGCTGCGCTGCCTGGTCCTGACCTCGCTGGTCTTCGCCCTGAGCGGGGCACGGTTGACGCGGGCCAGCGATCGGCTGGCGGTCGTCTTCCTCGTCGATGCCTCGGACAGCGTCGGCGCGGACGGTCTGGCGCGGGCCGAGGACATGGTGAACCGCGCCATCGCCGCGATGCCGGACGGGGACCGGGCCGCGACGGTGCTGTTCGGCGCCGACGCGGTCGTCGAGCGGGCGATGGGCGAGGACAACCGGGCCGAACCGTTCCGCTCCCGGCCCACCGCGACCGCGACCGACATCGCCGGCGCGGTCCGGCTCGGGCTGGCGTTGTTCCCGGAGGGTGCCTCGCGCCGCCTGGTCGTGATCTCCGACGGCGAGGAGAACCGAGGCGACCTCGAGGCGGCGGCGATGATGGCCGCCGCCAACGATGCCCAGATCGTCACCGTCGGCTTGACCCCGCCGGACGGGCCGGAGGTGCTGGTGGCGGACGTGGTCGCCCCCGCCCGCGCCCGCGCCGGCGACACGTTCGACGTCCAGGTCAGGGTCGAGAGCGCCCGCGAAACCCCCGGCACGCTGCGCCTCCTCGGCGACGGCGCGGTGCTGAAGGAGGAGGCGGTCCAACTCCGGGCCGGGGTCAACACCTTCGCCGTTGCGGTCGCCGTCGGCGATCGCGGATTTCGGACCTTCACCGCCAGCGTCTCGACCCCGGACGGCGCCGACACCGCATTTCAGAACAACCAACTGAGCGCCTTCACCGACGTCGCCGGTCCCGCCTCCGCCTTGCTCCTCGAAGGCACCCCCGGCGAAGCGGACGCCCTGGCGGCGGCGCTGCGGGCCGGCGGGTTGCTGGTCGAGACCAAACCCGCGGCCGGCGCCCCGTCCGATTTACCCGCCTACGCCGGCTACGACGCCGTGGTCCTGGTCAACGTCCCGGCCCAAACCCTCGGTCGGGCCATGACGACCCTCCAGCAGTACGTGCGCGACCTCGGGCGGGGCTTGGTCGCGGTCGGCGGAGACGCATCCTTTGGCGTCGGCGGCTACTTCGACACCCCGCTCGAAGAAACGCTGCCGCTGCGGATGGACCTGCGCGACCCGAAGAAAATGCCCCAGGTCAGCGTCGATTTCACGATCGACAAGTCCGGCTCGATGGGCCGCTGCCACGGCGAGGAGGGCAACGGCCAAGCCCGGATCGAGGCCGGCCTGCCCAAGACGGATCTGGCGAAGGAGGCCGCGTTCCAGGCGATCTCGATGCTCGGGCCGTCGGACGAGGTCGGGGTGGTCGCCTTCGACGACGAGGCGGTCCAGATCCTGCCCCTGGCGGCGATATCGGAGCAGGGCGACATCGCCGGCGCCCTGGCGGCGATCAAACCCGAAGGCGGGACCAACATCTACGCCGGGCTGGCCGAGGCGGTCGAGGCAATGCGGGGCGCGACCGGCAAGGTCCGCCACATCATCCTGGTCACCGACGGCTGGTCCAACACCGGCGACTTCGACGCCCTGCTGGCGGAGATGAAGGCGAACGGGATCACCCTGACCGTGATCGGCGCCGGCGGTGGCGCGGCCGATTTCCTGCAGGATTTGGCCGAGCGCGGCGGCGGCCGGTTCTACGCCGCCGCCGACCCGCACGAGATCCCCGGCATCTTCCTCAAGGAGACCAAGGTCGCTCTCCGCGCCTACATCGTCGAGGGCGACATCTCGCTCGCCCGCGGCGCCCCCAGCCCGATCCTGGACGGCATCGCTGCCCTGCCCAACCTCCAAGGCTACGTCAGCACCACCCCCAAGGCGACCGCCCAAACCGTCCTCCTCTCCGACCGCGCCGAGCCGATCCTGGCCCAATGGCAATACGGGCTCGGCCGCGGTGTCGCCTTCACCGCCGACGCCAAGAACCAATGGGCCAGCGGCTGGGTCGGCTGGGACGGCTTTGCGCGGTTCTGGACCCAAACCGTGCGCTGGGCGGCGGCCGGACCGGGCGGCGATGTCGGGGTCACCCTGGACCGCAACGGCCCGGACGGCGGGACCGCGATTACCGTCGACTCTGCCGACCCCAGCGGCGCGTTCCGCAACGACCTGCTGACCACGGTCTCGGTCCTCGGCCCGAACGGGACGCGGCAGGACCTGAGCTTGGCCCAAGACGCACCCGGCCGTTACTCCGGCGCGACGGGCGAACTGCCGCCTGGGGCTTATCTTCTCGCCGTAACCCAACGGGAGATCGCCGACGGCCCGGTGGTGGCCGGAGCGACCTCCGGCCTGGTCGTCGGCTACTCCCCCGAATACGGCCCGAGCCACGGCACCGGCCCGGCCACCCTGGAGCGGGCGCGGAACTTGACGGGCGGCGCGGCCCTGGACGCCGGCACCATCACCGATGCGTTCCGCCACGATCTGGCTCCGGCCAAGACGCAGTACCCGCTTTGGCCGTGGTTGGTCCTTTTGGCCCTGGTGCTGCTACCGGTCGATGTCGCGGTCCGCCGCCTCGCCATCGGGCGCCGCGAACTGGCCGGACTCCGGGCGCGACTCATCCCGAGCCGGGCGCGGACCGTGGCGCCGGCGCAGCGGCGGCCGACCCACACCGCCCCGCTGCTCAAAATCCGCGAGACCCGTCGTCCCGCCGCACGCGACCCGGCGCCGGACGCCGACGCGGATGCGCGAGCCGGGGCCGGGCCAGGCGCGAACCATTCGCCCCCCGGTCCAGCCGAGCCGCCCCAGCCGGCGGCGCCCGCCGGACCCTCGGCCGGGGTGCGCAGCGAGCTATTGGCGGCGAAGCGGCGGGCGATGGGGAGGCGAACGGAGTAGGGTTGGTCGAGACGGAGCGTGCCCCGGACCACGAGCCGACCACCGACCGTCGACCGCCACCGTTTGCCCCCAGCACCACGACGCCCATTTACCGCACGACCACCGTCCCGCTCATGCCTGGGTGCGGGTCGCAGCGGTAGAAGTGGGTTCCGGGTGCGACGAAGGTCTGGGAGAACGCCTGCCCGGCTGCAGCGGGCCGGAGTCGCCGAACGCCAGGCCGGTGCCGGTGACGGTGTGGGCCAGGCTGTCGCCGTTGACCCAGGTCACCGTCGCCCCGACCGGCACCTCGACGTAGGGCTGAAGGAACGCCGAGGCGGCCATCCCGATCTCGACCTCTAGGGCCGGGTCTGGCGCAACGGGTGCGGCGCGGGAGGCGAGGAGGCGGGGGAAACGGGTCCAGGCGAACCGGAGGCGCGGGTCGACGCCGGGTTCGCGCACGATCAAGGTGGCAAACCAGGTGCCCTCGAACGGCGTCGGGATCACGCCCCATTTCCACTCCCCCGACTCGGGAAAGACGACCTCGACGACGTAATGCCCGACCGGGCCGTCCTCCCGCGCCGCAGCGGTGATCGTGGCCCCGGTGCTCCGGTGGGTTGCCGTCAGCTCCGCCTTCGCACCGGGGAACGGCGTGACGTCGTGCTGCATCACCGTGAAACCGAACACGACTGGCTCCCCGGCGACGACCCCGGTGGAACGATCGTCCAGGTGGACGGTCGCCCACCCACCGGCCAACGCACCGCGATCCAGCAAGCCGCCGCCGATCAAGACCAACCCGACGACCGGGACCACGCCGATCGCCCACCGCCTGCTGCGTCTCCCGTTCATCGCCGCCTCCTCTCCGCGCACGTCACTCTTCATCCAGCGCGACCAAACCGGCCGCGATTCGCACCGCGGTTTCCTGCGGCATCGTCCCCTCCATGCGGAACGTACGATGATCCCGTTCCCACAGCAGAACGTTGGTGGCCAGGCGGTAGGACTCCCATTGGATCACCCCATTCGCGTCGAGGAACGCGAAGGAGTGCGAATCGCCGGCGATCCAGTAGCCGGACGCCCCATCGACCGAGACCACTTCCAGGGTTGTCCCTGTCCCGACTCCCTCGCCGCCGAGACCCTTCTCGATCAGGGTCCGTTCGGTGTCCCCGCGGAACTGGGTCAGCAGCACCGCGACGCCGGTCTCCTTCGCGGCCGGGATCTTCGGCCGGGTGCGGTAGACCAACGAAACCATGCCGTCCTCTGGTTCCAGCCGCAGGTAGACCTCGTCCGGGTCGCCCAACCCCCCATCGGTCGGAACCAGGATCGGGTACGGCACCTGCTGCTGGGCGAGGTCGAGCGTCAGCCGGACCCCGAGGTCCAGCCCGGCGCCGACCGGCGAGGCCGTCGGCGTCGGCCGCGCCGACTCGCGCACGATCCGGATCCCGCGCACCCCCAGCAGGTCGGCGACCGCCGTCCGCGCCCCCGGCACCAGCACCAGCGTCGCTCCGGCCAAGACCGCCAGCAGGACCGCGGCAACCGCCAGTGCGCGGCGGGCATCACCCGGCCGGGCCCAAGGCCGCAAAGCGGGGAGCGTCCAACGGCGACGCGCGGGAACCGGGGCCGAGCCGAGGCGATTTCGGACGGCTGCCGCCAGGTCCGGCGTCGGCGGAAAGGCCAGGTGGGCGCCAAGATCGCGCAAAGCGCCGTCCAGATCCCCCCCCATTTCCGGCGTTCCGTCCGGTTCGCCACGGCGGGAAACGGGCCGGTTAGTCACCGTCGGCCTCCCGGCGCGGCGGTATCTCGCGGCGTTCGCCCGGGTCGTCGGTGAGCTGGGACCGCAGACGGCCGAGGGCGCGGGACAGCCGGGACTTGACGGTGCCCTTGGCGCAGCCGAGTGCCTCGGCCATCTCGGCCTCGGAGAGATCGAGGAAGTAGCGGTAGGCGATGACGGCTCGGTCCTCCTCCCGCAAGCGTTCCAACGCGGCCAACAGTCCGGCCCGCCGCTCCGCCGCCAGCAGCGCCGCCTCCGGCGACGGCGCGGTGCTGGGCACCTGGCCGACCACGTCGTCGGCGTCTCCGTCTAAGGTCAGGGTGTGGCGGGCGCGGCGCCCGGCGGCGGAGCGGCGGTTGCGCGCCTCGTTGGCGACGATCCGCAGCAGCCAGGGCCGGAACGGCGACCCGTCGCGGAAGCGCCCCAGCGCGCCGTGCGCGTTGAGGAAGGCGGTTTGGGCGGCGTCCTCGGCCTCGCCCGCGTCGCGGGTGATCACGAACGCGACCCGAAAGGCAAAGTCCTGGTACCGCCGTACGAGGACTTCGTAGGCGTCCCCGTCTCCCCCCCGCGCGCGCTCGATCAACCGCTGCTCGTCCAGCCCGTCGGCCTCCTCACCGGGCGGGGCCGCCGAACCTCCGCCTGCCGGACACTACAAGCGATCGGGGTTGGTGGTTCCCGTGATGCCGTCTGGGGGCAGCGTCGTCTGGCCGACCGGCGTGGACCTCGGCCCGGAGTTCCTCAATCGGGGGCACGAAGGACCACCGCCCGGGAACGACGCCGTCCAAGTGGAGGCCTCCGGTGAGCATCCGGGTGCCGCCATGACGCGCCGATGGTTTCCCGCGCTCGGAATACGGCTACCCCTCCTGGGCAATCCGCCGCGCCGCCGCGAGTTGGGTCGCGTTGGCGCAGCCGACCAGGGTGTCGCCGAGGGACAGGACGCGGTCCAGCGGCGGGTTGAAGGCGAACTGGCCGGTCTCGACCTCCTGGAGGGCGAAGACGACGACGCCGGAACGTTCTTGGAGGCGCAGCGCGCCGAGGGGTTGGCCGGCGCCGCCGGGACCGACCGGGATCTCGTGGAACCACATCGAGTACGGCGGGTGCAGCATCGCGTCCAGCACGCCGACGCCGTAAGGGCGCAGCATCTCCGCCGACAAGCGCAGCGCGCTGATCTTGCGGCTCAGAACGACCGAGTCGGCCCCGGCGCGGGAGAGTTTTGGCGCCGCGCTGTCGGCGACCACCCGGGTCACGATCCGCATCGTCGGGTTCAACTCCCTGGCGGCGATCACGGCGAACAGGTTGTCCTTGTCGCTCGGCATGCAGGCGATCAGCCCCTTCGCCTGGGGCACCCGCGCGTGGATCAACAGGTCCGTGTCGCTGGCGTCGCCGATGAGGTACGGCACCTCCGGACCGAGGGCGCGGACCTGAGCTTCGCGGCTGGGATCCAATTCGACAATCAGGAACGGGGTCCCGGTCTCCAGCAATTCGGCGGCGATGTGGCGCCCGGTGTCGCCGCCGCCGCAGACGATGACATGGTCGGTCAAGGCGGCGATCCGGCGTTCCATGCGGCGTCTCCCCCAGGCGTCGGTCAGTTGTTCCCCGACCAGGAACGCGGCCAACTCGCTGACGGCGTAGGTGAAGACGCCGATCCCGCCGACGATCAGCGCGATCGTGAACCAGCGGCCGGAGCTGTCCAGCGGGCGCGTCTCGCCGTAGCCGATGGTGGCGACGGTGATCACCGTCATGAACAGCGCGTCGAGGAACGACCACCCTTCGAGCAGCATGTACCCGGCGGTGCCGAACGCGGTCACCGCCGCGACCAGCGCCGTGACCTGGACCAGCCGCCGTCGGACTCCCACCATGCCCCCCGGTCCCTGGTCGCGCCGCCGGCCGCGGCCGTCGCCATCGCCGTTCGGCCGGGATGGTAGCAGCCCCGCCGGACGCTCGGAAGCGCCCCGGGCCGCTGCTACAATCCCGGCGGAGGACCACCCCCGCCGTGCAGACCCCGACCCAGACCGGTTTATCCACGGCAGCAGACCGGGACGCCCGTTCCGTCGTCGAGTTCGGGGCGCGGGTGGCGGAGAACGTGGCGCGGGTGATCGTCGGCAAGGACGCCGCGGTCGAGCTGCTGCTGGCGGCGATGCTCTGCGAGGGCCACGTCCTGATCGAAGACGTGCCGGGGGTCGGCAAGACGAGTTTGGCCCGGGCGCTGGCGCGCTCGATCGGCGGGGTGTTCCGGCGAATCCAATGCACGCCGGATCTGCTGCCGTCCGACATCGGCGGGGTCTCGTTCTTCGACCAGAAGGCGGGCGATTTCCGGTTCCGGGCCGGGCCGGTGTTCGCCAACGTGGTCCTGGCCGACGAGATCAACCGCGCCACGCCGCGCACCCAGTCCGCCCTGCTCGAAGCGATGGAAGAGCGGACCGTCTCCGTCGAGGGCGAACCCGTCCCCCTTCCCCGTCCGTTCCTGGTCCTGGCGACCGAGAACCCGATCGAACTCGAAGGCACGTTTCCGCTGCCCGAAGCGCAGTTGGACCGCTTCCTGATCCGCCTCGCCCTCGGTTACCCGGACGCGACCGAGGAGGACGCGATCCTGCTCCGGGAGCGCGACCGGGGCGCCGACCCGCCGCCCTTGGACACGCTGGCCCCGGTCGCCTCCCCGGCCGAGCTGCTGGCGGCGGCGGACGCGGCGCGGCTGGTCCACGTCGGCGACGACGTGGCGCATTATGTCGCGTCCATCGCCCGCGCCACCCGCGCCCACGAGGCGGTCGAGTTGGGCGCCAGCCCGCGCGGCGCCCTCGCCTTGTTCCGGGCAGCGCGGGCGTTGGCGGCGCTGCGGGGGCGGTCGGCGACCCTGCCGGACGACGTCAAAACCCTGGCCGCGCCGGTCCTTTGCCACCGCCTGATCCTGGCCCCGGAGGCGCGGCTGCGCGGCCGGACGCCGGTCGACATCGTCGCCGAGGTGGTCGCGGGCACGCCGGTGCCGGTCGAAGGCGCGGCCGGCTTGCCCCGCCCGCCGGACGGCTAGCCGGTGGCCCCGCCGCGCCGCCGCGGGCGGTTCAAACAACGGCCGATAACGGGTTCTTCGGAGACCGCGACCACCGAGCGGAGCGTCTTCTTTGGCCGGTTCTGGGTCGGCGGGGCGGCGCTGGCGCTGCTGGTCGGCGTGGCGGCGGGCGCGGCGGCGTTGGCGCTGCTCGGCGCGCTGGTGCTGCTGGCCGCGGGGTTGGGCTGGGCCTGGAACCGGGCGGCGTTGCGCGGCGTGGCCTACGCGCGGGATCTGTCCGCCGCCCGCGTCTTGCCCGGCGACGAGATCACGCTGACGATCCGGGTCACCAACGCCAAGCCGCTGCCGATCCCCGCGCTTCAGGTCGAGGAAGACCTCGCCGCCGCCCTCGTCGTGCTCGACCGCCCCGCCACCCCCAGCGGCGCGCCGGGTCGGCAGGCGGTGCGGATCGTCGCCGCCGTCGGGCCGTTCGAGCGGGCGACGTGGCGGGTCCGGCTGCGTTGCCCGACCCGCGGGCTGCATACCGTCGGCCCGGCCACGCTGCGCGCCGGCGACGGGTTCGGCTTCTTCGCCTGCCGCCGCACGATCGCTGGACCCGGACCGGCGATGTCCGTGCTGGTCTACCCCCGGGTCGTGGCCCTGCCCGCGCTCGGATTGCCGCCGCGCCAGCCGTTCGGCGACCTCCGGGGCGACGACCGCCTGTTCCGCGACCCGTCCCGGATCGTCGGCGCCCGCGACCACCGGCCGGAGGACCCGCTGACGACCGTCCATTGGCCGGCGACGGCGCGGGCCGGCCGGCTCCAGGTCCGGGTCGAGGAGCCGTCCACCGCGCTCCACCTTGGGGTGTTCCTCAACCTCGACACCTTCGACCGCTACTGGGAAGGGCTGGACCTGGTGACCGCCGAGCGGGGGGTCGTCCTCGCCGCCTCGGTCGCGGCCTGGGCGGACCGGGCACGGTGGGCCGTGGGGGTGGCCGCCAACGGCATCGTGGCCGGGTCGGACCAGCCGCTGCGGGTCCGACCCGGCCGCGGCCCCGGCCAAATGCCGCGGATCCTGGAAGGACTGGCCAAGATCACGCCCTACTCCACCGTCGCCTTCCCCCGCGAACTGCGCTCGGCGGCCACCGGCTTCCCCCGCGGCTCGACCCTGCTCCTGATCACCGCCCGGATGCCGGAGGCCCTGGTCGCGACCCTAGCCGTGCTGCGCGACGGCGGGCACCGGCTCGTCCTGATCCCGCTCGCCGAGTGCCCACTGCCGCCCCTCCGCGGGTTGGTGGTGCGCCGGGTGCGGGAGGAAGGACTGGACGAACCACCGACAAGCGCTGGGGAGCGCGAGGCGGATGGCGCCGCCGCGGTCAAGCGCGCCGCGCCGGGCTGATGCCATGCCGGCGATCGGACGCCCGGCACCCGGGGGAGCGCCGTCGCGCCCGCCCGCGTCAGTTCCGGGCGCCCGCCGGGCCGCCCGGCGACCCGGCGGCGACCGCTGATTCGCGTACGCCGCCGCCCCGCTGCGACACCCAGGCCGCGTTCTCCGACCCGATCGCCGCTTCGCCGTTGCGGACGATCCGCCGCACGGCGGCGTCGGTGGAGGCCGATTCCGCGGCCGCGATCACGGTCGCCAGGTCCCGGCTCGTGCCGGCGTAGCTCGCCTCCAGCTCGTCGTGGCGGCCCAACTGGCTCCACGCCGTCGCGGCGGCGGTGATCGAGGCGAGCAACCCGACCACGCCGAAGCCCATGTCCGGCATCGCCACCCGCGCCCCGGCGGCCAGCAACGTCGCGACCTGGAACGTCAGCGACAACCCGAACCACCGCCGCCGCAAGCGCCGGTTCTGGCGCGCCTTGGCCGCGTACCAATCGGCTTGGTCGCGCAACCGGTGTTCGACGTAGAAGTCCCGCCGCTCCGCCAGCGGCCGGGCCCGGATCTGCCGCATCCGGCCGCTGATCCGCCGGTCGCCGCCGTCCCGGTGCGACGGCGGGATCACCAGCCGGTGGTCCGACCGGCGCAACTGGCCGACGAACCGGGCGAAGGCGATGGCGGCACCGTCCTGCTCCCCGGCGTCGTCCGCGAACGGCTCCTGGCGCATCATGAACAGCCAGGTCGCCGTCTTCACCCGCTCGGCCAATGACCTCGCCGTCAGCCACCGCGTCTGGTCCCTGCGCCGCCGCGTCAGCCACTTGACCGTGATCGCCAAGACCAGGGCAACCACCGTCAGGCCGGCGACGACGCGGCCCGGCACCCCGGCCAACGGCGCCACGGCGCCGATCAGGGCACCGGCGACGACGGTGTTCAGCTCGAGCCGGACCAGCGACCGGTGCCGCTTCTGGGCCTGCCCGGCGATCAGGTTGGCGAGTTCGTAGAGCGCCGGGTAGTCGTTGTCGGACATCCCCGGCTCGCCCGCCGCCGGCGCCGCGCCCAGCGTCGCGACCGGGCGAAGGAGTCCGCCGTCTCGATCCAGATCGTCGCGACGCTGGGCCATCCCCGCTCCCTGGGCGTCCGGTGCGCGGGTCGATCGTGCTTCGGATGGTAGCAGACGGCGCGCCCCGCGATCGTCGTTTCCCCGTCGACCGAGCGTACAATCGGGTTGAGTGGGTCGGCGAGAATCCACCGCCCCCGGCCAGGAGCGCGAACACGGCCCGGGAGGCGCGCGGTCCGGAGGCGAGCGATGGCGGTTCGGTGGTGGCGCGGCCTCGACCCGCGGCGTGAGCTGCTGCGGCTGGCGCTGCTGGCGGCGGAGACGGCCGTGCTGTGGCTGCCGGCGGCGATGGTGTTGGCGCCGGCCGGGGCACGGGGGACCACGGTGCCGCCGCTGGCGGTCTTCGGCCTGGTCTGGGTCGCGGCGACGGTGCCGCGGCTGCTGGAGCGGTTCGACGTCTGGGATCCGGCCTTCGAGGGGTTCATGGTCGCGGCGGTGGCCGCGTCGACCCTGATGCTGGTCAAGGTCGCGGCGTTCCCGCACCGCGCGTGGACGGACGCGGGGTGGCTGGTCGGCGTGGGCCAGGACCTGCTCCTGCGCCGGGACGCGGCCGGGGCGCGGGTGCCGGTTTGGGGCCTGGTCGGGGTGGCGGCGATCGCCTGGTGGCGGGGACGGACCCGGCCGGAGCCGTCGGTGGACGCCGCCCACGGGCTGCTGCGGCTCGGCACGCTGCCCCTGGCGGCGATCGCCGCGGTCCGCGCCGGCGGGGGATTTCCGCCGGGGGAGCGAGCGACCGGCGGGGCGGTGCTGGTCTTTTTCGCCGCCGCGTTGGCGGCGATTGCGCTCGCCAAGGTGGGCGAGCCGGCGAGCGATCCGGTCCGGCAGGGCGGCGCGGGCGTCGTTGGCCTGCGCCGGGTCGGCGCGGCGCTGCTGCCGGTCGCGTTGGTCGTCGCGGGGGCGACCGTCGCGCTGGGGCTGCTGACCCGCGACCTCCTGGCGACCGTCGTCTGGGCGCTGGCGCCGCTGTTCTGGGTATTGGGGTGGGTCCTGCAGTTGCTGATCCTGGCGATCGCGCTGATCGCCTTCGTCCTGGTCTCGCCGCTGCTCTGGCTGCTGCGGGGGCGGACGCTGGGGATGCCGCGCCTGCGCGCCGACGACGACCCGATGGAGCTGGTCCGCACCGTCGCCGACGGCGTCACCGCGGGCCGCGACGTGCCGGATCCGATCCGCGCCCTGGTCGCGTTGGCGCTGCTGCTGCTCCTCTTCGGCGGCGTGGTCCGCTTCGCCCTG
>CADCWE010000261.1 GCA_902806325.1 uncultured Thermomicrobiales bacterium | reverse complement strand
CAGCGGTGGTTGGCGGTGGTTTGGCCGTGCCCCCTGCGATCGGACCCGGACGGCACGCTGCGTGGCACGCTGACGCTGCGGCCCGGGGCAGCGGTGGCCTGCGCCCTGGCGTACGAAGAAACCGAGGCCGCGGCCCGGGCGCTGTTCGACCATGCCGCTGATCACTGGCAGGGGCAGATCGAGGCAACCGATTTCGCGTGGCGGGAATGGGCCGCCCACTCTCGAATCGGTGGGCCGTACCGGTCGGCGATGCGGCGGTCCGCGCTGACGCTCAAGGCGCTGACCTACGAGCCGACCGGGGCGCTGGTGGCGGCGCCGACCACCTCGCTGCCGGAGACCGTTGGCGGCGTCCGCAACTGGGACTACCGCTACTGCTGGCTGCGCGACGCGACCTTTACCCTCTACGCCCTGCTCCTGGTCGGCGACCGGACAGCGGCGCGGGCCTTCTGGCGGTGGATCGAACGGACCTGTGCCGCGGACGCGGCGGCGCCCGAGCGGTTGCAGATCATGTATGGCATCCACGGCGAGAAGGAACTGCCGGAGCGAGAGCTTGGGCATCTGGACGGCTATCGGGGTTCACGGCCGGTGCGGGTCGGCAACGGGGCTTGGAACCAGCGCCAGTTGGACATCTATGGCGAGTTGCTGGACGCCTTCTGGTTCTTCGTTCAAACCGGTGGGGACGATGGCGAGAAGATTGCCGCCGACCCGGGCGTCTGGACCCTGATGGTCGGCGTTGCCGACCACATCTGCGCGGTTTGGCGACGGCCGGACCAAGGCCTTTGGGAGATGCGCGGCGACCCCCAACACCACGTCTACTCCAAGGTCATGTGTTGGGTCGGGTTGGACCGGGCCGTCCGCCTCGCCGCGCGGTTCGACCCGGGTCGCGACACGGCGTCCTGGGCGACCGAGCGCGACGCGATCCGGGAGGAGGTCCTGCGCCGAGGCTACTCGGAGCGGGCCGGCGCCTTTACGATGCACTACGGGACCGACGAGCTGGACGCGTCGGCGCTGCGGATGCCGCTGGTCGGCTTCCTGCCGGCGGACGACCCGCGTATGCGCTCGACGATCGAGCAAATCCAGGCAACGCTGGGCGACAACGGCCTGATTCTGCGCTACCGGGACCACGGCGCGGTCGATGGCTTACCCCCCGGCGAAGGGGCCTTCGCGATCTGCACCTTCTGGTTGGTCGATTGCTTGACCGCGCTGGGGCGGTTGGACGAGGCGCGGGCGCTGTTCGAGCGGATGCTGGGCTACGCCAGCGACCTGGGCCTGTTCGCCGAGGAGATCGACCCCGAAACTGGCGCCGCGCTCGGCAACTATCCCCAGGCGTTCACCCACCTGGCGCTGATCGACGCCGGGGTGGACCTGAGCGCGGCGCTGGAGCGGCGCCAAGCCGTCGCCGGGGCAACGGACGAGCGGGCGGGTCAAGTCCGGTTGGTCGCCGGTCGGCTGGACGAACGGCCCAGGTGATCGGCCGCTGGCCTGCAGGTTCGGCGGCCGTTGCCGACCGTACCCTGGCCATTCTGGAAGGCAGTTGATCGCCAAGCGTCACGGACCTCACCGTGCCCTCCGCCGCGCCCTTCGGTCGAACGCAGGCGTGGACCGGACTGCCAGGTCCAGTGGGGCACACGAATCGGACCCGGGATCGATGGCGGGACGGCGAGGTTGGCTAGCGGCGGTCAATCGGACGGCGGTCCGCGGCGTGTTGGCGCCGCTTGGCGGCATCGTAGGCCACTCGCCGATCCCCGGCCACGCCGACCAGACTTGCCCGACGGTCGCCTGCGTGTCTGGACATGGCGTCCCGCCTCTTGGAGCGGTCGTCGGCGTTCCGCGAGGCTTCTCGCCGCCGCGGATCCCGACGACCTCCGAGATGGCGGTGATCGTGTTTTAGAATGGACTGGTCGGGGCCGTTATCGACTCGACCGGTGGGTACGGCGTCGGTTGGCACGGCGGTCTCGATCCCGCACGCGCACGGCGTGGAGTCGGCGGAGATCGCGTCTATCTCGCCGCGCCGGACCAGGTTCGGGGGCCGGCGGCACCGTGGCGATTGCCCAAGATGGCGAGAATGTTGGGCCGGACTCCGAACGACGCGGGCGATCCCGCGAACAGACGAGAGGCACCAGCGTGGAGCCGAACGACCCGCCGCCGACCGCGTCGGCGCCCCAGATCACTACGTGCAGCGGTCCAGACGGCTTCAGCCCGGGCATTGGCCGCTACTTCGCTCAGCTGACGGAGATTCGGGACGGACTCTTGGCCCAGGTCGCCGACCTGACGCCCGAGCAGTTGGCGTGGCACCCGAACCCGGACACGGAGTCGGTCGAGACGCAACTCCTCCACGTCGCCGCGGTCGAATGGTCCTGGATCTTCCAGGACATCCTCGGCCGGCCGGACGAGGATTATCTGGGATGGGAGGAAGCGTTCCCGATTCGCGTTGGGGCGCCGCCGGTTTCGGGACAGCCGCTGCCGTATTACACCGACCGGTTGGCGCGGGTGCGTGCGGCGGTGCGCGCGGTGCTGCGCGGGATGACCGACGACGATCTGTCGCGGTTGGTCGGCAACGCACCGCCGGAGCCGGGCGAAGAGGGCGCCAGCCGCCTCTACGCGATCGATTGGATCCTGTTTCACCTGGTCCACCACGAGGCGCACCACGCGGGTCAGGTGGAGTTGTTGACCCGGCTGATGCCCGACGCCGCCGATCTGGTCGGCATCACGACGCCGGCGGTGATGCCGGAAGCGCGAAGGTAGCCGCTCGGTCTGCCGCGCTTGAACCGGTGCCACGCTGGCCAAGTCCGCCGCCGACGGGCGGTCCCGTTCCCCGCGATGCGACAAGCAGCGTCACCGTGCTCGGACTTCGCGAGGCCGCACCCCGCGCCCAGATCGGGTCGGCCAACCGGAGTCGGTAACGGAGCGCCGGGGCTTCGACGGAACGATGGCGCGTCGCGGTTCGGGCACGGTTGCCCCGGTTCGCAGCGAGCGCCGCCCCCCGGTGCGGTACCATCGCCGGATGGACGATTCGCCCCGCATCAACCCGTATCGGACCGACCCCGCCATCGCCCGCAAGGGGGATCGGGGACGGGCGACGGTGCTCGCGATCGCGGCGCTGGAGGTGGCGATCGCCGGGGCGCTGTTCCTCGGGGCGGTGGACTTGACCGAGGCCGACGGGCGGCATTGCCGGTGGAACGGCGGGCCGTTGGTCGGCGCGGGGTTGCTGGCGGTCGCGGCCGCGCTCGGGTTCGGGGCGCTGGCCTTGGCGCGGCGTACCCGGGGCGGCGCGCCGTTCTGGGTCCGCTGGGCGCCCCTGCCGTTGGCCATTGCGGCGGCGGCGCTGATCGCCACGGGGGCCGCCAACGGCTGCCAGTTCTGAGGGGAACGGGAACAAACGACCGGCGGCGGGAGCAACGTCTCCCGCCGCCGGTCGTCAATTATGTCACCCATCGCGGCGTCCCTACTCCACCGTGAAGACGGTCACCATCCCGGCCAAAAAGTGCGGCTGCTGGGAAACCGGGTCGACAATGAAGCAGATCACCGCGTAGGTGGCGGGATCGAGGTCGAACTCGGCGTAGGTGGTGGCGCCGCCGGACTGGAGGGCGGCGTAGCCGACCCATTCGAACTGGGCCATCGTCGGCGGCGGACCGGCAAAAGGCGTCCCGGAGGCCATCGCCGCGAAATCGGCCTGGAACCCGGCGATGATGCCGTCGGCGGTGGCGTCGCCTTCGGTGCGGAACATCACGACGTGGTGGGCGAGTTCGGTGCCGGTGTTGGCAATCTTCCAGACCTGAGGGCCGGCCGGGACCGGGTCCGGCGAGACAACGTAGCGCAGGTCGTCGGTCATCTCCAGGGTGACGGTGGAGGGCGGCTCGACGCCGGCGCCGGGGGTCGCGGTGGGGGTGGCGGCGGCAGCGGTGACCGTCAGCGGGGAGAGGAACATCGTCTCGGCGGAGCCTTGCTCCGGGGCGTAGATCGAGGCCGCGATCTGGTACTCACCCGGGTCGAGGCGGATGATGAACGAGACCGGCACGTCGGGGTTGCCGAGGTTGGAACCACCGGCGTAGCCCCAGCCGGGCTGGACCAGGTCGTCGCGGGCGGCGGCCAGGGCCAGTTCCGTCATCTCGGCCTCGTCCAGACCGGCCGGCGGCTGCATGAAGTCGACGTAGGTGATCTGGCCGCGGGCGGCCGAGAGCGTGACCAGGTAGTGGTCGGCCGCCAAGGTCGTGGGCGCCTCGAACCCATCGGGCGTGACGTTGATCGCGATCTCGGGGTAGCCGAGGGTCCCGAGGATGGTGTTGCTGAAGCGGGGGTCGAACCCCTCCTCCTGAGCGACGACGGGACCGGCACCGGCAACCGCCAAGACCAGGCCGAGGGCGAACAGGGCGACGACACGGCGCACCGGAAACCTCCTGGGTCACGAGCCGACCGGCCGCGGCCCACCGGCCGGGGGCTACGGACCACGCGCGGCGGCGTTGGGATAGGATACGGCGCTGGTTGGCTCGCTCCGCTCCGGATCTCCGGGGTTTTTTGGGAACAGGTGCCGTACCCGACGACGACCGGCTCGCGGTACCATGCCAGAAGGGGTTGCGGTTCTGGGGGGCACCGGCGGTGATCCATCTGCGGGGCGTGCGCCTGGGTTCGGTGCCGGCGGGACGGGCGGACGCGTTCCCGTTCTCGGTGCCGGCGATCCGCGAGTTGGGACGGGGTGGACTGGCGTTCCGGACCGAGGTGACGTTTCTGGTCGGGGAGAACGGGTCGGGCAAGTCCACCCTGCTCGAAGGGGTGGCGGCGGCGGCGCGGGCGATCGTGGTCGGCAGCGCGGGGACGGACGACGACCCAACCCTCGGCACGGCGCGGACGCTGGGCCGCGCGCTCCAGCTCGACTGGAGCCGGCAAAACCGCAAAGGCTTCTTCCTCCGGGCGGAGGATTTTTTTGGGTTCGCGAAGCGGATGGGGCAACTGCACGAGGAGTTGACCGAGGAGATGCGGGCGATCGTCGAGGATCCGACGCTGTCCGCGCGGGCCCGCGGGTTCGGTTCGATGCCGTACGCGCGGGAGTTGGCGGCGTTGAAGCAGCGCTACGGAGAAGGGTTGGACGCGCGCTCGCACGGGGAAGCATTCCTGATGCTGTTCCAATCGCGGTTCGCGCCGAACGGGTTGTACCTTCTCGACGAGCCGGAAGCGCCGCTCTCGCCGGGGCGGCAGTTGGCGCTGATCGCTTTGATGAAAGACGCGGTCGAATTCGAGGCGGCGCAGTTCGTGGTCGCCACCCACTCGCCGATCCTGATGGCCTTTCCGGGGGCGACGATTTTCCAGTTCGATCCGGACGGGATGCGGGAGGTGCCGTACGAGGAGATCGAACACGTCCGCTTGACGAAGTCGTTCTTGGATGATCCGGAGGCGTTTCTGCGCCACCTGTGATGGAGCGGGGAAGGAGATCGGCGATGCGCGAGGACGACGGAGGCCCGGACAACGGGGACGGGAAGTCCGCGCTCGACCCGAGCGGCGAGGACGCGGCACGGACGGCGGGGGTGCGCGACGCCGTGGCGCTCCTGGCCGAGGTCTCGATCCCGGGCGGGGATTGGTCCGGTCTGGACGGGTTCGATCCGCGTTGGGATCGGACGGGATGAGCGACAAGGACGTGTTGCGGTTGGGGCTGCGGGAGCTGGGCCGGCGTCTGCGCGCGGGGGAGATCTCGTCGGTCGCGTTGACGGAGGCGGCGCTGAGACGGACCGCGGCGACGGAGCCGGTGCTGCGCGCGTTCGTCGTGGTGCTGACCGAGGAGGCAAGAGCGGCGGCACGGGAAGCGGACCGGGAACTGGCGGCAGGCGCCGACCGGGGACCGTTGCACGGGATTCCCGTCGCGATCAAGGACATCTTCGACGTCGCCGGGGTGCCGACGCGCTGCGGGTCGCGGGCGCGCCAGCACGCCGCCCCGGCGCGAACGGACGCCGAGGCGGTGGCGCGGTGGCGGCGCGGCGGGGCCGTGGTTCTTGGCAAGACGGTGACCCAGGAGTTCGCGGCCGGGGTGATCAGCGCGCCGAGCCGGAATCCGTGGGATCCGGAGCGGATCCCCGGCGGCAGCTCCGGCGGCTCCGCGGTCGCGGTCGCGGCCGGGATCTGCCCGGTGGCGCTGGGGTCGGACACCGGCGGCAGCGTGCGGATCCCGGCCGCGGCCTGTGGGGTGGTTGGGCTAAAACCGACCTTCGGCATGATCCCGACCAGCGGCTGTTTTCCGCTTTCGCCGTCGCTGGACACCGTCGGGCCGATCGCGGGGACGGTCGAGGACGCGCTCTTCGCCTACCGGGCGCTGGGCGGATCGGGAGGACCGGGCTGGACGACCGGCGACGGCGATCTGCGCGGGGTGCGGATTGGGGTCCCTGGCGGGTGGTTCGCGCAGCGGGTGCAGCCGGGGGTGCGGGCGGCGTTTTCGGACGCGGTGACGACCCTGCGGTCGTTGGGGGCGACGATCGTCGAGGCGCCGTGGCCGGGCGCGGCGGCGGCGCGGGCGGCGGCGTTCCTGATCTCGCGGGTCGAAGCGGCGGCGGTCCACCGGGAGACGATGCGCGACCACCCCGACGCGATCGGCGACGCGCTGCGCGGACGGTGGGCCGCGGCGTCGCTGGTCTCCGGATCGGACTACGCGTTGGCCCGGCGGGCGCGGACCGCGATCCGGGACGGGATGGCGCGCCTGTTCGCCGCCCACCGCCTGGACGCGCTGGCGACGCCGACGCTGCCGGCCTCGGCGGCCCTGGCCGAAACGCTGACGGTGCCACACGACGACGGCGACGAGGACGTCGGGAACGCGTTCCTCCGCTTGACCATGCCGTTCAACACGACCGGCCAACCGGCCCTCAGCCTGCCCTGCGGATTCGACAACCTCAACCTCCCGATTGGACTGCATCTGGCCGGGCGGCCGTTCGAGGAAGGCGCGCTCTGCCGCATCGGGAACACTTACGAGCGGGCGGCCGGGTGGTCCCCGCGGTTCCCACCGCCGATCGCGGAGCGGGACGAACGGGACTGAACCGGACGCGCGGTGGATTCGGAGGGAGGGCGGTCATGGACGACGAATGGTCGCGGATGGCGGCGCGAGGGGCGCAGGCGAGGGCGAACCTGGTCGCGGCGCTGCGGGAGTGTGGGGAGTTGGCGGACGCTGTCGAGCACTTCGAAGGGGCGGAGCTGCTGGAGGTGCTGATCGCGGTCGACGGGCTGCGGTTCGTGATGGCCGAATCGGGTCAACTCTTGCAGGGGGTGGTGCGGGGGCACGAGGGATAGGTCGTGGGTTGCAAACAAGAGCGGCAGGAGGCGATGGCGTCAAGCGCGATTCGAGCGACGCTTCCGATCGAACTTCGGATTGGGGCGCGGCCGATCGTCGCGGCACCGATCGAATCGTTGGCCTCGGACGTGCCTCGCCTTGGTCCAGGTCGGGTCTGGCGCGGCGGTGGAGGGCGACGCGCCGGTGGCGCCACGATCTGCCCGCCCATGAATCAGTCGTAATGAGTCAAGCGCTCCCAAGCCGCACCGACCGGCATCCGAAGTGCGTGGCAGACGTAGATCGGGCGTCCTTGCTCCTCGTTGTCGACGCCGAGGCGGTTGCGGGAGGTGGCGGCGAGGTCGCAGCGATCGAACAGATCGACGCGGGTCGACTCCGACAAGCCGAGGACGATCACGGCGTCGGCGGTCACGAGGCGACCCGGACCCCAGAGGGCGTAACTGTTGTGGGCGCTGGCAGCGGAGGGGAGGTCGAGCGCCGGGCCATAGCGGTCGATCGCGCCGGCCTGGCCGTAGTTGCCGGTCAAGATGGCGGCGGTGGCGCGCTCGGGTTCGGGTAGGGTGGCGTGGACGGCGGCGACGGCCTCGGCCAGTTCCGGCCACCCGATCTGCTCGGACAGGTCGTCCGAGGCTTCGAGGTAGCCGGTGTCCTTGGCGGTTTGAACGGGTAGCGCGGGCATCAGGAGGGGGACGATCGGCAGCGTGCCGATGGCGGCGAGCGCCGCCACCCCGACGACAACCCGGCGTCGCGCGGCTGTGGCGGTCGCAAACCATCGCTCGGCGGCGACCGCGCCGGCGGCGAGCAAGACCGGGTAGAACGGACCGAGGTAGTAGTACTTAGCGTTGATGGCCAGCATCGCGGCGGCGATGACCGCGTAGGCGACGGCGAGGGGACGGTATCGCCCCTCCCTCGCCTGCCAGAGGAACCACCAGCCCGCGATCCAGAGCGCAAGCCCAAACGGTCCGACCAGGGTGATTTGGCCGATGAACGACTCGAACAGGTTCGTTTCCTGGCGCCACGCGGCGTTGTTGTTGCGGCTGAACTCCACGGACGGCCAGTTGTTGGTTGCCTGCCAGGCGAGATTGGGCGCCCAGATCAGCAAGGCGATCGCCCCCCCGAGCCAGGGCCACGGGGCACGGAACCAGGCGCGCGTCGGCGCGCTGAGGAGACCAACGGCCAGCCCTCCCGCCAAGAGCAAGATCGTCTGCTTGGTTTCCAGTCCGACGCCGAAGACGATCCCGAGCGCCAGCCAGAGTCGTTGGTCGGCGCCCTTCAGCAGCTTGACGACCAGGAGCAGCGCGACGACCCACCAGAGCTGGTCGAAACTGACGGTCTGGAACAGCGCGTTGGCGGCGAGGAAGATCGGGGCGACCAGGACGGCGAACGCGGCTAGCACCGGCGACCACGTCCGACCGCCGAATTCCCGAGCCAGCAAGGCGGCAAGGACGACGATGACCGTGCCAGCGACGGCCGGGAGCAGACGCAACCAGAAGAGCGAGTTGCCGAACACGTCGCCGACGAGCCGGGCCAGGAACGGGGTTAGCGGCGGGTGATCGACGTAGCCCCAGGCCAAGTGGTCGCCGCCGGCCAGGTAGTACAGTTCGTCCCGGTGGTAGCCGTAGCGTCCGCCGACCAGCAAGTGGATGATGAGTTTCGTCGCCGCCAACAGCAGAACGGCGACGAGGGGAAACGCGGCGCGGGGTGGTGTCGGCGGCACGGTCGCGACCATCGGTCTCTGTCCCTCTGGTCCCCGGATTGCACCGGCGCCGTAGCGTGACGGTTCAGTTGCGGGCGACGCGCTCGCCCGCCATCGCGCCGGTCATGATCGCGACGGCGTCGGACATGCTGAAGTTGCGCGGCTCGACGACCGCGATCCGGCGCCCGAGGCGCTGGATGTGGACCCGGTCGGCGACGTCGAAGACGTGGGGCATGTTGTGCGAGATCAGGATCACCGGCAGCCCCCGGTCGCGCACCTGGCGGATCAGATCGAGCACCATCCCCGATTCCTTGACCCCGAGGGCGGCGGTCGGCTCGTCCATGATCACGACGTGGCGGGCGAAAGCGGCCGAGCGGGCGACGGCGACGCCTTGGCGCTGGCCGCCGGAGAGGGTTTCGACTGCCTGGCGCATCGAGCGGATGCCGATCTTGAGGTCGGCCATGTGGCCGCCGGCCTCCCGCAGCATCCGGCCTTTGTCGACCATTCGGAAGACGGAGCCGAACGGGCCGGGGCGGCGGATCTCGCGCCCGAGAAAGAGATTCTCGGCGATGTCCAGCGCAGGGGCCACCGCGAGGTCCTGATAGACCGTCTCGATGCCAAGCCGCCGCGCGTCCAGCGGTGAGCGGAATTTGACCGGCTGGCCGTCGAGCAGGATCTCGCCTTCGTCCGGGACGATGGCGCCGGAGAGCGCCTTGATCAGGGTGGATTTGCCGGCGCCGTTGTCGCCGATCACGGCCAATATCTCGCCCGGATACAACTCAAAGTCTGCCCCGTCGAGCGCGGTCACCTGACCGTAGCGCTTGACCAGTCCCCGGGCCTGGAGGACCGGGGTGCCGGTCGAGGCCGTGGTCGGCGGCGGGGTCACGTCCGGGTCGAGCGCGGGATCGAGGCCGGGATCGAAGTCCACGTTCACTGGTTGCGCGCTCATCCTTGCCTCCGCCGGGCGAGCTGGTCGACCGAGACCGCGAGGATGACCAGGATGCCGGTGATCAGGCGCTGGTAGATCGAGGCGACGCCGGTCAGTTGGAGACCGTTGCGGAAGATTCCGACCAGCAGCGCGCCGATCAGGGTGCCCATCACGCCGCCCCGGCCGCCAAACAAACTGGTGCCGCCGAGGACAACCGCCGTGATGCTGTCGAGGTTGTCGGTCTGGCCTTCCTGCGGGTTGCCGACCTGGGTCCGGGCGATGATCACCATCCCGGCGATACCGTAGAAGACCCCGGCGATGGTGTAGACGTAGACCAGCATCCGGCGGACGTTGATCCCGGTCAGGCGGGCGGCTTCGGGGTTGTTGCCGATCGCGTAGATGTGGCGGCCGGAGGCGGTTTGGCGCAGCACGTACCAGGTCATGAGATAAAGGATGAACATCAGGACCGCGCTGTACGGTACCCGGGTTTCGCCGATCGTGAAACTGGTCCGGAGCCAGGTTTGGGCGGCGGGCAGCTTGGTGATGGTCTGCTCTTCGGAGTAGATGTGGGTCAGCGCGTAGGCGATGTTGAGCGTGCCCAGGGTGACGATAAAGGGCGGCAATCGGAGGCGGGTGATCAACAGGCCGTTGGCGAGGCCGAACCCGGCGCAGGTCAGCACCCCGAGCAGGATCGCCAGGTACGGGTTGACGCCGTTCTGGACCGCCAGTTTGGTCATCACGATCGTACCAAGCGCCATCACGGCGCCGATCGAGAGGTCGATCCCGGCGGTGAGGATAATCAGGGTTTGGCCGATCGCCAGGATCGCGACGACCATGCTCTGCTGGATGATCAGCGAGATGTTGGAGCCGGTGAAGAAGCGGTCGCTCTGGCTGGCGAAATAGGCGCAGGCCAGCACCAGCGCGATCAGCGGCCCGAGGCTGGTCAGCAGTTGGGCGTTGAAGACGCGGGAGCGGTCGAACGCGCCGCCGGCGGCGCCGGGTGCGTTCTCGCTGAGGGCGTGGGTCATCGGCGTCCCCTGCCAGAATCGTGGGCCAACGGCGCCGTATCGGGGAACGGGCCACCGCATTCGCGGTGGCCCGTTCCGATCGGGCGTGACTACCCCCAGCAGTTCTCGAGACCGAAGGCGGAATCCTCGGACGGGACGCCTTCCACCGGCTCGTCGGTGATCAGGGTGACGCCGGTGTCGGTGTAGCCGGTCGGCGCTTCGCCGCCGTTGGCGAACGCGACCACCGCCTCGACGCCGAGCTGGGCCATCCGCAGCGGGTACTGCTGGGAGGTCGCGGCGATCTGGCCGGAGACGACGCCCTCGACGCCGGAGCAGCCGCCGTCGACGGAAACGATGGTGATCTGGTCCTCGAGGCCGGCGGCCTCGATCGCGGTGTAGGCGCCGAACGCCGCCGGTTCGTTGATGGTGTAGACGAGGTTGATGTCCGGGTTGCTCTGGAGGCAGTTCTCCATCGCGGTCTGACCCTTGGCCTGGTCGCCGGCCGTGTCCTGCGAGCAGACGACGCGGTCGTCTTCGAGGTACTCGCTGAACTCGTTGGCGGCGGCGGGGGTGGCGCCGGGGGTGGCCAGGGCCGGGTCCTCGCCCGCGAAGCCGGTGAGGAAGCCGTTGTGGCGGAGGACGCCGACGGAGATGCCGGGGGCGAGGTCCATCGTCGCGATGATCGCCTCGGTGTCGCCCATCGCCGCCCGCGCGTACTGCCCGATCAGGACGCCGGCCTTAAAATTGTCGGTCGCGAAGAGGGCGTCGGAAGCGTCCTGGGGGTCGGTCGGGGTGTCCAGCGCGATCACCAGGATCCCGGCCTCCCGCGCGGCCTGGATCGACGGCACGATCGCCTTGGTGTCGGACGGAACGAGCAGGATGCCGTCGACGCCCTGGGTAATCATGTTCTCGATCGCGGTCACCTGGCTGGCGTTGTCGCCGTCGAAGTTGCCCGATGCCGTGACCAACTCCGCGCCGGCCGCGTCGGCGGCGGCCTGGGCGCCCTCGCGCATCTTGACGAAGAACGGGTTGGTTTCGGTCTTGGTGATCAACCCGATGACGATCCCGTCGTCCTGCGCCGATGCCGCCGGCAACAGTCCTCCGACCTGAGGCACGATCGCCACCGCGAGCAACCCGAGGGCGACCGCGATCCGCCCCAGGCCCCCCCGCCCAATCCTCCGCGTCATCTCCCGCTCCTTCGCGTGATCTCCCGCGCCGGCACCGTGCCGGCGCGCCTTGGCAGCCGCCGGATCGTATGCGCGCGATGGTGGGGCGTCAAGAGCGACGCGCAGCAACCGCCTTGCCCTGTCCACTCCGCCCGCGCCCGCCGTTAGTGCTTCCCGGAACGCACGTAAATGCCCTGGCTGGCCCCGAGGGCGATCAACACGGCGAGCAGCGCCGCGACGGTGGCGATCGGCGGCAGCAGCCGGGACGCGAGCAGGATCGCGCCCAAGACCGCGACGGCGGCCCCCTTGTGGCGCAGGCCGGCTCGCCACGCCGCGCGCAGGGTCAGCGAATGGGCGACCAGCAGCGCCAGAACGTAGAGCGCGGTGCCGCCGAGGAGGGCGACGGCGGCGCCGGTCTCCAGGTGGTCCTCCCCCGCCTGCTCGATCAGCAGGCTAATCCCCGCGCTGACCGACCCGAGGCCGATCAGGAGCGGCAGGTGGGCGTAGGAGTAGAACACCGGGGTCGGGGAGCCGCCCTGGAGGGTCACCCCCTCGAAGCCGTCGAAGTACAGCCACCAGAGCGCCGCCACGACCAGGAACCCGAGCGCCGCGGCGACCGAGGACGCCCGGTCGAACTCGGCCTCGGAGCTGCCGAGGGCGACCGCGACCACCGATTCGCCGAGCGCGATCAGGGTGAACAACCCCCACCGCTCCGGCACGTGGCGGCCGCCGGTCGGGATCGCGCGGTGGAGCCGGGTCGAGAGCGGCGGCAGGCTGAGGTCGACGACGAGTCCAATGCCCCACAACGCGTAACGCGCCGGTTCGGGCACTGCCAACGACAGCACCCAGAGCCCGACCGCACCGCCGTAGCCGATGCCGTAGCGGCGGAGCAACGGCCGGGCACGGGGCACCGCTCTGTAGGCGCGGACGAAGAGCGCGAGCATGATCGATCGCAGCGCGACGTACGAGAGGGCGAACGCCGCCGTGCGGTGGCCGTGCCAAACGTCGGGGATCAGGATCGCCATCGCGGCGATCGCGAGCATGGCGGCGAACATGGCGAACCGGAAAAGCACATCGTCGGTGTCGAAGCGGTCGGCGTACATGCTGAATCCCTGCCAGGCGACGTAGACCGGCACGAACAACCCCGCCAACCGCGCGAATCCCCCGACGCCGTGGTCCAGCACCAGCTCGTGCGACAGTTGGGCGATGGCCACGACGAAGACCAGGTCGAAGAACAACTCGAGCGAGGTCGCGTGGCGGTCGTGATCGTCTTCGTCCAGGGTGCGAAGCTGCGGGGTCCGGACCCAGGCGCCGCCACCGAATCGGGATGGGCCGGTCAGGTCCGGTGGGGCAACCGACGCATCCGTCGGCTCGTGCGCGGCGGTCGGGTACGGCACGCGGTCATCCCCTGGCGGACTGGCGGAGTGTGCGACCCCCTTATGGTATCGCGGTCGCGCCTCGGGTCGCCGCGCGTTTCCGTTCCCCGGATCCGAGAGGTGCTCCGAAGCACGTGACGTTGTCCCCCCAGTCGGCGACGACGGTCCGCCGCTAGGTCGGAGGCAACGCGTCCCCGTTGCTCGGCCGCCCGAGTCACGGACGCCGGTGAGCGGCGCGTGGTCGCCGAGCGCCACCCTTCGGCCGGCGTTCCTCCAGCTGGGGATTCTAGGCCGGGATCAACGCCCGGCGCGGCGATGGCGACGCGATTGAGGGGAGCGGCGCGGTGGACTCCACCCCGTCGTGGTCGTCCAAACGATCTCGACGGCCACGCCACGAGCGTCGCCGTCGAGATCCGTGCGGGAGCGCCGCCAGGAGGGAACGCTGACCATGGCGCCCATCACCGGGACGACGTGACGCCGACCTGCCGGCACGGATCGAGGACCGGGCACGTCGAACACTTGGGGCGAACCCCGGTGCAGACGCGCTTGCCGAAGGGGACGAGGAGGCGGTTGATCTCGACCCGGTACTCGGCGGGGAAGACGGTGTCGAGGGCGGTCACCGTCTGGTCAGGCGTGCGGGTGGCGACATAGCCCCAGCGGTACGCACAAGGTACGTAGCTCCGGTGCCGTCCTCACGCTTACCGCTACTCCGAACGATTTGTCTGAGGATGACGCCGATTAGCCCCCTTACTCTGCCCCTCACGTGGCTGACCATACCGAGTGGTTCCGCATCACGCCGGCGGTCTATCTACTCCGCGCGCTCTACCTGAACGTCCCGTTCGCTTTGGAGCGACGTGGCAGTCTGGACCTCGCCGTGGTGCTCGGACAATGTGGTGGCGTGGATGACGGAGCGTTCCCGCACCGGTCGTTCAGGCCATCGGCCGTGGAGGCGATAGAACGCCGTCCAGGGATTGTCGATTGGCAGGATTTCGATGCCGCGGCACCCTGCTTCCTGCGCGGACCCGCGCAGCACCGCCGGCCGCTTCATGGCACCCGACCCAGCCGACAGTTGTTCGGCAATCCCCACCTAGTGGCGCGTCAATGCTGAAATGCCGGTGGCAGGGGACGTGCGGCGGGCACCGGATCGACCGATCGCCCAGCGGCAGGAGTCCCCGCCACGGCCTATCCCTGCCGCGTCGTCTTGACGGAGGCGCAGCGCGCCGAACCGCGCGGATTGGCGGGGTCCGGCACGGCCCCGGCGCGGACGCTGACGCGTGCTCGCATCCTCCTCAAAGCCGACCACGCGGACGGGGGACCCGGCTGGTCGGACGCGGCCATCGCCGGT
>CADCWE010000260.1 GCA_902806325.1 uncultured Thermomicrobiales bacterium | reverse complement strand
CCGCCCGACCCCGGACCCTGACCGGTTCATGGACTTCCTGCCGAAGATCAAGGCCGCCACCGACGCCATCGTCAACATCACCACCGGCGGCGGCCACCGGATGACCCTCGACGAGCGCCTGGCCGCCCCCCTGCGCGCCAAACCCGAGATGTGCTCACTGAACATGGGCTCGATGAACTTCGGCCTCTACCCGGTCCTCAACCGGGTCAAGGAATTCGCCCACGATTGGGAACGACCGTACCTGGAGAACTCCCGCGACTTCATCTTCAAGAACACCTTCGCCGACATCGAGCGCGTCCTGCGCGACCTCGGCGAAACCCATGGCGTCCGCTTCGAGTTCGAGTGCTACGACGTCGGTCACCTCTACACCCTGGCCCACTTCCTGGACCGGGGGCTGGTCCGGCCACCCCTGTTCGTGCAGACCATCTTTGGCATCCTGGGCGGCATCGGCACCGACCCCGAAGACCTCTTGCAGATGAAGCGCACCGCCGACCGCCTCTTCGGCGACGCCTACCACTGGTCGGTCCTGGGCGCCGGGCGGCACCAGTTGAACCTGGTGACGATGGGGGCGATCATGGGCGGCAACGTCCGCGTCGGCCTCGAAGACAGCGTCTACCTCGGCAAAGGCGAACTCGCCAAGACCAACGCCGACCTGGTTGCCAAAATCCGCCGCATCTTGGCCGAACTCTCGATCGAGACCGCGACCCCGGCCGAAGCGCGGGCGCTGCTCGGCCTGAAGGGTCCGGAGCACGTCGGCTTCTGAACGACGGCCGATGCCCTTTCCCGCTGCGTCATTCTCAGCGCAGCGAAGAACGGTGGGTTTGTGCGACGACAGCACCGCCTCCCCCGGCGGCGCCCCGTAGAGGCCGCGGCGGATCGCGGCGACGGCGGCGAGCGGAAGGGCCTTTTGCGGCACCAGGCACCCGATCAGGCGCCACCAACCCGCGCCGCGTCGATCCGGTCGAGGAACGCGGCGACGAGGACCGCCAGGGCGGCGGCCCCGTCCTCGCCCAGCCCCGGATCCGGCCCGACCGGCGACGGGATCACGGCCGGTGCGTCAGGCAGGCCGTCGGCCAAGCGATCGCCGATCAGGCGGTCCTCCGCCGCCGCCGCGTCGCCGCGCACCAGCAGGACCGGCACCCCGAGCGCGGCCAGCGGGTGCGGTGGCCCGGCGAAGGCGTCCAGGGCCGTCAGGCACCCCGCCAGGGCGGCGGCGTGGCGGCGGATCGCGCCCAGGCGCGGCCGGGACAGCCGGTCCCGCCAGCCCCGGCCCCAGCGGGGATCGAGCCAGAGATCCAAGGCCCGATCCGTCAGCTCCTTGTCAGCGGCCTCGGCGGCGGCGCGGGCGGCGGCGCGGCCCGCCTGCCGGACCGCAAACGTTTCCGGCGCCAGGTTGGGGTCGCGGTCCAGCACACTCCCGACCGCCGGTTCGACCAGGACCAGGGAGCGGATCCGGGCGGGATCGCCGGCCGCCAGCGCCAACGCGACGGCGCCGCCGAGGCCGTGCCCGACCAGGTGCGCCGCCCCCACCCCTTCCGCGTCGAGGACGGCCACCACGTCGGCGGCGAGGTCGGCCACGGTCAGGCGGCGCCCGGCCACCGCCGCGCTGGCGCCGTGGCCGCGGAAATCCGGGGACAGCACCGGGCGGTCGACCGCCAGCGCGTCGCGGAGGACTGCCAGCGCGCCCCGGTCGGCCAGCAGGGCGTGCAGCAGCAGCACCGGCGATCGCCCCCCGGCCGAGGTCCCGGCGCGGTCGTAGGCAAGGCGGGCGACGCCGCGGGTGGCGAAACGGGTGCCGGTGGGGCGGGGAGGAACAGCCATCGCGACGCACCATACTACGCGCCGCAGACCGATCCCGGGCGGTTCCCGCCCCCCGGTGCCCGGTGGGCATACCGGCGTCCCCCCGTCGGTAGTCAGGCCCCGACGCCCGGCGGTGGTCGATGGGTGATTTCGCGGCGGCGTGGCGGCCCATAGCCTGGTCAACGTGCAAGTCGGAACGCGACCACGGTACGGGACACCCGAGGACGCGGAACCACGGAGCACGCGGAACGTCGAGTGACGTTCGTCGTCATCTATCCAGGGATGGCACGAACGCAATGGTCGAGCTCATCAAGGCGTTCATGACCCAGGACGAAGAGGGCCAGGGGCTGTTCGAGTACGCCCTGATCTTGGTGCGGGGTCCCATCGTCGAGTTCGCCGCCCTGGGCCACATCGGTGGCCGCGTTACCGGGCTTCGGCGAAATTTTCGGCGCCCTTGGGTGGGGCGCGTCTGCTGGATCCGCGGGCCGATCCCCGGCCGGTGGGCCGATCCCCTCATGTTCTCGGTGGTCGTCGCGAGCAGCATCGATCCGCGCTAGGGTTTGGCGATCGACCCGCCGCCGACCGCCATTGCGGTGGGATTCGAGGTCCTCGCCGACGTCCGAGGACCGTTCATCCCCGAGAGCGGCGCAGACCCGGCGTTCCGGGTCCTGGTCGAACCGGAGCGGCGAGGTGAACCCGCCGCTCCGAGCCTACTGCCGGGCGACGACCGGCGCGGGCACGGTCACCGGCGTAGGGTCGGCCACGGCCGTCGTCCGCGCCGGCCGCGCCCGCATCTTCCACCGGGCTTCGAGGGCCCTCGCCGCGACCCAGCCCTGGCCGACGAAGACGCCCGCGCAGACGGCCACCGCGAGCAAGATCGGCTGCTGGTAGCGCTCGAAGTCGGCCCGCATCGCAGCGACGATGGTCGCCACCTGGCAGCCCAGGGCCACCGCGACCAGGGCCTGGGCGCTGCGCGGCCCGCGCCGGACCGCCGCCCCGACCAGGAGGATCGCGCCCGGCATGGCCAGGATCAGGTCCACGCTCGGCGGGACAAGCGCCACCCCGATCCGCACCCGGATCTGGTCGCCAAACCACCTGGCGGTCGAGCGGCGTTCGCCGAGCCAGATCCCGACCCGCTCGACGGCCTCGCGGCGCGATTCGACGCCGAGTTCGCTCCAGATCTCGCCCTGGCTCTCCATCTCCTCGGCCCGGAACGAGAACAGGTTGACGGTGTGCCCGATCGGGTCGGTCCACAGGTAGGGGTACGACACGACGAAGACGATCCCCGCCACCACCGGCACCGAGAGCAACATCCAGCCCAGCTCCCGCCGGAGCCGGAACCGCCACGGCGCCGCCGGCATCCGCGGCCCGGTCGCCCAGCGGACCGGGCGCCGATCCGCCACCGACCGCGGCACGATCCCCCCGAGCACCAGCACCGCTCCCACCCCGGCCAGCGCCAAGGCGACCAGAATCGGACTCAGCTTGGTCGCCGTGCCGAGCCCCAGCGCCACGCCGAGCACGAGCGCCCGCCCCCAACTGGGCCGGTCCGCGAGCCGGATCGCGGCCCAGGCCGCCCCGACCACGCACAGCCCGAGCAGGGCGTCCGACCCGGCCAGGCTCGACAGATAGACGTGGGTCGGGTGGAACGCCGCCACCAGCGCCGCCGCCACGCCGCCGACCGGGTTGGACAACCGGCGGGCGATCAAAAACACCAGCAGCACGCTGAAGGCCCCGACCACCGCGTTGGTGCGACGGGCGGCGCGCAGATCGGCCGGTTCGGGCATCCGCCCGCGCCGCTCGTTCCATTCCGGGTCGTGAAAAAAACTCCACAGGCCGTTGGTGTCGAGATCCCGCCCTTGGAGCACCAACCCGACGCCCATCAGGTAGGAGCCGAGGGGAGGTTGACCGCGGGAGAGCAGCTTGTCGTCCCAGGTCGGGCCGAAGGGGTCCAGCAGTTCGCGCAGATAGTAGGCGCGGTGGACCCAGCGGGCCTCGTCGCGGTGGAACTCGGTGCTGTGGACGCGGCCCAGGTTGATCCAGAGGCTGACGGTCAGTACCCCTACCGCCATCCAAAGATCGCGTCGTCGGGCCACGGGTCGCTCCACCGCCGCGGGGAGCGGCCGCGGGCAGGGAGAGTCTACCACCGCACGGGGGTCTGGGGTCTGGGGTCTGGGGTCTGGGAGACGCGGGACGAGGCCGGGGGCCGGGCGTTGTCGGGGCGGTGCTTGCTGCGCCGGTTCGACGGGCGGCGCAACGACGCCTCGGGCGGCGGTTCCCATTCCGTTCCGCCGCGCCGGCGACGGGGCCGCAGCAAGCAGCGCCCCTACGACGCCCGGCCCCCAGACCCCAGACCCTAGCCCCTAGTCCCCGTTCCCGTCGCTTCCGCCAGGCGATCGAAAAAGGCCGGAAACGTCTTCGCCACGCAACCGGGGTCGAGGATCGCGATTCCGGGGGCGCGCAGGGCGGTGATCGCGAAGCTCATCGCCATCCGGTGGTCGTCGTAGGTCTCGATCGCGGCCGGGACGATCGGTGCCGGGGTGATCGTCAACCCGTCCGGGCGCTCGACGACATCCTGCCCCAGCCGGCGCAGCTCGGTCGCTAGGGCGGCGACGCGGTCGGTCTCTTTCAACCGGGCGTGCCCGACGCCGCGGATCGTGGTCGGCCCCGACGCGAACGGCGCGATCGCGGCCAGGGTTTGGGCGGTGTCGGAGATGGCGCCCAGGTCCAGGTCCACGCCGCGCAGGGCGCCGCCTTCGGGGCCGCGAACCTCGACCCAGCCGCCGGTGACCTCCACGGCGCAGCCCATCGCCGCCAGCACGTCGACGAACCGCAGATCGCCCTGGGCCGACCCCGCGCCCAACCCTTCGACCCGGACCCGCCCCCCGGTGACGGCGGCGGCGGCGAAAAAGTACGAGGCGTTGGAGGCGTCCGGTTCGACCCGGTAGACCCGGCCCCGGTATCGCTGCCCGGGCGCGACCCGGAACCACCGCCAGCCGTCCCGGTCCCAGACCAACTCCACCCCGAACGCGGCCATCACGGCGGCGGTCAGCGGCAGGTACGGCTTGGAAACCAGATCGCCGACGACCTCGACCTCGACCCCGGCGGCGGCGTACGGCGCCGCCTGGACCAGGGCCGAGAGGAACTGGCTGCTCAGGTCGCCCGCCATCCGGGTGCGCCCGCCGCGCAGGCCGGCGGCGCGGACGGTCACCGGCGGGAACCCGGCCTCCGCCTGACCCCGCGCGTCGGCGCCGAGGTCGTTGAGCGCGTCCAGCAGGGGCGCGATCGGCCGCTGTCGCATCCGCGGCACCCCGTCGATCCGGTAGACGCCACGGCCCAACGGCAAGGCGGCGGTCAAGAACCGCATCGAGGTCCCGGAGTTGCCGACGAACAGGTCGGCCTCCGTCGCCGGAAACGATCCCCCGCCGCCCCGAACCCGGAACCGCTCCCCGGCCGCGTCCGCCTGGACCGGGATTCCGAGCGCGTTCAGGGCCGCCGCCATGTAGCGCGTGTCCTCGGAATCCAGCGCGCCGACCAGCTCGCTGTCCCCGTCCGCCAGCGCGGCGATCAGCAAGGCCCGGTTGGTGATGCTTTTGGACCCGGGCACCCGCGCCACGGCGTCGATCGGCCGCGCGGCGGGGGCAACGGTGGCGCTGGACATGGAACTGCTCCGGTGGACGTGGCGGGGTGCGGCCCGCGACCGACGGGGTTGGTGCGGCGGAAGGGTAGCAGGCGCCGGCCGGGCGCGGGCCACCCGCCCGCCCGTCGCCTCGACCGCCACCGTGAGGCGCCCTGCCCCGGCGCCGTTTCTCGGCGCCCCCCCATTGCCGCGAGGCGCATCACCGTCGCCACTGGCGGCCCACCCCGGTTGCCGGACCCGGGCCGCGAGCGTAACCCGTGCCACGTCTGGTCGGACTTGCAACGCCGGTCACCGGGTGCGACGATCGGTCCCCGACCAGGCGCTCGCCCCCAATCCGCGGGATCACCCGCCGAGGACCGCCCATGCCCCCGTTGCCCTCCGACCGCTTCGTCCGCTCCCTGCGCCGCTCCCCGGTGATCCTCGGCGCCATCATCCGCGACCTCGACCCGGAGCGGGCGCGGACCGCCACCGATGGGCCGGACGGCTGGAGCGTGGTCGAGATCGTCTGCCACCTCCGGGACTACGAGGCGATCTTCAAGGGCCGCGTGGAGCGGATGCTGGCCGAGGACAACCCGGCGTTGCCCGGCTCGGACCACGAGGCGATGGCGCGAGACCAACGCTACCAAGACCAGGACCTTGGGACAGCCCACGCCGCGTGGCTGGAGACCCGGCGCGCGTTCCTCGCCCTGCTCGAGCCGCTCTTGGCCGAGCAATGGCAGCGCCCCGGCGTCCACCCCGAAGCAGGGCCGTACACCGTCCTCGACCAGGTGACCCGGACCGCGCTCCACGACATCGACCACACCGAGCAGATCGTCCGCGCCCTCGGCCTCGGCGAGCGGTTCTAGGACGGGTCGGACGCCGCGGTCCTAGCCTTGAAAGGCCGGGCGACGCCGACGAGGCCTCGCCAAGACTCGGGACGGGGCATCGCTGTCGTGAAGGGTCACCCCGTCTTGGGGTCATTCTGAGCGCAGCGAAGAATCTCGTTCGTCGTCTTCTGCGAACGGGCACCCTGCCTGCGGGCAGGAGATTCTTCGCTGCGCTCAGAATGACGGGCTGGAGACACCGGCCCGTGATCAGCCTCGGAGAGGCTTCGTCGGCGTTGCCCGGCGTTGAAACGCCGGGCCGACGGCGCTCGGAGACCAACAACGGTAGTTGGCGGAAACCGCCACTGACCCCCTTGACAGGTGGGCGCCGCCGTGGTTAGATGGGGACGTGGCGATCCCGGCGCGTGCCGGCGTCCCACGTCCGCGAGCGAGAACCCGTGGCTAGGGCCGGGTTCGGGATGCGGACGACCCGCGCGACACCCCAACGATGGTGGCTCCGATGATTCGCTTGCTCCACCCGCGGAAAGGAGGAAAGACGATGGCCTACGCGAACCTTTGCCCGTGCTTGTTCGACGATCGCGCCCGATGGATCGGTTCCGGCCACGTCAACACCGCCTCGACCCGCCCACAGTGGGGGAGTTTCCTGGTCCCGGTGACGCCCTAATCGTCGCCCCCCAGCGAAGATCCAGCCACCCGGGTCGGTCAACCGATCCGGGTTACTTTTTGCCCAAAATGGCCCGTTCCGCCATTATCGGTCGCTTCATCGCGACCGGGTTGGCCCGGCCGCGCCCGCTTCCGGGCCGCCCGAACGTCGCGATCAGGCGCCGAAAGGAGTGATCCGTGGACCCGAACTCGACCCACCCGCTCCCGCTCCGGACGCCGAACGTCTTCCCGCCGGTCAGCCTGGACGCCGCCCGGCGCCGCCTCGGACCCGACCAGCCAGATCGAAACCCAGACCCAGGAGGTTCCGCCGCCATGCATCCCGATTCCACGCTCGGCCGGATCGTCGCCCTCGACGCCCGCCGCCACCGCTTCCGCCTCCCCGAACAGCCCGGCCCCGCGCCGCAAGGAGCTTTCGCCATGGACCGCTTCCAAGCAGAGTTCGATTCCCGCTACCGCCGGTCCCAGTTGCTGAGCGAAGCCGAGCGGCACCGCGCACTGTCCCAGATCCGCCGCGCCCCCGTCGCCGTCCCGTTCGTCCTGCGCGCCCGCCGGATCGTCGGCCGCTCGTTGGTCAACGCCGGCCAGCGTCTCCAGGGCCAACGCCGCGTCGCCGCGCCGTCCACCACGCCCAGCGCCGGCACCTTGCGCTTAGCGCGCTAACCTCCCGGTCGCCGCGCCACGTTGCCCGACGACGAGGAGGACTCGCCCGTGACCGACCCGGCCCACGCCGTGACCGACCACGCCGACGTGCGCGGCGCCCGCCTCGCCTTCCAGGCGAGCGGCGCCGGGCACCCGGTGGTGCTGATCCACGCCGGGATCGCCGACGCCCGGATGTGGGACGACCAGATCGCCGCCTTTGGCGCGCGCCTCCGGGTCGTCCGCTACGACGCCCGCGGTTTTGGCCGCTCGGACGCGCCGGCGGGCGCCTTTGCCCATCACGAGGACCTGATCGGCCTCATGGACGCGCTCGGGATCGACCGGGCGCACCTGGTCGGCGTCTCGATGGGGTCCAGCACCGCGCTCGATGCGGCGATCGCCTATCCGGACCGCGTCTCCGCCCTGGTGCTGGTCTCGGCCCGTGCCGGTGGGGAACCGTCGGCGGCGCTGCGCGAGGGCTGGGCGAAGGTGGACGAGCTGCTCGAGGCCGGCGACACCGCCGCCGCCAACGAACTCGAACTGCGGATGTGGGTCGACGGCCCGCGCCGCACCCCGGACCAGGTCGACCCGACCGTGCGCGAGCGGGTGCGGGAGATGAACGGTGCCTTGCTGACGATGGACGGCGAGGGGATGGACGAGCAGAAGCTCGACCCGCCCGCCGCCGGGCGGCTTGGCGAGATCCGGGTCCCGACCCTGGTCGTCGTCGGCGACGAAGACGTACCGGACGTCGTGCAATCGGCCGGCCCGCTGGTCCAAGAGATCCCGGGCGCCAAACGGGCGACCATCGCCGGCGCCGCGCACCTGCCGAACATGGAAAAGCCCCAGGAGTTCAATCGACTGGTACTGGGTTTCTTGACGGCAATCGGGTAACCGAGCGGGGGTGGTCGGGACGGGCACCGACGGGAGGTCGGCGCCCGATCGCTGAACGCCCGATAGCCGCTCCCCGGAGGTTGCCCCATAGGAACGCTCTCCACGCGCGCGCTCGGCGCCTGGAAGCCAAGCGGACCCGCACCCACGGGGGTGCGTCGCCTTCGCGGTCGACCCGTGGATCCGTCCGCGCCGTTTCCTGATCCTCGGCGCCGACCGCGGCAGGTTCTACGTCCGGGCGCGCCGACGGCGGAGAACGCCGCCGCGGTCGCGGCCTGCCTGACCGAGGACGGGCTGCGCGCCGTGGCCGCGATCGTCGCGGTCGGGGAAGCCGGCGTGGTTGGCCTCTGCTCCATCGGCTTCGGCCCGGTTGACCCGGCGGACCCCGGCCAACTCGACATCGTCGGCTTCGACGCCATCGCCCCGGCCGTGCTGAGGACGCCGGTTCGAACCCGGCCCGGTCTGCGGATCGGTCGCCCGGCGGCAGAGCGCCTAAATTCGCATCGGCGTCCCATATCCGCCGCACCGTTGTCCTCGGGACTGGCGTCGCGGGCGGTGGCAGGCGGGGTATCGCCCCACCCAACCCGAACGGGCTTTAGGCCCGAAATCCTCCGGGATCATCCCGCCCGCGCCTCGCATCCGCGACGCCGTTCCGCCCCCCCGATGCGCCCGCATCGCCCGGCCGGTGGGAGTCACCGGGTTATCGCCGTCGGCGGTCCAATTGGCGCCCACTCAATCCGCCGTGCCCCTTCTTCGCCCGGGATCGTTGCCGGTGGACCGCGATCGGCGACCAGCCGAGCGATCGGCGGTCCGCGTGGTCATTGGACCGCGATCATTCCGCGGCTCCGGGTTCGCGCCACAGCCCCTGCGCCCCGACCCGCAGCGCCTGGTTGAACTTCGAGGAGGCGTTCTCCCAGGCGATGGTCGCGGTCAGCTCCACCAGCGCGTCGTCGTCGAACCACTCCCGCAGTCGAGCGAACAGCGCGTCATCCACGTCGGCGTCGGAGCGCGTCATCGCGTCGGCGTAGGCGAGGGCGGCGCGTTCGCGCTCGTCGAACAGGGGGCTGGCCGACCAGTCGGCCAGGGCCAGCAGCTTCTCGTCCGGGATGCCGAGGGCGCTGCCGACGGCAGCGTTGATGTCTTGTCAGAACTCGCAGTTGTTCAGAATCGCGACCCGGCGGTTGAGCAGCGCCACCAGCGGTGGCTCGAGCAGGCCGGAGGCGTCCAACCCGGTCCACATCGCGCGGACGCCGCGGAAGACGGTCGGGCGCCGGGCGTAGAGCCGGTGGTTCTCCAGCGGCGCCCCCCACCGCGCGGTTTGGGCGCGTAAGATCGCCGCGATCTCGCCCGTCGCCGTTGCCGGGTCGATCCCGTCGAACCTGGCCATCGCGTCGCCTCCGTCTCTCCCGCTCCGGATCCGTGGGACCATTCTCCGGGGCGCCAGATCGCCGCGCACCGGGGAGCACCACCGTGACGGGCACCGACTGCGTCTTCTGCCAGATTGCCGCCGGCACCGCCCCGGCCAGCATAGTCGATGAAGACGAATTAACGATCGCGTTCCTCGATACCCAGCCGATCAACCCCGGCCATCTGCTGGTGGTCCCGAAGCACCACGCCCCCGGCCTGGCGGAACTGCCCGACGCCGACGCCGCCCGGATGTTCGCCGCCGGCGTCCGCCTCGCCGCCGCGCTCCGGGCGTCCGATCTCCCCTACGACGGCGTCAACCTCTTCCTCGCCGACGGCGCCGCCGCCGGCCAGGAGGTGTTTCACGTCCACCTGCACGTCTTCCCCCGCACCGCCGGCGACGCCTTTCGCCTGAACTACGATTGGTCCACGTCGCCGACACGCAGCAACCTGGACGCGACGGCGGGGCTGATCCGGGAGGTGCTCCAAGGAAACGCCCTCACCCCGGCCTAGCGGCCACCCCTCTCCCGTGACGCGGGCGAGGGGACGACGCGAAGTCCCTCCCCCACGGTTGGGGAGGGGGCCGTGCGTCGAGCGCTCCCATCGTCCCCTTGCCCGATCTGCCGCACGGGAGATGGGTGGACAGTCGGCCGGGGTGAGGGAGTGCGTCCCCCTTGCCCGACGGGCAACCCCCGTGCTATCCTGCCGGAACACGTACGTACACCGGAGGCGGTCCACCGGGCGATCCCGGGCTCGACCGGCGCGGAGGGTGCCCCATGACCCGCATCGTCGCCTTCTTCAACCAAAAGGGCGGCACCGCCAAGACCACCAGCACGCTCAACGTCGCCGCCGCCCTGGCCGAGCGCGGGCGGCGGGTGCTCGCGATGGACCTCGACCCGCAGGCCAGTTTGACGATGGCGACCGGGGTCGACATCGGTCGCCTCGAAGCCAGCGTCTACGATCTGCTGCTCGACGAGACCCTCGGGGTCGTTGACGTCGCCCAACCGACGACCATCCCCGGCGTGACGCTGGTTCCGTCGCACCCGGATCTGGCCGCCGCCGAGCTGGAACTGCTGAACGTGCTGGAGCGCGAGCGGCAGCTCGACTACCGCCTCCGCGCCGCCGACCTCTCCGGCTACGACTACGTCCTGATCGACTCCCCGCCGGCGTTGAACGTGCTCTCGGTGAACATCCTGGTCGCCACCGGCGAGCTGGTGATCCCGATCGAGCCGCACCCGCTTTCCTTGATGGTGCTGCGCCGCTTGTTCGAGACGATCACCCGCATCCGGCGCCTCAACCCGACCCTGAAGGTCCAGGGCTTCCTGCCGACCAAGGTCCACCATTCCTCTCGTCTCGCCGCCGACATGTTGGCGACCTTGCGCGACGAATTCCCGGACCTGGCGCTGCTGCCGGCGGTGCCGCTCTCGGTCAAGAGCGCGGAGTCCGCCGCCGAGCGGACCAGCATCCTCCAGTACATGCCCCGCTCCTCCGTCGCCGCCGCCTACCGCGAGGTCGGCGCCTGGCTGGAGGCCGCCCGGGGAGACGGCCAAGACGTGGTGCTGGCGACCGCCGCCGCGCCCCCCGCTCGCAACGGCTCGCTCCCGGAGGATGCCCTGCATGGCTAGCGCGACCGCGGCTTTGGCCGCCGACCCCACCGCTTCCCCCGAGGACGTCCTGGTCTCGTCCGCCACCGCCGTCCCGGCGTCCCGCCGCAAGCGGTTCACGGTCGACGCCTTGTTCGCCGACCACCGGCCCCAGGCCGTCGGCGTCAGCGACCTGCCGACCGCGAAAGAGATCCGGCTCGAACGGATCGAGGGCGACCCGGACCAGCCCCGCCGTCACTTCGACCCCGCCAAACTCGCCGAGCTGGCCGCCAGCATCGCGATCGAGGGCGTGCTGCAGCCGATCGTGGTCCGCTACGACGCCGCCCGCGACGTCTACATCGTGGTCCACGGCGAGCGCCGCCTCCGCGCCTCCCGCCAGGCCGGCCAAAGCGCGATCCCGGCGATCGTGCGCGAGGTGCCGGAAGACCGCCGCCTGATCCAGCAATTGATGGAGAACGTGGTCCGCGACGACCTCAACGCGGTCGACCGCGCCGCCGCCCTCCGCTCGCTGAAAACCCAACTCGGCGACGCGCCGTGGGAGCAGGTCGCCGAGGCGGTCGGCATTCGCCGCAGCCGCCTGTTTCAACTCCTGGGCACCGAAAAGCTGCCCCTGGCGGCCCTCGAAGACCTCCGCGCCGGGCGCCTGAGCGAGAAGCAGAGCCGCGCCCTCCAAGGGTTGACTCCCGGCCAGCAAGAAGCCCTGCGCGCCGCGATCGTGGTCGACAACCTGCCGGCCGAGGAAGCGCTCCGCCTCGGCCGCGCCCTCAAAGCCGCCACCCCCAAGGGCACCGACCCCGACGACACGGTCTCCGCGACCGCCCTCCTGGTCGGTCTCCGGAATGGCGCCGCCGCCCCGCCGCCTCCCGCGCCGGCGATCGGCCCGGACGACCCCCTCGCCCTCCTGCTCAGCGCGCTTGCCGCCGCCGCCACCGGTGGCCGGGTCGAGCGCGCCGACCTGGCCAGGGTCGCCGATGCCCAAGCCGCCCCCCCCCACGACCCGGACCGCGTCCAAGGAGCCGTCCACGCGCTTGCCCAGGCCCTCGCCCGCGTCCCCGCCGCCGATCTCCGCCCCGGCGGTGCCGCCTACGCCCCCTTGGCCGCCCTCGCAGGCACCCTCGACGCGCTCCTCGGCCACGGCGCCTGATCCGTGGCTGACCCGGACGTGCCCGCCGCCCCACCGACGCCGGCGGAGCGTTTCGCCGCCGTGGTGGCCGCGTTCGCCGACCACGCGAACGTCGCCTTCGATCCCGGGAAACAGCGATTCGGCTCGTCCGCCTTGACGACGGGCGGAGAAATTTTCGCCATGGTCGTCAACGACGCCCTGGTGGTGAAACTCCCGCGCCTTCGGGTCGACGCCCTGGGCGCCGAGGGCGCCGGCGAGCGGTTCGTCCCCGGTCACGGCCGGGCGATGAAGGAGTGGCTCGTCGTGTCCGCCGGGGCGGACCACGATTGGCTGACGCTGGCGGAGGAAGCGCTGGCGTTCGTGGGGGCGGGACGGCGACCGTAGGGACGCGGCGCTGCGCCCGCGTCGCCGCCAGCGCGTCCCGATGCCCGGGACCGCCGTGCCGCACATCGGCTCGCCACCGCGCAAAAGGGGCGCGCCGCCGCGCCCCCCCGATCCGTCGTCCCGCCGACCGTGTCCCGCCCCAGTCCCTCACCAATGGCACGCAAGTTGCCAGGGTGGCGGCGGCATTCGTCAGTCGCGCGTACGGTCGTGCGCGGGGCGAACAACCAAGAATCCGGCGCGGCCTATCCCGCCACGCCGGTCACCGGGAGGGGATCAGATGGACCTCGGTATCCGCCGCGCCGCGTCGCGGGTGTTTGTGCTGCTCCTGACACTCGTGCTGGGTGCCGGTCTCCTCGTGCCTGGTGCCATCCCGGCTCGGGCGCAGGAGGAGCCGGAAACCAGCGCCACGGTGCGGATCGTCCACGCCTCGGCCGGGTCACCGAACGTCGACGTGCTGGTCGACGGCCAGCCATTGGCCCAAAACGTTCCCTTCGGCACTGTGACCGACTACGTGCCGCTGCCGGTCGGCGAGCATCAATTCCAGGTCGTGCCGACCGGGCAGGCCGCCGACAACGCGATCATCGAGGAAGACCTGGACGCCGAGGCAGGCCGGGCCTACATCTTCGCCGCCCTCGGACCGCTCAACGAGATCGAAGGCAAGACCTTCGAGGTCAACCTGGACCGGATCGAGGATGCCCGCTCCCGTGTCCGCGTGATCCACCTTTCCCCGGACGCCGACGATGTTTCGGTCTCCGTCACCGGCGGCGACGAACTGTTCGGCGGGGTGTCGTTTGCCGACGCGTCCGATTACACCGACGTCGACCCCGGTACCTACAGCCTGGATGTCCGCGGCGGCGAGGACGACCGCGTGCTGCTAACCGTGCCGGATCTGACGTTCCTCGCCGGTCGCGTCTACGACGTGCTGGCGCTCGGCCAACTCGGCGACCAGAGCCTGCAACTGCTGTCGCTGGTGACCAACGTTTCCCGCCCCTGCGGCGAGGTTCTGGGGCTCGACGGCGGGGTCGGTGACGCCTGCGTCCGGATCGTCCACGCCTCCCCGGGGTCGCCGGACGTCGACGTCTACGTCAACGACTCGATCCTCGCCCAGGGTCTCGCCTTCGGCACCGCGACCGAGTTCCTGCCCTTGCCCAGCGGCGACGACCGCACGGTCCAGGTCACCGCGGCCGGATCCGAGCCGGACAACGCCGTGATCGACACGGAGTTGGATCTGACCCCCGGCCAGGCCTACCAGATCACCGCCACCGGCACCCTGGAGGAGATCGAGGGCACCGTCAACGAGGTCGATCTTTCGCCGCTGCCGGAGAACCAGTCCCGGATCCGCCTTCTCCACGCCTCCCCGGACGCGGGCGGGATTGATGTCGGGATCAGTGGTGGCGAGTTGATCTTCGAAGGCGTCGATTTCCGGGACGCTTCGGATTACCTGACCACCGATGCCGGCGCCCTGACCCTGGAAGTTCATGAGGCCGGCGAAGATTCCGTGGTTCTGCGCTCCGACGTGGAACTGGAAGCCGGAATGGCCTACGATGCGATTGCGATTGGCCGGGCCGAGGATCGCACCCTCGCGCTGTTGGTCCTGGCTTCTCCGGCCGGCTCCCGCGAGGGTGGCCTCGCCACCCCCGGTAGCGAGGCGCTGATGACCCCGTCGGCGGTCGCCACCGTCACCTCCGTCTCCGGCGGCACGGACGACGACGAAACCGACGCCCTCGAAACCGGCGAGGCCGCCGCCGAAACCGCGGCGGCCAACGACGATGCCGCGCCGACGCCGACGGCGATCTCTTAGCGGTCGTCCCCGACTCCGAGCGCACGCGCGAACGAGGCCGTCCCGATCGGGAC